>VGZJ01000183.1 GCA_016872595.1 Planctomycetota bacterium
GCGGCACGGGATGCGGGTCCGGGCCATCGCCGGACTGGTGAACCGGATGATCGACGCCTGAACCCACCCGCCGATCAGCCACGCGGCGGGGCCGCACGGGCGCCGACCTTATCGTGAAGAACATCTATTCTGATAAGCGCTTGTTGTACTAGGAATTGTGATTTTGCAACTTCAGGACGGTCGGAGGAGGACACGAACCTTGTGCAACCACCTTCCGCGTCCGGGGTTGAAACCCCGGCCTCTTCCCGGTGGCCCCCTTGGGGCCAGAAGACGAGGGCGGGCGTTGTGCAACCGATTGTGATTTGTCCCCACTTCGGGGCGCGGTCCGGTTGTGCGGGCGGGACGGTTTGGCGAAACTGTAACCGCGGCGCGGCGGGTTGGCCGCGCGCCGGCGCGCGCGACATACTAACCTCACTGCCACCCGCCTTCTGAGGCCGCCGATGCTCCCGGTCGTCGCGCTGTCGCTGTTACTCTCTCCCGCGGCCGACCCCGTCGGCCCGAAGGCGTACCCGCCCGCTTACGTCCCGACCGACGCGCCGTTCGGCTACTTATACGCGCCGTCGTATGACGTTCAGCTGGCCCCGCGCGGGCCGGCGCGCGCGTACCAGCCGAAGGCCGGCGACGTGGTGCTGATGAGCGACACCACGCCGTTCTGGACGGCGCTGTACCGGCTCGCGCTGACCGGCCGACCGGGGCACGGCGGCATCGTCGTGACGATGGCCGACGGGAACCTCGGCGTCTTCGAGGCCGGGTTCAACGACACCACGTGGACGCGCGTGACGCCGCTGGCGTACCGGCTCGCGCAGTACCCCGGCAGCATTTGGATCCGCGCGCGCCGCGACCCGCTCACGACGGACCAAGACGCGCGCCTGAGCGCGTTCGCGCGGGCCGCGGAGAACACGCGGTACGCGCTCGGCCGGTTCGCGCTTCAGGTCACGCCGTTCCACTCGCGCGCGATGTTCACCCCGCTGGCGCGCGGCCCGCGCCCGCCGGGGAACCGGCTGTTCTGTTCGGAAGCGATTATCGAGGGCGCGGCGTGGGCCGGGCTGATCGATTCGCGCACCGCGCGGCCCGGCGCGACGTACCCGCAGGACCTGTTCTACGACCGCTCGCGGAACCCCCACATCGACCGCTACCCGCCGCTACTCGATGGGTGGGAGCCGCCGGCGCAGTGGACCGCGATTGCCGGGTGGTCGGTGAAGGGGAAGTACGTGCCGAAGCCGCCGCTACCGTGGCCCGGCGGCCCGGCCGACGTCGTTTACCCACTCCGCGGCGCGCCGAACCAGCCGCCGGCACCCGTCGTCGTCGGGCACGTCGCCGGCGAACTTCGCCCGGTCGCACTCGTCCAACAGCGCCCGGATCGCCTCGGCCTGCTCGACCGGCCACCCTTGCTCCCGCGCCGCCGCCGCTAGTTCCGTCGTCGTGAGCTTGGTGGCCGGCACCCCGAACCGGCGCTCGACGAACCCGCGCAGCACCTCCGCGACACCGTCTACCGTCGCCGCGCCCGGCGGGGCGGCGCTCAGGTTCGCGAACCGCGCCCGCGCCCATTCGAGCGGATCGACCGGGCGCGCGCGGCGCGGGCGCAGCACCAGCGCCGCCGCGACCGCGCCGACCGCGCCCGCCAGCACGACGACGGCCCAAACGGGGAACGGCTCGGCCGGTTCCGCGGGCTTGGGGGGCGGGTCCTCGGTTCCCACCGGCGGCCGGGGCCGCACGGCGCTCGGGTCGTCGAAGCCCGCGCGCTTCGTGACGTCGAACGGGACCGGCTCGAACGTCACCTCTTGGCCGTTCACGCGCACCGGGTTGAAGCCGACGTGGCGCGTGCCGGCCGGGTCGCCGACCAGCGGCGGGTACGCGCGGACGCGCACGACGAGGCGCCAGCGCTCGCGCCCGTCGGCGAGTTTCTCGCGGGTCGCGGTGCCCACCGGCTGCGCCCGCCACACGACGCCCGCCTCCGGCGTGAGCAGTTCGGTCGGCAGCTCGACCGCGAGCGGCGCGGGGCCTTCGACCGCGAGCGTCACATGCGCGAAGGTCGCGTAGGAAACGGTGCGGGTGTCGGCGGTCGCGGTCGCCACAACCGCCGGCTGCGCGCGCACCGCGAGGGGCGCGAGGAGCGAAGCGAGTATCGCAAGGGCGAACTTCACGCGCGCCTCCGGCGGCGGTCGCGCTTGCGAAAGAAGGTGAGCAGGGCGTCGAAGTGGTCGCCGTCGGTGCCGGCTTCGATGAGGTCGGCCCCGCACCCGCGGGCCAGCTTCGCGAAGGCCTCGTCGCGGGCCTGCGCGTTCGCGCGGAACCGCTCGCGCACCCGCGCGCTGCCGGTATCGACGAGCAGTTGCCGCCCGGTTTCGGCGTCCTGAACGCGCACCAGCCCGACCGCGGGCCACGTGCGCTCGCGCGGGTCGCTGGTCCGCACCGCGATCAGGTCGTGCTTGTGCGCCGCCCGCCGGAACGCGCCCTCGAAGCCGGTTCCCATGAAGTCGCTCATCAGGAACACGATGGCCCGGCGGCGCTGCACCTTGTTCAGGTAGTCGAGGGCCGCGCCGAGGTCGGTGCCGGGGTGCTTGGGGTCGAACGCGAGGATGTCGCGCAGTAGCCGCAGGACGTGGCGCGGCCCCTTGTTCGGGGCGACGTAGCGCTCGACTTCCGAGGAGAACGCGAGCAGCCCGACGCGGTCGTTGTTGCTGGCCGCGCACAGCGCGAGCAGCGCCGCCAGTTCCGCCGCCGCCGCGCGCTTGGTGAGTTGCCGCGTACCGAACCCCTGACTCGCGGACACGTCCACCGCGAGGATCATGGTCAGCTCGCGCTCCTCGACGAACCGCTTGATGAACGGGTGCCCGACGCGGGCGGTCACGTTCCAGTCGATGGTGCGCACGTCGTCGCCGGGCTGGTACTCGCGCACCTCCTCGAACGACAGCCCCGCGCCCTTGAACGCGGAGTGGTACTCGCCGCCGAGGAGCGTCTGCACGAGCCGCCGCGCCCGCAGGTGCAACCGCCGCACTTGTCGCAGCACATCGGCGGGAAGCATGGCAACTCGCGGTTGGGAACGGGACCAAGTTCGGCTATCTTAGGGACGATTGAACCGACCCTACCATCACACGGGAACGCGATGCCCCGCAACCCGAGCGGCGAGTTGGTCGAGCGCGAGTTCCTCACGCTGCCGGTGTGGGACCGGCTCGACGCGCACACGGCGGAAACCGTCGCCCGCGCCGTCGAGCGGTGCCTGCGGGAGCCGTGGTTGTTTAGTGGTATGACGCAGCACTCGTGCGGCGGTCAGGAACGCTACATCGCGTTCTTCGACTGGAACAACACCGCGTTCGCACTGATTCCGGGCGGCGAGGTGACACTGGGCTACGAGCCTAACCGCCACCCGCCGCCCGCGAACTTGCTCGACCGATGGCGCAGTGCGGCTCGCGCAATTGCCGAGCACTACCCGGAGTGGGAGGGGGTCACTTGGGAGCGCTACCTGACGAGCGTTCTCAGCCCGTTGCGACAGGTGCGGCTGGCACCATATCTATTCGCTGTCAGGGGGGAAGAGAAGCGGCGCAAGACCGGAACCGCGGAGCGGAACGCCATCGCCACTGACGGCTTTCAACTGCCGACTGCCGACCAGTGGGAGTTCGCGTGTTCCGGCGGATCGCGCGCCGTTTGGAACTGGGGCGATGATCCAACTGGTGGACCGCACGTTCGGAACGCCTTCGGGCTGTGGATTGTCACCAACACCTACCACCAAGAAGCACTCGCCGACCCCGGCTATCGCGGGGGCGACGGCGGCGTGCGCGAGTGCGGCGGCGTCTGCCAACTCGAAGCGTTCGTACCGCTCTCCTCGTGGTACATCTCGAACAACTTTAGCGCGAAGCAAGAGGACGATTGGCACGGGATACGATACCGCCGCGTGTTCACACTGCCGGAATCGATACTCGGTTGACGGCTCACCCCACGTAGAACCCGATCACGGCTTGCACGGCCTTGCGCCACGTGGCGAGCTTCGCGGCGCGGTCGGCGGCCCGTAGCTTCGGCTCGAAGCGCGTCGCGGCCGACATGAGCGAGGTCAGCTTCGCGCGGTCGGCGAGGCCCGCGCCCACCGCCGCGAGGTACGCCGCGCCCAACGCGGTCGATTCGCTTTGCGCCGCCCGCGCCACCGCGCGGCCCAGCACGTCGGCCTGCGCCTGCAAGAACCAGTCGTTGCGGGCCATACCGCCGTCGACGCGCAGCGCGGTGTTGCTCGCGAAGCCGCAAGCGGCGTCCTTTTCGGAAGCATCAATCAGATCCGCCACCTGTAGCGCCACGCCTTCGAGCGCGGCGCGACCGAGGTCCGCGGCGGTCGTGGCGCGGGTCAGGCCGAAGATCACCCCGCGGGCTTCGGGCACCCAGTGCGGCGCGCCCAGCCCCACGAACCCCGGCACGAACAGCACCGGTTCCGCCGGGTTCGAGTCCTTCGCCAACTGCTCGACCTCGGCCGCGGAGCGGAACAGGTGCAGCCCGTCGCGCAGCCACTGCACCGCGGCCCCGGCGATGAACACCGCGCCCTCGAGCGCGTACTGCGGGGCGACGTCGGTCATCGCGGCCACGGTCGTCAGCAGCTTGTGCTTCGACGCGACCGCCGCACCGCCGGTGTGCAGCAGGTAGAACGCGCCCGTGCCGTAGGTGCATTTGCCCTCGCCCGGCGCGAAGCACGCTTGCCCGAACAGCGCCGCCTGTTGGTCGCCGGCCACGCCGCGAATCGGGATGCCGTCGGGCAGGAAGTCCAGCCCCTTCGTCACGCCGAACTCCGCGGCGCTCGGCTTCACGTCGGGCAGCGCCGCGCGTGGCACGCCGAAGTAGCGCAACAGGTCGTCGTCCCACTGCATCGCGTGGATGTTGAACAGCAGCGTGCGACTAGCGTTGGTCGCGTCGGTGACGTGGGCCGCGCCGCCGGTCAGTCGCCAGATGAGGAACGAATCGACGGTGCCGAACTTCAGGTCGCCGCGCTCGGCCAGCACCTTCAACAGCGGTTGCTGGTCGAGCAGCCAGCGAACCTTCGTACCGGAGAAGTACGGGTCCAGCACGAGGCCGGTCTTCGCCGTCAGCATCGGCTGGTCGGCGGCGCTCGCGCGGCAGAAGTCCGTCGTGCGCCGGTCCTGCCACACGATCGCGCGGTGGACGGCGCGCCCGCTGGCGCGGTCCCAGCCGATCACCGTCTCGCGCTGGTTGGTGATGCCGACCGCGGCCACGTCGCGGGCCGCGCGCCCGGACTTCGCCAGTGCCTCACGCACGGTCCGCGCGACCGAGTACCAGATATCTTCCGGCTCGTGTTCGACCCAGCCGTCGCGCGGGTAGTGCTGTTCGATCTCCTGCTGCGCGGTGCCGAGCACGGCGAAGGTGTGCGCGTCGAACGCGACCGCGCGCGAACTGGTCGTGCCCTGATCGATGGCGAGAACGAGGGGAGAGGCGGCCATGAGCGGCTCCGACTGGTGAAGACGGCCGCGAGTCATGGTATCATCGCTCGCACGCGAACCGTACTCCGAACCCGGCGCAGTCATGCCCGATCCGTCCGACCAACAGACCCGCGAGAGCGACCGGCCCCCGCCGACGCCGGCCGAGGGCGACACGCTCGACGCGCCCGCGCCACCGGAACCGGGCACGCGTAGCGCGCTCACGCACAGCGGCAACGACGCCGAACCGCTCACGGCCACGACCCCGCGCGTCGGCACGCGCGAGCCGTTCCCCGATCCACCGGGGTTCGTCATCGTGCGCGAGGTCGGCAGCGGCGGCATGGGCGTCGTGTATGAGGCCCGGCAAGCGCAGCTCAACCGCGCGGTCGCGCTGAAGGTGCTGAAAGGCGGGCGCGGCGACACGAACGCCGTGATCAGGTTCTTGGCCGAAGCGCAGGCGGTCGCCGCGATTACGCACCCGCACGTCGTGCAGGTGTTCGGGTCCGGGCAGGCCGACGCCGGGCCGTACATGGTGCTCGAACTGCTCACCGGGGGTACGCTCTCCGACAAGCTGCGCGGCACGCGCATGACCCCGCGCGCCGGGGCCGAACTGCTGGTGAAGCTGGCCGGTGCGGTGCAGGCCGCGCATGACCTCGGCATCGTTCACCGTGACCTGAAGCCCAGTAACGTCCTGTTCGATTCGGCCGGCGAGCCGAAGGTGACGGACTTCGGGCTGGCGAAGAAGACCGGTGGGACGGACCTGACGCACACGAACGCGCTCATGGGCACGCCGGCGTACATGGCCCCCGAACAGGCCCGCGGTGAGACCAAGTTCGTCGGCCCCCCGGCCGACGTGTGGGCGCTCGGCGCGATCCTGTACGAGTGCCTGACCGGGAAACGGGCGTTCGACGCCGACGACACGTGGGGCACGCTCCGCAAGGTGACGGCCGAGGCCCCGCCCGCGCCGCGCGCGCACGTCCCCGATCTGCCGCGCGACCTCGAACTGATCGCGCTCAAGTGCTTGGAGAAGGCGCCCGCGGACCGTTACCCCAGTGCCGGCGCGCTCGCCGCCGATCTGGAGAACTACCTCGCCGGGCGGCCCGTCAGCGTGCGCCCCGCGGGGCCGGTCGAGCGCCTGACCAAGTGGGCCAAGCGGAACCCCACGGTCGCCGCGCTCACGGCGTCGGTCGCGCTGGCGCTGGTGATCGGCTCCGTGGTGTCGCTGGCGTTCGGCCTTCAGGCCCACAGGCGCGGCGAACAACTGGCCGGCGCGAACGCCGACCTGACGCGCACCAACGCCGACCTTCAGATCGCGCGCGACGAACAGGCCGCGCTCGCCGCCGGTCTGAAGGTCGCGCGCGACGACCTCGCGGCAAAGGCCACCGACCTCGTCGCCGCGAACGAGGCCGCGGCCGAGCGCGGCTACCTGAGCGACGTGGCCCTCGCGCACCAGCTTTGGAAGGCGAACGACCTGCACGGGATGCGCGCGGCGCTGGCGCGGTGCCCGCCGGAGCGCCGCCGCTGGGAGTGGCACCACCTCGACCGCCTGAGCCGCCCGGAGAAGGACGTACTCGCGACCGACTCGCTCCCCCTCGCGCTGGCCTACAGCCCGGGCGGGAAGTGGCTCGCTTACCTGACCCTGTCCAACACTCTCACGGTCATCGACCGCGCCACCGGGCGCGAGCGGCACACCATCCCCGGCGACAAGAACCGCCTCCAACGTGAGGCCTCGATCGCGTTTCACCCGATGAACAGCGAGTTGGCATACGTGGCCGCCAGCGGGGTCCGAGTCGTCGAACTCACGACCGGCAGGTTTCGCGACCTGAAAGGCCCCGACGGGGAGACCGAACCCGGCCGTGCCGTCACAGTCGGGTACACTCCCGACGGGCGCCTGTTGGTCGCATCCGAGGTCACCAACAGAGGGCCCGAGAGGCACTTCGCCATTTACGACGCGCTCGCCGGGAAGAAGCTGAGCTCCATTCCCGCCTTTACGTCACCCACGGGCAGCATCGCGCAAATCACCTCAACCGGCTTCAGTCCCGATGGGAAGTTGTTCGCGGTCTCCGCGGTCGATAGCGGCATCAGTGTTCGGGGACCGAACGACCACCCGAAGGCCGCGGACACGTTCGTACCGCGCGTCTTCGTCTGGGAGGTGCGGTCGGGGAAACTGGTGGCCCAACCCGAAACGGGCAGTTCGCTGCTGGGCCATTTCGCATTCGACGCGGACAGCGGCACGGTCGCGTTCGGGCGCGGCGCGGATGTGACCGAGTTCGCGCTCGGCCCCAAGCAGTCTTCGCGACAGATCACGGGACACACCGGCGAGGTGAACGCGCTCGCGTACGACCGCAACGGGTTGGTGTGGTCCGGGGGCGCGAACAAGTTGATACTCGCCCACGACCGCAAGACGGGTGCCGAACGGTTCGCGCTGCGCGGCTGCCCGCACGGCATGACGCGGTTGGCCGTCTCCCCGGACGGCAAAGAGGTCGCGGCGGCAGTGGGCGACGGCTTCGGCAGCGCCGGCGCGATCTACCGGTTCGATGCCGCCGCGCTCGCCGCCGACGTCTGGCGTTCCCCGGCCACCCGCGAGCGCATCAGTTCCGTGGTCGCGGTCGCGCCGGACGGGGTGCGGTTCGCGGCCCTCGATTTCGTCACGTTCGACGAGCGCCCCGAGTCGCGCCGCTTCGTCACGCGCGACCTTACCCACGGTCGCGAGTCCGCGACGCCCGCAACGGCACTGTGGGTTCGCGGCGCGATGGCTCCGGACGGCAGAGTGTTCGTACTCGAACGCGCAAGGCCCGCGGATCGGCAGGAGCGCGTCCGCGTCATCGGTGCGGACGGCACGACGAGCCACACCATCGAGCCGCCCGCCGACGCGGAACAGGGGCCGCAGGCCGGTTCCGTTGTGGCCTGTACGCCCGACGGCCGCACGCTCGCGGTAAGCAGCGCCCGGACCACCAACCGAACGAAGTTTCACGCCCGGCTCGCCACTTGGGACCCGAACACCCGCGCGCCGCGCGAATCCGGCGAAGTCGAACTCAACGAGCTGGTGCCGAACGGTGCCCGCTTCCCGGAGTTGCTCCCGACATGCGCGACCGCCGACCGCGAGGGCCGGCGACTCGCGACTACCTTCGTCGCCGTGTGGCAGCCGGAAGGGCAGGCGCGCCTCGAGTCCCGCGGGATCGTATTGGTCTGGGACCTGAGCACGGGAAAGGAACTCTTCCGCAAGATTATCGCGGTCGAGCTTTTCGCGGCGGTGTTCGATTCGCAAGGGCGACTCGCGGTCGCGGGCGGCGGGCCGACGGGGGGGGCTGTCTTCGGGTGGGACGTTGCGACCGGTGCCGAGTTCCTATCGCTTCGCGGCCACACGCGCCCGATCCTGTCACTGGTCTTCGGGCCGGGCGACCGCCTCTTCACCGGCGGCGCGGATCGCGTGGTGAAAGTCTGGGACCCGGCGAGCAAGCGTGAGGTACTCTCGCTCGACGGCTTCGCGCGCGAGGTCACGCACTTGGCGTTCGCGCCCGACGGGAAGCAACTCGTCGCCGCGACCGGCTTCGATCTGTTCGGTGCCAGCGCCATGGGCGGCACGCCCCGCGACTCGCCCCCGGCCGAGGTCCGCGCGTTCCGCGGGCCGAAGTGACGCGCGAGCGGGCCGTGTCCCGCCCTAACGGCTACAACGCGATTACCTGCGGCGGCGCAACTTCCCGGCCAGCAGCGTGGCGCGGCGCGCTGCCGGCAGCTTCAGAAACGCCCGCGCCGCGGCGTCTTCCATTGCCGACCGCGGCAGCGGGGTGCCGTCGCCCACGTCGTAGCAGATGATGAGCGGTTGCGTGCGGCCGTCCTTGCTGATCGCGCCGATCCAGTCCTGCGGTAATCGGTGCTCGTCGGGGATCGGTCGCCCCTGATAGGTGCCGGTGCCGTTGTGGTACAGCCAGCGGAGTACGCCTTCTGGGTCCGGCGGGTTGCGCCACGGGAAAGGCGTGCGGCGCAGCGCGCCGAGCGCGCGGTAGCCTTCGGCGCGGGGGGCGCCCCGTTCGTCCAGCCAGTCCGCGAACACGAGCCGCGTCTGCCAGTCGGTCGGGTCCGCGTCGAGCGCGGCCTGAAAGTCGGCTTCGGAAGTCATCACTTCGCCCCCCCGCGTCAGGGCGCGAGCAGCGCGGCGCGGCGCGCGGCGGGCAGGTCGGTGAACGCCCGCGCGGCCACGTCGAGCGCCGCGGATCGCGTCCGGAAGTAGGCCCACGCTTGGCTGTCCCACGTCGGCAGTTGGTTCGCGCCCTTCAGCAGGTCGTACCAGTCGGCGAACAGCGCGTCGATGTCGGCCTCCGTGACCGGGCCGCCGATGCGGTTCGCGGTGCCCAACTTCGCCCACGCGAACCACGTCCCCTCCCAGTTCGCGCCGTGCGTCTTGTTCAGGTCGTGGCGACCGGGCCGCCGCCCGCGCCGGGCCAGCGCCGCGTACCCGTCGGCGCGGGGGTCGTCGCGGTCGCGCAGCCAGTCGCTGAACACCAGCAGCGTCTGCCAGTCGTTGGGGTCCGCGTCGAGCGCCGCGTGGAAGTCGGTTTCGGAGGTCACGGCCTACTCCCCCGGTCGGTAGTCGTGCCCGCGGCTCCCCGCGAGGTAGAGAGCCCGGCGCTGGGCCGGCAGCGCGTGGAACGCGCGGGCCGCGGCGTCCTCGATCTCCGCGCGGTTGTCGGTCGCGGTGTCCCACTCGGTCGGCCAGCGCCACTGTTCGGGCCGGTGCTCGTACCCGGCCACGGCCGCGAACCAGTCGCGCGGCAGGTGGTTGTAGTACGGGTTCCCGTCGCCCTCCGCGGTCCACCAGTTCCGCGTGCCCATCGCGTGCGGGCGCAGGCGCAGCATCCCCATCGCGCGGTACCCGTCGGCGCGCGGGTCGCCCTGCTCGTCCAGCCAGTCCGCGAACACGAGCCGCGTCTGCCAGTCGTTCGGGTCTTCGGTCAGCGCGGCCTGAAAGTCGGCTTCACTGGTCATGGCGTCTTCTTCGCCCGCGTTGTACGTGGTTTACGCACGGGCTTGGGCTTTTCTTCGGCCGACGGCTTCGAGAGCTTCGTCGCGAGGAGCGCGGCCCGGCGCTTGGCCGGCAGCGCGTGGAACGCGCGGGCCGCGGCGTCCTCGATCTGGGCGCGGTTATCCCGATCCTGAGTGGACGAGTCCGGCCAGCGCCAACGCCCTTCCGAACGGTGCTCGTACCCGGCCACCAGCCGGAACCAGTCCGGGGGCAGGTGGTTGTAGTAGGGGAACCCGTCGCCCTCTGCGGTCCACCAGTAGCAGTCGCGCACGCAGAACGGCCGCAACTCTTGGACGCCGAGCGCGCGGTACCCGTCGGCGCGCGGGTCGTTGCGCTCGTCGAGCCAGTCCGCGAACACCAGTCGCGTTTGCCAGTCGTCCGGGTTCGCGTCCAGCGCGCGCTGAAAGTCGGCTTCGCTCGTCACGCCGGTTCCCCGTTACTCGCCCGCGCTGTAGCCCTTGTCGAGCGTGCGCCACAGGTACCAACTGGCGACGCTGCGGTGCGGCTCCCACGGCCGGGCGATTTTCGTCAGCTTAACAGAGTCCGGCAGTTTCCGCAGCCGGAACTGGGCCTTCACCGCGACCTTGATTCCGTAGTCGCCCACCGGCCACACGTCGGGCCGGCCGAGTCCGAACAGCAGGAACATGTCGGCGGTCCACGGGCCGATGCCCTTGATGCTCGTGAGGTGTTCGCGGATCGTCGCGTCGTCCAACTCAGGGATGCCGGGCAGGAGCGTCGGGTTCGCCGTGACGTGAGCGACGACGGCGCGGAGCGTGCGCTGCTTCGGCCCGGAGATGCCGCACGCCTTGAACTTGGCGTCGGTCAACCGCGCGACCTTCGCGAGCGGGACCGCGCCCGTTGTGGGGTCGCCGGCGAGCGCGACGAGCTTACCGGAGATGGACTCCGCGGCCTTCGTCGAGATCTGCTGCCCGATCACGCACCGCACGAGCAGGGTGAACGGGTCGAGTTCGCTCGGCGCGAGCGTACACGCCCCGACGCGGGCGATGACGCGCTCCATGACCGGGCAGTTGGCGGACAGGTGGCGGCGCGCCGCCTTGTGGTGTAGTGTGGACATTCGGCCAGCGTACCGCGCCCGCGTCCCGAACGCGAGCGCGGTTTGGGCGGGCCGTCAGTACTGCCACACCAGATCGCACCCGAGCAGGAGCTGGTTGTTCTTGCGGCCGTCGTTGAACGCGCGGCGCGGGGCGTCGCTGGTGAAGTCCCAACGGATTTCGGGGCGGATCATCAGGTTCGCGGTCGGGGCGTAGTTCAGGCCCGTCGTGAGCGCGAAGAAGTTCCCCGGCAG
The DNA here is from genome assembly GCA_016872595.1 of Planctomycetota bacterium. Taxonomy (GTDB): domain Bacteria; phylum Planctomycetota; class Planctomycetia; order Gemmatales; family Gemmataceae; genus Gemmata. The sequence goes on from VGZJ01000183.1 coordinate 11,741, forward strand.
CGGCGGGTTGTTCGTGTTCGCCGCGCGGTTCAGGCCGACGCGCGTCCCGTCCTCGTCGCGGAACCACTCGAACCGCGTGCCCAGTTTCACCGCGTTCGACACGCGGTAGTAGACGTACTGGTCGATGCCGTACCAGCGGGCGAAGTTCAGTTGCGGGGTGCCGTTCTCCTGCCACCCGTAGTGGTGGTGGAACACGTACTCCCACTTCCCGCACGGGCCGCCCGGGGTCAGCCCCAGCAGTACGCTGTAGCGCGTGCGGTTCCCGTCGGTGCCGGGCACGTTCGGCCGGCGCGCCGGGTTGTTGTCCTCTTGGCCGCTCACCAGCGCGGCCGACGCCCACCACAGCTTGCTGTCGGGCGTGTACTTCAGCCCGCCGATGACGTTAACGTTGCTCGCGCGGCCGACGAGCGTGTCCCAGCCGTTCACCAGCCCGGCGTGCCCCTGCACGTTCTTGGTGAGCTGCACGGTGGCGAGGCCGCCCCAGTGCGTGATCGGTTGGCCGAACTGGTAGCTGTAGGCGCGCGAGTAGAAGAAGTTCCCCAGCGCCGGGAGCGTTTCGTAGCCCACGGTGCCGTAGAAGTGGCCGACCTTGAGCGAGGCCCAATCGGTGCCGAACTCGGCGTAGGCCTGCGGGACCGCGAGGCCGTAGTACTGGCCGTTCCAGCGCGAGCCGAAGTCGCGGTCCGCCTCGAACCCGCGCGACTGGCCCAAGTAGTGGTCGTAGCCGAACAGGGCGTCGACGCGGAACCCGGCCCCGAAGGTGCCGTTCGCGGGCAGCGGGCGCTCCACGATTAGGTACGCCTGATTGAACATCGGCTCCGCGCTGCGGTCAACCGAGTTGTACCTGGAGTTCACCCAGTGTGGAAGTTACTTGACAGTTGAAACGGAAACGCCTCCCCTACTTGGTGTTGGAGCCAAGGAGGAAGGAGGCGGGACCGATGGCAGGCACAGCGCTCACCACGCCGATCCGG
>VGZJ01000184.1 GCA_016872595.1 Planctomycetota bacterium
CGAACTCGTCGGCCGAGAGCCCCGTGAACATGCGGAACAACAACGGCTTCCGACGCAATTTCTCGTAATTCGTCATAACCCTATGAATAGGCCATCGATCGCTATTGCGCAACGAGTCTAATGAGCCGCACGATGAACGCAGACAAGATACGATGAAGACAGAAGACAGGGTTGAATACAAACTCTGATCTGGTCTAATCGTGTCTTGTCTGCGATCTCGCGCGGCTACTCTTCTGACTTCAGCAGCGCCTTCGCGCTGCTATCGCGGGCGTCTTCGAGCCATGCCACGTCGCCGCTGTCCGCAAAGCGCTTCACGCCGACTTGCTTGATGGCCGCGTCGGGCACCACGCTGAGCGGGGTGTAGCGCGGGTGGTGCGCGTCCTTGTAGGGGTCGTTGCTGCGCGCGTTGTAGCAGCAGATCATCGCCCAGCGCGGGTGGTCGCTGGTGTTCTGGTCGCTGCGGTGCAGCAGGTTCGAGTGGAAGAACAAGGCGTCGCCGGGTTCCATCGTCACGTAGACCAGCGGGAACTGCTCCGGGCGCTTCAACAGCTCTTCGACGCGCTCCTTGTCCGCGCCGGCCTGATCGCCGGTGAGGACGTGGTTGATGCGCCCGGCGTGGTGCGAGTTGCCGATCACCTGAAGGCAACCGTTCGCGCGCGTGCAGGGATCGACCGCGACGAACACCGATGTCAGGTTCGGGGTCAGCACGCCGTTCTGATACCAGTAGCCGTAGTCTTGGTGCCACGCCCACGCGCCTCCGACCTTCGCGTCCTTGAGAATCATCTTCGAGTGGTAGTGGTACACCTCGCCGCCGAGCAGTTTCTCCGCGCTCCGGACCATGCGCTCGCATCGGGCGAACATGCCGTAGATGCCGTCGCCGGGGTGGTTCCACAGCGACAGCCGCACAACACCCCCTTCCCCGTCGGCCCGCCCGAAGCTGCGCTTATCGAGTTCGTTGTCGGCCTTCGCGGAGCGGCGCAGCAGGTCGATCTCGTCCACTTCGTAAAACCCGCGCGCGAGGTAATAGCCGGCGGCGTGGTACTCGCGAACCGCGGCGTCGGAGATGGGGGACGGCATGGAATGACTCCACAGCGAGCGGCGCGGCGTAAGCCCGCCGGTAGTAGCACAACTCATGTACGCAAACGTGACTCGTGGGGCATCGCACCGGCGGGCTTACGCCGCGCCGCTCGCGAGATCAGGTGTCGCTTCTGATTGCGCTGGCGATTACCATATCCCAAACTCGGCCCTTCCCCAACTGCTTGCACACACCATGCGTACCCTCGCACTGTTCGCGCTAACGTTCACGCTCGTCTGCGGCGCGCAGCTTCGCGCGGCCGATGCCGACAAGCCCGTTCCCACGAAGGAAGCTGTCGGCAAGATGAAGCTGCCGGACGGCTTCATGGCCACGCTGTTCGCGGGCGAACCGGATATCGTGCAGCCCATCGCGTTCACGTTCGATGATCGCGGGCGCATGTGGGTGATCGAGTGCCTCAGCTACCCCAAGTGGAGCAAGGACGGCAAGGGAAGTGATCGCGTCGTGATTCTCGAAGACACGGACGGCGACGGCGTTCACGACAAGAAGACCGTGTTTATGGACAACGGCGTGAACCTGTCCGGCATCGAACTCGGCTTCGGCGGCGTGTGGCTCTGCTCGTCGCCCAACTTGCTGTTCGTGCCGATCCTCGAAGGCGATAAGCCGGGCAAGGCCGAGGTGAAGCTCGACGGCTGGAACATGACCGACACCAAGCACAACATCTTCAACTCGCTGACGTGGGGGCCGGACGGCTGGCTCTACGGCTGCAACGGCATTCAGGCGAAGGCGTGGATCGGCGCGCCCGGCACACCCAAAGAGAATCGCACCTACATGGACTGCGGGGTGTGGAAGTACCACCCGACGCGAAAGACCTTCGAGGTGTTCGCGCACGGCACCACCAACCCGTTCGGCCTCGACTTCGACGAACACGGCGAACTGTTCATCACCAACTGCGTGATCGATCACCTGTTCCACTTCGTCCCCGGCGGGCACTACGAGCGCATGTACGGCCAAGACCCCAACCCGCACACCTACGGGCTGATGAAGAGCTGCGTTGACTACCGGCACTGGGGGAGCGGGAGTTGGACCGACAGCCGGGCGAATAAGGACGGCTCGCTGAAGAAGGAGCACGACGACGCCGGCGGCGGGCACGCGCACAGCGGCGCGGCGATCTACCTCGGCGACAACTTCCCGAAGGAGTACCGCAACACCCTCTTCACCGCGAACATCCACGGCAACCGCCTGAACAACGACGGCCTCGTGCGCACCAAGAGCGGCGTGAAGGGCGTGCGCCGCCCGGACTTCCTGTTCGCCAACGACCCGTGGTTCCGCGGCATCTGCGTGAAGGTCGGCCCCGAAGGGGCGCTGTACGTCAGCGACTGGTGCGACACCGGCGAGTGTCACAACTACGACAAGGCCGACACCACCAACGGCCGCATCTACCGCGTCGTGTACAAGGACGCCAAGCCCTTCAAAGGCGACGTGAGCAAGATGCCAGACGCCGAGCTAGTGAAGCTGCAACTCTCGCCCAACGAATGGCTAGTTCGCAAGGCGCGGCGCGTGCTGCAAGAGCGCGCCGTTAGCCGCGAGCCGAAGGCGAGCGCGGAGGTCGCCGACGCGTTGCGCACAATTCTGAAGGACGAGAATGACGCACCGATACGTTTGCGGGCGCTGTGGGCGATGGTATCGCTAGGCCAACTTACTGGAGAAGCCTTATCGCAACTCTACCGCGACCCTGATGAACACGTTCGAGTATGGGCCGTTCGGTTCACCCCAGATGTCCAACCTGAGCTGAGTTACTTCGATGCCCTTGAGTCTCTAGCTAAGACAGAGACATCGCCCTTCGTCTGCAACGCAGTTGCGTCCACGATCCCACGGTTTCGAGTACTCGTTGGGCAGATGCTGGTTAGTGCGCTGCTTCGGAATCCTGTTTACAAGTCGGCGGATGACTCTACCAATCAGCTGCTCTGGTACGCCCTATCTCATGTCCTTGATCCGAAGTTGAAGGTGCCAGACGGTGTTGCCGGCACAATTCAAATCGCGCCCAACGCACTAGTGCGCCGGAATGCTGTGCGTTGGGCAATGTCACAGCCTGCGAACTACGCCGATCAGTTCTTGGCAGAGTCACTCAAAAAGACGGCATTTGAGGCAGCCCCAGATGTACAAGCAGAAGTGCTCGCTGCTCTCCGAGAAACACTCGCTGGCCGAAAGCAGATCGTCGCCCCTGCTGCTTGGAACGAAGTGTACGCGCAGTTACTCAAGAGTAAGTCCCAATCCGTTGTCAACGCAGCCGAAGCGCTGGCTGTCGTCTTTGGCGACAAGGACGCTATCGCTTCCCTCTTGAAGCGCGTCACAGACACCAGCGCGAAGGCCGAGGACCGTCGCGCCGCAATCGAGCTGCTCGCACCGAAGAGGCTGCCAGACTTCGCCAAGACCCTGCATGCCCTGCTCGATGACGCGGCGATGCGCGGGCCCGCGATTCGCGCGCTCGCGGGCTTCCCCGATGACGGCACGCCGGCGGCGATCCTGAACGCCTACCCGAAGCTCACAGCCGAGGAGAAGTTGGACGCGGTGCAGACGCTCGCAGCCCGCGTCGGCTTCGCCAAGGAACTGCTCGGCGCGATGGAGAAAGGCACGATCCCGCGAGCCGACGTGCCGGTTGTGACCGCGCGGCAGGTGCTCGCGCTCAACGACAAGGACGTGAGCGCGCGGCTCGAAAAGGTGTGGGGCAAGATCGCCACCGCCAGCAAGGAGCGCGCGGCGCTCATCAAGAAGTGGAAGGCCGAACTGACCGACGACGCACTGAAAGGCGCGGACGTGCTTAAGGGCAAGGCGCTGTTCACCAAGAACTGCGCCGCGTGCCACAAGATGTTTGGCGAAGGGCAGTCGGTCGGCCCGGAGCTCACCGGTTCGCAGCGCTCGAACCTCGACTACGTTCTCGAAAACGTCATCGACCCCAGCGCCGTCGTGCCGCGCGAGTTCCAGATGGTGAACTTCACCCTCAACGACGACCGCGTCGTCGGCGGCATCGTGCTGCGCGAGACGAAGGACGCGGTGACCGTGCGCACCACCAACGACACGCTCACGATCCCAACGGCCGACATCGTGACCCGCAAGCAGACCCCTGTGTCGATCATGCCCGAGGGCCTGTTCGACAACATGAAACTCGACGAGGTGCGGGACTTGGTGGCGTACCTCAGGGTGAAGGAACAGCCGAAGAAATGACGCGCGCGAGCGGCGCGGCGTAAGCCCACCGGTGGTTACGCGATTCAGATACGTTCAGCGCATCTCAATTACGTAGCTACCGGCGGGCGTACGCCGCGCCGCTCGCGCGCCTTCTGGAGGAGATTTGCTGTGTTTTCGCGCTCTCTCTTCGCCGTGGCGCTCGCCCTTTCATTCATCGCACTAATCCCGGCGGCGGAGCGCCCGACCGCGCAGCCGGGCAAGGCCGGGCGGTCGGTCACGGTCGCCAACAACGGCATGGTCGCGGCCAGCCACCCGCTGGCGGCGCAGATCGGCCTCGACGTGCTCAAGGCCGGGGGTAACGCCGCGGACGCCGCCGTCGCCGCGAGCGCCGCGATGGGCCTCCTCGAACCCATGTCGTGCGGTATCGGTGGCGACCTCTTCGCCATCGTGTACGACGCCAAAACCCAGAAGCTGTACGGCCTGAACGCGAACGGGGCCGCGCCCGCGAAGATGACCCGCGCGTCCTTCAAGGCGAAGGGGCTGGACGAGATCCCCGAGCGCGGCGAGCTGTCGTGGTCCGTGCCGGGGTGCGTCGACGGCTGGGACCAGCTCCGCGCCAAGTTCGGCACGAAGAGCTTCAAGGAACTGCTCGCGCCGAGCATCGAGTACGGCGTGAAGGGCGCGCCGGTGCCGGAGGTGATCGCCGGCTACTGGCGCGGGGCCGAACGGGTTCGCGACACCGACTTCGGCAAAGTGTTTCTGTTGCCCAACGGCAACGGCCCGCGAGCGGGCGAGGTGTTCAAGAACCCGGCGCTGGCGAACACCTACAAGCTCATCGCGAAGGACGGGTGCGACGCCTTTTACAAGGGCGAGATCGCCAAGCGCCTCGTCGCGTTCTCCGAGAAGAAGGGCGGGTTGCTACGCGCAGACGACCTCGCAAAGCACACGTCCGAGTGGGTCGAGCCGGTGAAGACGACCTACCGCGGATACGACGTGTGGGAGCTTCCGCCGCCCGGTCAGGGCATCGCGGCGCTGCAAATGCTCAACCTGCTCGAACCGCACGACATCAAAGGCATGGGGCCGACGAGCGCGGACTACTGGCACCTTATGGTCGAGGCCAAGAAGCTCGCTTACGCCGACCGCGCAAAATACTACGCGGACCCAAAGTTCGCCAAAGTGCCGGTGAGCGACCTCATCTCGAAGGAGTACGCGAAGGGGCGCGCGAAGCTGTACGACCCGAAGAAGGCCGGTGTGAACGTGGCCGCGGGCGACGCGAAGCTGGGCAAGGCCGACACCATTTACCTGTGCGTGGTGGACAAGGACCGCAATTGCGTGTCGCTGATCCAGAGTAACTACTACGGCTTCGGGTCCGGCCTCGCGCCGCCGGACCTCGGCTTCGCGCTCCAGAACCGTGGTACCCTATTCGCTCTCGACCCGGCGCACGCCAACACCCTCGAACCGGGCAAGCGGCCGTTCCACACCATCATCCCCGCGATGGTCACGCGCGGGGGCAAGCCGTTCTTCTGCTACGGCGTGATGGGCGGCGACATGCAACCGCAGGGCCACGTTCAGGTGCTGGTGAACCTGCTCGACTTCGGGATGAACGTGCAGGCCGCGGGCGAAGCGCCGCGCATCGAGCACGTCGGCAGCGCGACCCCGACCGGCGCGCCAGAGAAACCGAAGGGCGGCACCGTGAAAGCGGAACCCGGCATCCCGGACGCGGTGATCGACGAACTGGAGCGCCGCGGCCACGTCGTGGAGCGCGTGAAGGTGAACGGCGGCGGCTATCAGGGCATCCTGATCGACCCCAAAACCGGCGTGCTCCACGGCGGCAGCGAGGCGCGGAAGGACGGGGCCGCAGTGGGGTATTGACGCGCGCTTCAAAGTAGTAGGCACACTCCGTGTGCCGTTGTGTTCCGCGCGGTTTAGCTACGGCACACGGAGTGTGCCTACTACTTTGAAAGGCCATACGCCTTCGTTGCGTTCGTACCGAACACCTTCGCGAACGCTTCCTTGCCCTTCCCCTCCACGAACTTGCTGGCGAGCGCAAAGACGGTGACGTACTTCGCGTACCGGTCGCTCACCGTCCAGTTGCTGCCGTACAGCAGTCGGTTCGGGCCGAATGCTTTCCAGATCACATCGAGAACGGGCGTATAGAACGTGAGGTCGGTCGGCGCGGCGTCGCGCTTGCGCGTGCCGTCCACCAGCGCCGACAGCTTGCAGTACACGTTGTCGTTCGCCTCGACCCCGGTCGCGACCGCCTTCTGCCACGCCCGCGGCGGCTCCTTGCCGTCAATCAACGGGTTGCCCATGTGGTTGACGACGATACGGAGCTTTGGAAGCTCCGCGGAAATCTCGGCGGCGCGCGGGAACGTGTCCGGCCCGCCGTTCAGGTCGAGTGTCAGCCCGTTGTCACTCAACCCCTTGAGGCGGTCGAGTTGCTTATCATCCTTGAGCGCGGCCTTTACTTCGCCCTCGTTGAGGCGAATACCGCGGAACAGCGGGTTCTTGGCGAACCGCGCGAGGTTCTTCGCGAAGTCCGTGTCCGCGGGCAACAGGCGACCGACGACACCGACGATGACGGGGTTGTCCTTCGCCAGATCGAGCAGCCACTGGTTGTCTTCGACCAGCGGGCTAGCCTCGACGACGACGGTGCCGGTGACGCCGTGCGGCTTCGCCAGTTCCGCGAACTCCTTCGGCAGCACGGGCCGGTACAGTACCTTGTCACCCTTGCCGGGCCACGGCACGCCGCCCTTGCGGGTCGGGTCGTAGAAGTGGGTGTGAACGTCGATGAGGCGCGGCTTCTCGTCGGCGGCGGGAAGCGCGCCGGCGACCGCGAGCGCGGCCCCGGCGGTAAGCAGATCGCGGCGGGTCGGCACGGCGCACCTCGTGTTCGGGTTCGCCGCTCATTGTAGGCGCGTCAGTGCGGCGCGCGCCGCGGCACGAGCTTCCGGTACACCTTGCGGAGGAAAGTTTCGAGTCTGCTCGCGCGCGGGCGCGGGGCCGCGGCCGTCGGGTGCGCCCCAGTCGCCTGCAATTGGGCCTGAAGGCTCTGGCACAGCGCGGCGAGCCGCTGGATGCAGGCCTCCTTCTCTTGAAGCTCGGAGAGGGCCGGACCTGTGTTGGTGGCGCTGGCCCGCGCGTACGGCAGCCCCTCGGCCCGGTACCCGAGGAGCCGCTCGCACAGCGCGCACACGTCGGCCACGGTGCGCGCGCCGAAGTCGGCGGCGTCGAGGTGCAGGTACCCCTCGCCGTAGCGCCGCCAGTGGTGCCTGCGGTTCGGGCTGTCGAGGGCGTCGTGGGGGCGTGCCCCGTACTCGCGCTCGAACCAAGCGAGCAGGTCCGGGGCGTCGGCGAGCGCGGCGCGGAAGCTCGCGCGCGCCTCGTCCCATTCGGCCGCGGTGTCGATCTCCATTTCGCGCAGGCAGTTCCGCACCAGTTCGGCGCGGTCGAGCGTAGTGTCGGCGTCGCCGGGGAACAGTTCGGCCCGCGCCCACAAGAATGCGTCAGCCACGGCCGAGGCGATGGGGGGCACGTCCGGCACCCACGGGTGCAGGTGCAGCCCGGCGGCCTCGTTCAGCCGGCGGAAGTCGGTGTCGACGGGCGAGCCCTTCTTACAAAAGTGGCGCGCGACGCCCGTGCTTGCCCCGGAGCGCCCGCAGACGCCGAGCGGCGCGCGGAGCGAGAAGTACGTGTCCACCAGTGCTGCGACCGCGAACGCGCCGTACACGTCGGGCGTGCGGGTCTTGAACGCGCGGCCGGTGCGGGCGCGGAGCGCGGCGAAGAGGTCGCGCCGGACCACGGCGTTGTAGATCACCGGGAGGTCGGAGTAGCTCGCGCGCCCGTTGGCCGCGGCGCGGATCGTGTCGCGCGCGTTCAGCTCCACAAGTTCGTGCCCGCGGCGCGTCTGCGTGAGCGGAAGGAGCAAGGCGTTGGGCCGGAAGTGCGGGTTGCTCAGGTCCGGCCAGTTGTACACCGCGCAGTCCCAGCGCAGCACGGTTGCCCCGGTCTCGCGCAGCACCGTGTCGATCACGGGCACGGCGTGGGCCAACAGGCCGTCGTCGTCGCCCTGAATGATGACGAACTCGCCGCGGGCCTGCGCGACCGCGAACTCGAGGCTGTCGGTCATGGCCAGAAGCGACGGGGTGCGGACGTAGCGGACGCGCTCGTCGCCGCACCGCTCGACGATCTCGCGGGTGCGCGGCCCGCCGAAGTTGTCGCTGACGACGATCTCGAGGTCGCCCTCTTGCGAGGTGCAGGTCGCGAGGGTGTCTTCGAGGGTGTGCGGGCGCTCGCGCGTCGGGATCACGATGCTGAACCGCGGGGCGACCATCGGTGCGTCCTCGTTCAGGGAGTGGGCCGCGCGTCAGGCCGCGCGCTTCGACGGGTGCCCGCGCGGGAGCCGCCGTTGGATCACCGCTTCCTTCTCTTCGAGTTGCATCAGCAGCCCGCCCAACTGGGCGCGGAGCGCGCCGGGGTCGGCACCGGGGGGCGCGGCCGCGAGCAGCGGGGCGCTCGAATCGTCCGGGCCGGGCGGGGGGAACCGGCCGCCACTCTCGGCGCTCAGGTTCCGCAGCACGTCGAGTTTCGCGCGCACCTCGCGCTGCGCGTCCGCGATCTCGGCGCGCAGCGCGACAGGGTCGGTCAACTTGGCCGCGGGGACGAACATCGTACACAGGTCGGCCGGGTCGGTGGGGAGCACCATCGTGGGCGGCGGGGCCGGCAGCGGCACGCGGAACAGCGGGCGCACCAGCCGCAGCGCGCGCTTCGTGAGGTTCGCCAGCCGCGTGTGGAACGGCCGCAACTCGCGCTCGAAGTGCGCGAACTCGTTGACCGCGACGTAGCTCAGCAGGTACGCGAGCCGCAGCTTCTGGAACAGCCCGAGACTCCGCGCGCCGAGCGTGGCGCGGAGCGCGTCGCGGAGGAACGGTTTGTACTCGTACACCGCGGTCGTTCGCGGGCGCGCCGGTTTGAAGATCGGCGCGTCCGACTCGATACCGACGTTGAAGCAGACGTCCGGCGCGGTCTTGAACCCGACCGTGAGGATCTGGCGCAGGATGAAGAAGTAGTCGTAGTAGTCGTACATCCGCTCCTGAAGGAAACGGCGCAGTTCGGCCGTGCGGTGGATGCCGTAGAAGAGGCTGGGTTGGGCGTTGTTGAGGAACGCGACCGCGTTCGCGAACGCGCCGCGCTCGGGCGACAGGTCGAGCGGCGGCTTCCACCGCAAGAGGCCGCGCGAGCGGATCGCGTTGCGCATCCCGGTCATCACGGAGCCGGCGTCGCCGATCTTCGCCACGCACACCGCGACGAAGTCCGGGGTCCACTCGTCGTCATCGGCGGCCCAGAAGTAGTACTCGCCCCGCGCTTGTGCCAGCAGGTACTTGAAGTTGGCTTCGAGGCCGATGTTCGCATCTTGGCGGTGGTACTTCACGCGCGGGTCGGCCTGCTGGTGTGCCAGCGCGACGGCCCGCGTTTCCGGTGTCGTGGAGCAGTTGTCCGAGATAAGGATTTCGAGGTTCGGGTACGTCTGGCCGCGGATGCACTCCAGTGTGCGGCGCAGGCCGTCGGGCCGGTTGTAGGTCGGGATACCGACCGTAACGAGCGGCGCGCGGGGCGAAGGCGGGTGTGCGTCCATGCGGCGGTTCCGGGGCGGCGTGCGCGCCGTCCGGGCGCGCGAGCAGAATGTGTACCCCGATTCTGAGAGAGGCGTCAAGCCGAACCGCGCGTCACTCCGCGACCGCGGCGAGTTTCTCCCAACTCGCGGAGCGCACGCCGGGTTCGATCAGCAGCCGGGCGACCGCGTCCTGAATCGCGCGGTCGTTCGCCGGAACCGCGGTCACGTCCGCGGTCACGGCCACCAGCTTCTGGCGCTTCGGCTTGCTGGTCGCGACCCCGGTGACGACGAGACCCGGCACGCCGCCGAGGTGCCGCGCCAGAACCGTGCGCACCAGCGCGTGATCAGGGTTGCGGCAAACGACGCGGACGAGGGAGTTGGCCGGCGCGGTGTTCGTTCGCTTGCCGACGCGCTCCAGCCAGTGCGACACGGGGCGCAGCACGAGCAGCAACGTGAGGACGAACGCGCACCCCACCGCGGCGTGTAGCCCGTGCCCGGTGCCGCACATCGTGCCGACCGCGGCGCTGCACCACAGCCCGGCCGCGGTCGTGAGACCGCGGACGTTCGCGCCCTCCTTGAGGATGGCCCCGCCGCCGAGGAACCCGACCCCGCTGACGATGTACGACGCGACCCGCGTCGGGCTGGTGGTTTCGCCCATGAGCGCGGTGAGCGAGACGAAGAGCGCCGCGCCGAGCGCGACGAGGGCGTTGGTGCGCAGCCCGGCCGGGTGCCGGTTCAACTCGCGCTCCATCCCGATCAGCGCGCCGAGCAGCGCGGCCAGCGCGACGTTGCCGGTAAAGTCCAACAGTTCCACCGCGCGCCTCACGTCTTCGCGATGATGGCGTCGGTGAACGCGGTCGTGGTCGCGGTGCCGCCGATGTCCTTCGTGCGAACCTGACCTTCGGTCAGCACGCCCTCGACGGCCTTGCGGATCCGCTCGGCCCCCGCCGTCTCGCCGATGTCCTTCAGCAACTCGATGGCCGGCAGGATCAGTGAACGTCGAACCGGCGCGGCTTCTCGTCGGCGGCGGAGAGCGCGCCGGCGACCGCGAGCGCTGCCCCGGCGGATAGCAGTTCGCGGCGGGTTGGCACGGCGCACCTCGTGTACGAAGCTCACCGCTAATGGTACCCGATTTATCGCGGCGCGCGCTTCGGCACGATCCGCCGGAACGCACTGCTCAAGAAGCTCCGCAGCCCGCGCACGTTCAGGCGCGCGATCAGGTCGCGAATCTGCCTTTGGTGTTCGGCGAGGGTGGCCTCGCGCGCCCGGAGGTGCGCGGCGACCACGTCCCGGTGGGCCGCGGTCGCGTGCAGTTGGGCGTGCAGGTCTTGGCACAGGACGGCGAGGCGCTGGATATAGGCCTCCTTCGCTTGCAGCTCCGCGAGTCCGTCCGGCACGTGCTCCGCGTCCTTCAGGGCCAACCCGTGCGCGCGGTAGCCAAGCAACCGCTCGCACAGGGCCCCGGCCCCGGCCACGTCCGATACGCCGAACGCGGCGGCGTCGAGGTGCAGCGCGGTGCCGTCGGCCGTGAGCCGGTCCGGGCGCAACCGTACCGGCGGCGGGGCGGCGTAGGGCTTGTGGGCCAGTTCCGCGTCGAACCACTTTTCCAGTTCCGCGTCGTCGGCGAACGCGGCGCGCACTGCGGCCAGCGCCGCGGGCCAATCGGCCTCGGTCACACGTGCCCCGGTCACGCACGCCGCGGCCAGCGCCTTGCGGTCCAGTTCGACCGGCAGATCTGGGAAGAGCACGCGCTTGGCGAACGCGAACGAATCGGCCACGGGTACGTGCGGGAACACCGGAACGTCGGGCACCGTGTGCTCGGAGTGCAACCCGTCCGCGGCGTTCAGCGCGAAAAACTCGTCGCTGGTGGCCGAGCGCCCGCGGAAGAAGAGCGTCGCCAGCCCGTTGCTGGCCCGGGACTGCCCGGACACGCTCATCGGCGCGGTGGCGGAGAGGAACCGCCCGGCGGCGTAGGCGACCGCGAACCCGGAGTACACGTCGGGGACCGGGTGGGGGAACACGCGCCCGGCGCGCGCACGCAGGGCGTCGAGTACGTCGCGGTGAACCGCGGCGTTGTACAGCATCGGCAGGTCGGTGTAGAACGCGCGGAACTCGGCCACTTCGCGGATCACGTCGGCACCGTCGCGCTCGCACACCTCGCGGCCCAGCGGCACCCGCAGGTAGTTCCCCTGCCCCGCGACAGCGACGGTCGGCCATGTGTAGTAGGCCGCGGTCCAGCGGATCGCGCGCGCGCCCGTGTCGCAAGCCAGTCGGTCCAGTTCGCGCAGCGCGTGCGGGAGCAGACCGTCGTCGTCGCCGATGAGGATGACGTACTCGCCCCGCGCGTGCCCGACCGCGAACTCCCAGTTGGTACTCATCGCCACCGGCTTTTCCGTGCGCACGTACCCCACCTTCGGCGACGCGAACTCGTCCACGACCGCGCGCGTCGCGGGCGAACTGTGGTTGTCCGAGACGATCACCTCGTAATCGTCAAAGTCTTGGTCGAGACAGGTGCGCAGCGCGAACCGGAGCGTGTCGGCCCGCTCGCGAGTGGGAACGACGACGCTAAAGCGGGGCGCGGACATGGGTGGTTCCTTCCTCGCACGGTGCAAGGCGCAAACCCTAACACAGCCGCGCCGCGGGCCACAAGGCGAATCACTCCGCGACCGCGGCGAGTTTCTCCCAACTCGCGGAGCGCACGCCGGGTTCGATCAGCAGCCGGGCGACCGCGTCCTGAATCGCGCGGTCGTTCGCCGGAACCGCGGTCACGTCCGCGGTCAC
>VGZJ01000185.1 GCA_016872595.1 Planctomycetota bacterium
GGCAGAAACGCTGGGAATCCCAGGGTTCCGGCGCACATGCCATGCCGAAAGTCGAAGGTCATCTGGGAAATAGGGGCGCAGAACACGATCACGAACTTCTCGAACAGGACCGGGCTGGTGGCCATCTCGACGTCGTAGTCGTGGGGTGTCAGCTCCGCGCGCCAGACGGTCTTGCCGTCGTGGTCGAGGGCCACCAGCACCGACGAGCCGAACAGGGCGTAGACCCGCTCGCCGTCAACGGACGGGGTACAACTGGCCCACCCGCCGCCGGGCCGCCCGGTGTGCGACCGCTTCCACGGGCCGTGCGGAACGACCGTGTTCCACAGGAGCTTCCCGTTCGCCGTGTCGTAACAGGCCACGTACTGCTCCGGCTGCTTCCGATCCGCCTTCTTGTCGTCCTCCTTGCGGGAGACGTTCACCACGAACAGTCGGTCTTTCCAGACGACCGGGCTGGCGATCCCCTCGCCGAGCAGGTCCGCGGTCCAGACGACGTTCTCGTTCTTCGGCCCACCCCAGGTCAGCGGCAGATCCTTCTCCGCGGACACCCCGCCGCCGGTCGGGCCGCGGAACTGTGGCCAATCCTCCGCCGTCGCGCGGCCGGAAAGGAGCAGGGCGAGCGTGCAGACCGCGGCGGTCAGCCGCGCGGCGCGAGGGGTGTGCATCGGCGGACGGGTCCGGGCTGGTGAAAGGGCGAGCGGGCGGGGTGGGGACGCTCGTGGGCGAGCGCCTCCTAATAGAACCCCGCAGACCCGGACTGCCAGACCGCGGGCGTCCGGGAACCATCTTGGGGGGCGAGTTAGGGGGAGTCTTGTGTGTGGCATCGGCGCCGATGCCCGTGCCCGGCGCGCGACCGCTATCGTGTCACGCCCCGAACCCCGAGCGTGGCTCCGGTCTTTCCAAGCTGTCTGGGGGTCGGGCCTGGAGGGGTTTTGTTCCAATGAGGAGAAACCAACGTCCCCGTTCCGACCAACCCCGATACCCGATGATCCGTCTTGCCACAACTCTGGCGGCGCTCAGCCTACTGGTCGTGGGCGCCCCGGTGACTCCGGCCCAAGAGCGGGGCACGCCCGCGAAGTCGAAGGGCGGCAAGCCGCTCGGCGAGCCGTGGGCCGGGGTACCGGAAGAACTCCGGCGGCTCAAGCCGCCAGACTGGAAACTTCCCGACGACCTCAAGCGGTGGCAGTCGGCGGACCGGGCGAAGACCCGCGGCACCGTGCTGAAGTGCCTGGGCGAACTTCCGCCGCGGCCGAAGACTCTCGCGGTCAAGGTGACGGCCACCGAGGACAAGGGCGCCTACACGCTGGAGCGGTTCGAGTTCGACAACGGGGTCGATTCCGTCGTCACCGGGATGCTGCTGATCCCCAAGGGGAAGAAGGGGCCGTTGCCGGTGGTGATCGGGCTGCACGGCCACGGGGGCAGCAAGGAGACGATCTGCACTGACGAGCAGAACCCGCAGTGCGTCGGCCCGCTCCTGGTCAAGAAGGGGTTCGCGGTCGCGGCCATCGACTCGTACTTTTGCGGCGACCGCTCCGGCAAGAAGGTCGGGGAGAAGCAACTGCCCGGTGCCGACGAGGGGGCGTGGGTGAAGCTCAACCTGTGGTTCGGGCGGTCGCTGTGGGGGATGATGATCCGCGACCAGCAGTGCCTCATCGACTCCCTCGTCACCCGCCCGGAGGTCGACCCGAAGCGGATCGGGGTGACCGGGATGAGCATGGGCGGGACCGGGACGTGGTGGCTGGCGGCGGTCGACGACCGCGTCGCCGCCGGGGTCGGGGTCGCCGGGTTCACGCGGTACGCCGAGTTGATCGCGCACAACGGAGTACGGCTGCACGGCATGTACTACTTCGTGCCGGGCCTGCTCCGGCACTTCGACACCGAGGCGGTGTACGCGCTGATCGCCCCGCGGCCGCTGCTGATGCTCTCCGGGGACCGCGACTTCGGCCTGCCGCTGACCGGGATCGAGGTACTGGAGAAGAAGCTCGGGCAGGTCTACAAGCTCCACGGCAAGCCGGACCACTTCCGCAGCGTGGTGTACGAGAACACCGCCCACGAGTACCTGCCGGAGATGCGCGACCGCATGGCCGCGTGGTTCGAGAAGCACCTCGCCGGGCGGGACCGGTGAATCGGTCTGCGGGTCTGCGGCCAGTGTGTGTCTTCTCTGCACCCTGTCTGCTCACTTCGGTGGGCGGGGTTCGGTATCGGACCCGCCCGCGGAAGCCCTCCCCATGCGACGCCTGCTCCCCACGCTCCTCGCGCCCACGGCGTCCGCCGGTGCCGAGCCGGCCGCGGCCGCCACGTTCGAGCGTGACGTCCTGCCGATCCTCAGTTCGCACTGCCTCCCGTGCCACGGCGGCATCCACCAGAGGGGCGGACTCGACCTCCGCACGGCCGCATCGGCCCTGGCCGGCGGCGAGAGCGGCAAGGTGAAACCATGACCCGCAGCATTATTGCCGCGGCCATCGTGATCCTCACGGTTGGTGCGCCGTCGCGGGCCGACGACAGGGCCGACTATGACCGAGCGGTGAAACCGCTGCTCGTCAAACACTGCGTCGCCTGCCACGGGGCCGAGAAGCCGAAGGGTGGGGTGCGTTTCGACGGCCCGGCCCCGGATCTGACCGACCCGAAGGTGTCCGAGAAGTGGCTCCTGGCGCGGCGGATGCTCGCGCAGGGTGAGATGCCGCCGGAGGGCAAGCCCCGGCCCACCGCCGATGAGTTGCTTGCCACCATGACCTGGATCGAGGACGCGGCGGCTCGGGCCGCCGTCGTCACCCGCGGCGGGGTCGGCCGGCGTGCCCTGCGGCGGCTCACCAACCGCGAGTACGTCGCCACCCTTCACGACTTGCTCGGCCTGTCGTTCCCGCACGCCACCGGCGACCTCGGCACCCGACTGCCGAGCGACGCCGTCGCCAACACCTTCAGCAACGACAGCAACTCCCAGGTCACGCAGGCGCTGCTGCTCCGCCGGAGCCTCGACCTCGCCGAAGACCTGCTCGCCGTCGCTCTGCCCGCGGAGGGCACGGTCAAGCCATTCCGGTACGACGTGGACCTGCGCTCCCTCGTCGCCGAGAAGCACCGGGCGTTCCTGGCTATTCCGGAAGCGAACCGCAAGGGCCAGCGCGGCCCGGCCATCGGCAATGTGGTCGTCCCCGCCCATGAAAAGGGGAGCCAACCCGCGAAGCTCGGCTTTCAGCACCTCCACAATCAACCGCTGGCCATCGATCACCTCGACCCTGCCAAGGGGTTGATGTTGGAGCCGAACCCGCTCACCACTGGCAGACGCAACGTGATCATGCTGACCCTGCCGTTCGTCCCCGATGGGGGTGTGCTCCGTGTGCGTGTTCGTGCAGCTGCGGTGATGGAACACGACAACAGCCCGCCGGTGTTGCGTCTCAGCATCGGCGGGTCATACGGTGAGCCGGGCGACCTCGTGTACCCGCTGGCCGCGGTGACCGTGACGGCCACCGCCGTGAAGGAGTACGTCCTCGAAGTGCCGGTGCTGCTGGCCGACGGCGACTGGAAATCGTTCCGCCGTCAGAAGCAGTTGCTCGTGCAGATCGACAACGCCGCGGCGCCACTCGGACCGACACCGACGCCGGAAAACTACGACCAGAAGAAGCGGGACACGTACCTCAAGCGAAACCGTCTGCTGCTGGAATCGTTCAGCCTCGAACTGGCTGCCGCGCCGACGTGGCCGCCGAAGAGCGAGGTGGTGCTGCTCGCGCCGCGCGACGGCGAGGACGACGAGGCGCGCGCGAAACGCGCCCTGCGGGCGTTCCTTTCGCGGGCGTTCCGGCGGCCGGTCGCGGACCGCGAGTTGGAGGCGTTCGTCAAACTGTACCGCGACCAGCGGGCCGCCGGCCGCGGGTTCCTCGACGGCTACAAGACCGCCGTGGCGGCCGCGCTCGTGTCGCCGCAGGTGCTCTACCTGATCGAGACGCGGGGCGCGGAGCGGCGGCCGCTGTCCGCGTGGGAGCTGGCGTCGCGCCTGTCGTACCTCGCGTGGAACACCACCCCGGACGCGGAACTCCTCGCCTGCGCCGCCGACGGCTCGATCCTGACGGACGCGGAACTGACGAAGCAACTCCGTCGCCTACTGGCAGACGAGCGAGCCTTCGGGTTTACGCGTGAGTTCACCCGGCAGTGGCTCGACCTCGACGTGATCGATCACCTCGCGCCGCCGGTCACGCGGCCCGCCCGCACCATCGACGACCCGAGCGAACTGGCGTGGTACGACAAGGCGATCCGCCGCGACCTCGCCGCCGAACCGGCCCACGTCCTGCTCGACGCCCTCCGGAACGACCGCCCGGTGAATTCGCTCGTTGCCGCGGATCACGTCGTGGTGAACGACCGGCTCGCGCGGTACTACGGAGTCGCGCTTCCCACGGGAGCGGGCTGGCGACGGGTCGCGGCTCCAGAAAACCGGCGGGGCGGGTTGCTCACGCAAGCCGGGTGCGTCGCCGCGGCCACGCACGCCCAGGAACGTGGGGAGATCAAACGAGGGGTGTACCTCGTCGAGCGATTCCTCGGCATCGACATCCCGTCCCCGCCGGGGAACGTGGACATCAAGCCCCTCGACGTGCAACTGGCCGAAGACAAGAGCCTGCGGGCGCTCACCGCCCGGCAGCACCTCGACAAACACCGCACGATCGCCACCTGTGCCGTCTGCCACCAGCGCATCGACCCGCTCGGCTTCGTGTGGGACGGATTCGACATGTACGGGCAACCGAAACGCGACAAGCAGGGCAAGCTCGTTGCCTTCGATTCGAGCGGCACGCTGCCGGACAAGGCCACCTTCGCCAACTTCAGCGAGTTCCGCAAGTTGATGGCACAGGGAGAACTGGAAAGCCGGTTCGCGGTCGCGTTCTCGCAGCGGCTCTACACCTACGTCCTCGGCCGCAGCCTCGACCACGGCGATGAGGTCCACCTGAAGACCATCCGAACCACCGCGGCGAAAGACGGCGGCGGGGCGCGTGCCCTGCTTCTTGCGATGGTGCTCTCCGAACCGTTCCGAAACAAGTGAGATCGAAACAGGAGTTGCCATGACCCCGATCCCGGTTTCCCGACGGAACTTCCTGCGTGCCTCCGGCGTGTGCCTTGCGCTGCCGTGGCTCGAAGCGTTTGCGGGCGCGGCTCCGGCCGCAAAACCCCCGAAGCGGGCCGTGTTCGTGTTCGTCCCCAACGGGGTGAACATGTGGCAGTTCCACCCGGCCAAGACCGGCAAGGACTACGAACTCACGCCGACCCTTAAGCCGCTTGCCACGGTTCGCGACCGGCTCACCGTCCTTTCGGGGCTTCAGCACTTCAAGGTGAAGGGCGGGCACGAGGAGTGGGCGTACCTGCTGACCGGGAACGTCAAGGGCGAGGTGGCCAGCAAGCATACCGCCGTCCGGCCGAACACCATCTCCATCGACCAGCACATCGCCGAGGCCGTCGGCAAGCAGACGCGGTGGCCGAGCCTCGTGGTCGGTGCCGACGGCGGGCGGATGACCAGTTCCTTCAACCGGCAGGGCGAGCCGGTGCTGGCCGATTTCGACCTGAAGAACATCTTCGACGAGCTGGTCGGGGCGGATCCCCACGGCCGGTTGAAGCACCGTGCGAGCGTGCTCGACCTCGTCTCCGAACAGGCCGCCGACCTTCGCGGCAAACTCGGCAAGGGCGACGAGCGGAAGCTGGACGAGTACCTCGAATCGGTCCGCGCCGTCGAGAAGCGGGTGAAGGCCGACCTCGCGTTCAAGGAGACGCCGAAGGCCGCCGCGGACGAGAAGCGGCTGACGTTGAACGCCGACCCCTACAAGGGCGACCAGCAGGACGACTACGTGGACACGATGTTCGAGCTGATCTACCTCGCGTTGCAAACGGACAGCACGCGGGTGGTCACGTTCACTTCGACCCGCTCGGAGGGCGGCGGTCCCCTGAAGTCGCTCGGCGGGGACTGGCACGGGCAGGGGCACAACACGAACGATAAGGTCGAGGCCGCCGAGCCGAAGGCGTTCGGAGTGCTGAGTGCGTACGACACATGGTGGCACGAGCGGCTGGCCCGGTTCCTCGAACGACTCAGCGCGGCGAAGGAGGGCGGAGCGGACCTTCTCCGCAACACGGCCGTCTTCTTTGGCCGCGGGATGTCGTGGCCCGCGTTCCACCGCAGTGACAACCTGCCGCTCCTGCTCGCGGGCGGCGAGGGGCTGGGGTTCGTGCAGGGCCGGCATCTCGCGTTCAACAACCAGGCGCCGGTGATCGCCGTCGAGGGCAAGGCGCCACCCGTGAACAAAGACTTCGGCAAGAACCCGGCGTGCGTGTCCGACCTGCTCCGCACGATCGCCGAACGGATGGGCGTCGAGGCGAAGGGCTTCGGCGAGAGCCGCCGCACGCTGGACGAACTCACCGCATGATTCACCCGCCCGATACGGAGCGTTCCATGTTCTCACTTGCGATGACGCTGGTGGCCGTCGTCCCGACCACGGCCCCGCCCGCTGCCGAGCCTGCCCCCGCCTTCACGAAGGAGGCGCGGGGCGACTGGTACGTGCTCGCCGCGCACCAGAACAACAAGAACATTGCCCAGGGGAAGCGGGTCGGCTCGCGGGTCGCGGTCGCGGCCGACGGCGTGGTGTGGCACGACCCGGAGAAGGCCGACACGCCGCTCGTGAGTGCGAAGTGTGCCCGCGCCGCAGCCGACCCGACGAAGAAGCAGGCCGACCCCAACGAGTTGACCAGCATCGTGACCGGCAGCCTGTGCCCGAAGCCAGACGCGAAACTCGCGGCCCGCTGGCAGATCACGCCGGACAACGACGTGCTGCTCCTGCTCGTCGAGGTCGCGGAGTACAAGGGCAACCGCAATGGCACGTATAGCGGCGCCGCTCCGTCGGATGTCATCTTCATCTGCCAGCGCAAGCCGTTGCCCCCGGCTGAGAAGCCCGACCCCGTGGCCGACGCGAAACGCTTCGTCGGTACCTGGGCCGTGCTCGGCGAACTCGACGACGCGAATTGTGCCCGCACCCGCCCGCAGGGCAACGTCGTCTTCACCGCGACCGATTTCTTGAAGCGAGGGTCGTATAAAGCGGACGCGAAGTCGGCCGGCGGGGAAGGCACCTGGAAGCTTCTGCCGCCGCAAGAGACGCGCGGCCGCATTGACTTCGATTTCAAGTCCGGCATCGAGTTTCAGGGGCGTTCGCCCAGCCTGTACACGTTTTGCGGCGATGACCTGCTTATGATCGTCTACCCCGAAGCTGAGAAGGGAGAGGCTTTGAAGAACCCGGAACTTCGCCAACCTCCGACCCACTTCGGTTCCGACGGTGCCCGCAACATGTGGATCCTGCGGCGAGTGACGGAGGCGAAGAAGTGAAACCCCTGAGGCTGCTTTTCGTCGCCCTTGTTGCGCTGGCCCCGATGTCGGTCCGGGCCGCGGATCCGCCCGGAGAGAAGCCCGCGCCGGTTCCCGGTGCCGCGTTCGTGCAGAAGTACTGCCTGTCGTGCCACGGTGCCGAGAAGAAGCGGGGCGACCTCGACCTGAGCGGTTTCCGGGACGAGGCGGCCGTAGTCGCGACCCGCAAGGTCTGGTCGAACGCGGTGCGGGCCGTGCGTGACGGCGAGATGCCGCCGAAGGGTGCCCCACAACCGACCGCCGACGAGCGGGAGGCGTTCGCCGAGGCGGTCCGCGGCGCCTTCCGCCGGGCCGACGCGGGCAAGCCCCGCGACCCCGGACGGGTGACGATCCGCCGGCTCAACCGGGCCGAGTACAACAACACCGTCCGCGACCTCTGCCAGATCGAGTTCGAGCCGGCCGACAACTTCCCCGTCGACGAGCCCAGTCACGGCTTCGACAACCAGGGCGATGCCCTGTCCCTCTCGCCACTACTGATGGAACGCTACCTCGACGCTGCCGAGGTAGTGGTCACCCGTGCCCTGGCCGGCAAGCCCGCCAAACCAGCCGAGCGCGTCGGGTTCGCACAGTTCATGGTGAGTGGGAGCAAGGTGCCGTACCGTCTGGCTGTGTTCACCTCCGATCCAGTCGCGGCGACCTTTCGCATCGCGGCTGACGGCGATTACTTGATACGTCTGGAGGGCAAGCCCCTCGGAAAGGGCGACCCCGCTCCGGAAGTGGCGGTGAGCGTCGGCGGCAAGGAGGTGAAGCGTGTGACGTTCGTCTTCCCCGAGAAAGGCGCGTACACCAAGTTCGAGATCCCCCTTGCGCTGAAGAAAGGCAAGCACTCGATCAGTTTGCGGTTCCTCAATCCGGCACGCGAACTGGAAGAGAAACGGTCGATGTACCCGCCCAGCGTGGATGGGCAGAATAAGGAGAAACTCCCCGGTCTGGAACTCCACGCCATCGACCTCGTCGGGCCGACCGACGACACGCCAGAGGGCCGCCGGCGCATCCTGGCGTGCGACCCGAAGGCACCGCGGCGCGAGCAGGCCCGCGAGATCCTCACCCGCTTCGCCGACCGGGCATTCCGCCGCCCCGCCACAGCCGAGGAGGTAGACCGATACCTGAAGCTCTACGACCGCTCGCTTGAGGCCGGGCAGAACTTCGAAGCAGCCATCGGGACCAGCCTTCAGGCGATCCTCGTGTCGCCGAACTTCCTTTTCCGCGTCGAACTGGATGACCGGCCGCAAGAGAAGGGATCGCACCCGATCTCGGAATACCAGCTCGCCAGTCGGCTGTCGTACTTCCTCTGGAGCAGCATGCCCGACGAGGCGTTGCTCGCCCTGGCCGCGAAGGGCGAGCTGTCGAAGAACCTGGACGCCCAGGTGACCCGGATGCTGGCCGACGACCGGTCGGACGCACTCGTCGAGAACTTCGCGCCGCAGTGGCTGGACATCCGTGACCTGGCTCGCGTCACCCGCGGCCCGCAGCTCGACGTTCGCCTGCGCGAGTCGATGGCCCGCGAGACGCTGCTCTTCTGCGAGGAGGTGCTCCGCAAGGACCGCCCGGTCACCGACTTCCTCGACGGCCGGTACACCTTTCTCAACGAGCGGCTGGCCCGGCACTACGGCCTGGCGCAGTTCGGCCGCGACAAGCGGACGGCGGCCCCGGTCCCCGCTCACACGTTCGTGCGCTTCGAGCTGCCTGCGGACGGCCCCCGCGCCGGGGTCCTGACGCACGCCAGCGTCCTGACAATGACCAGCAACCCGGACCGCACGTCGCCGGTCAAGCGCGGCACATGGATCCTGGAGAACGTCCTGGCGTCCCCGACGCCCCCCCCACCGGCGGACGTACCGGCGCTGGAGCAGGCGGCGGCCGGAACGGTGAAGGAGCCGGTGACCGTGCGCGGGCGGCTCGAACTGCACCGGAGCAAGCCCGGGTGCGCCGCCTGCCACGCGAAGATCGACCCGCTCGGCTTCGCCCTGGAGCGGTTCGACGTGTTGGGCCAGTACCGCGACAAGGACGGCAAGGCTCCGGTCGATGACGCCGCTGAACTATCCAACGGCCAGAAGTTCCAGGGCACCGATGGCCTGCGGAAGGTTCTGTTGGGGAAGAAGGATCAGTTCACAAAATGCCTGACGGAGAAAATGCTCACCTACGCACTGGGCCGCGGCCTGGGGGATCACGACGGGCCGACGGTGGACACCATCGTGGCGGCCGTGGCGGAAGACAATTACCGATTCCAGAGGCTGATCTTCGAAGTCGTCAAGAGTGATCCGTTCCGCCTGCGCCGGGGACCGACCAAGGGGGAGAAACCATGAACTTGCTCCCAAACTGTGTGGACAAAGCCGTGAGCCGCATGAACCCAGTGAAGTTTGCCCTCGTGGCGGCGTGGATCCTACTTGTTCTGGGGAAACCAGCGATCCATGCGCAGGAGAAACTGGACGCCCGAGGGATCGAGTTCTTCGAGACCAAGATCCGTCCCGTGCTGGCGGAGCATTGCTATAAGTGCCATTCGGCAGAGGCGCAGAAGTCCAAGAAGCTCAAGGCAGGTCTGTTTCTCGACTCAGCAGACGGCGTGCGGAAAGGCGGCGATTCGGGGCCGATTGTGGTCCCGCGCGATCCAGAAAAAAGCCTGCTGATGCACGCGCTGCTCGGGGAGAAAGACGCCAGCACAATGCCGCCGAAGGGGAAACTCCCGAAAGCGATCGTCGAAGATTTCGCGACCTGGATCAAGATGGGCGCCCCCGACCCGCGCCGTGGCGACTCGAAAGGCCCGGCGTCCGGTGTCGATCTCGTGAAAGGTCGGCAGCACTGGGCGTTTCAAAAACCCAAACTGCCCGACGTGCCCAAAGTGGCGGGGGCGAATCAGCCGATCGACGCGTTCGTTCGGGCCAAACTCGCCGAAAAAGGCCTGACTCCGGCGGCTCCGGCGGATCGCCGTGCTCTGGGTCGCCGCATCACGTTCGACCTGATCGGCTTGCCACCGGAACCGGATGAATTGGATGCCTTCGTCGCGGACCCATCCCCGGACGCTGTCGCCAAGCTGGTCGATAAGCTCCTGAAATCACCTCATTACGGCGAACGCTGGGGCCGGCACTGGCTCGACGTGGCTCGTTACGGAGAAGATCAATCGATTAACGGGGTAACGATGCTCAACGGTTTCCGCTACCGCGATTGGGTTATCGCCGCCTTCAACAACGACATGACGTTCGACCAGTTCATTCGACTGCAAATCGCCGGCGACCTGGTTCCGGAGTCGGAGGGGGATATCGTCACGCGAGCGGCCGGCGCGGGGCTGTTTACTCTGGGCTTATCGCTGGACAACGGCGCAAACAAGAATCCGCTCAAAGAAGCCGACGAATTGGACGACCGCATCGACACGCTGACGCGCGGCCTGCTTGGCCTGACGGCAAGTTGTGCCCGCTGCCACGATCACAAGTTCGATCCGATTCCAACGCTGGACTACTATTCGCTGGCGGGCATTTTCCGCCGCGTGGGTGGGAAGGATGTCATCCTGGCGACACCGGAGGAAGTGAAGGCTTACGACACCGCGGACAAGCTCTGGCGAACGGAAATCGGAGCGGTGAACAAGTGGCTCGTCGAGAAGTTGACCATCGTCAGCGAGAAACAGGCGCCGCACATCACGAAGTATCTGGCGGCATCGCGGGGGCTGCTCGAAGCGGGTGTGCAGAGCCAAAAGAAAGACGATCAGCCGAAGATCGAGAAGGCGGCAGCGGACGCGGGGATCGATCGACAGTACCTACAGCAATGGGTCGCGTTCTTTGAACCGAACAACACGAAGAACGTGCCCGAAACGCTCAAGGCCTGGCGGAAAGCCTCGCCGCAGGACGCGCCGCGGTTGGCGGCCGAGTTTCAGGAAGCGGTCGTGGCGGCGCTCGCCAAGACGAAAGCCGAACCGCCCCCGACCAAAGGCAAGCTGTCGCCGGATGCGACTCTCGTGCGTCTGATCCTGAGTCAAGACGCCAATGCTCCCTTCACGAACAAGGGGGACTCGAAGCGGCTGTCGAAGGAGGACGCCGAAATCCACAAGGAAATGGCGAAGAAGGCGGCGGAGTTGCAAAAGGCGATCCCGCCCAGGTACGCCACAGTGCAAACGCTCAGCGGCCAAGGTGCGGGCATGAACGTCTACCTACGCGGCAACCCGGCGACACTTGGTGCGCCGGCACCGCCACGGTTCTTGCAGGTGCTTTCGGCGCCTGATGCGCCGACGCCGACGAAGTTCACGCGGCTCGACTTGGCCCATGCCATCGCATCGAAGGACAATCCGTTGACGGCGCGCGTCATCGTCAACCCCGTTTGGGGCTGGCACTTCGGCCGGGGGTTGGTGAATACGCCCAGTAACTTCGGGGTACTCGGCGACCGACCGACGCATCCGGAACTGCTCGATTGGCTAGCCGTGCAGTTCATGGAACACGGCTGGTCGCTCAAGTGGCTGCATCGCGAGATCATGAAATCCGCAACGTATCAACAGGCCAGCGCCGCTCATGCCGCCAACGAGGCGAAGGATGGTGACAATGCTTACCTTTGGCGTGCCAATCGCCGTCGACTGGAGATCGAACCGTGGCGCGACAGTCTGCTGGCCGTCACGGGCAAGCTCGACCGGACCGTGGGCGGGCCATCGGCTGATCTGGCCGATGCGAAAAATGTTCGACGAACGGTCTACGGCAAGGTGAGTCGGCGGCAGCTCGACGGTCTGCTCGGCACGTTCGACTTTCCCAACGCCAACGTGAGCGCCGAGAAACGCAACGTTACGACCGTGCCGCAGCAGCAACTCGTCGTGTTGAATTCAGAGTTCTTCGTGAATCACGCCAAGGCCTTCGCCGCGCGGCTCAAGGCGTTCAAGACCGACCGGGAACGCGTCGCGGCGGCTCATCGCCTGGCGTTTGGACGGAATCCCACTGAGAAGGAACTGAAGTTAGCCGCCGACTTCCTTGCCATTCCGGCCGAAGCCGGCGACCAACTGACCCGGCTGGAACAGTACGCCCAGGCGATCCTAGCGTCGAATGAGTTTATCTATGTGGATTGAGTACCTGGAGAATAGACTCGTTGCGCAATAGCGATCGATGGCCTATTCATAGGGTTATGACGAATAGACTCGTTGCGCAATAGCGATCGATGGCCTATTCATAGGGTTATGACGAATTACGAGAAATTGCGTCGGAAGCCGTTGTTGTTCCGCATGTTCACGGGGCTCTCGGCCGACGAGTTCGACAAG
>VGZJ01000186.1 GCA_016872595.1 Planctomycetota bacterium
GGTGCTTCCGCAGGTGGTCCAGACGAGCAATCATCGGACGTGCTCTCAACGGGGGTAGCAAGGGGCTGGCATCCTACCCACAACCACCGCTATCGTGAAGAACATCTAGTAGCTGGCGATGGCGATCTGGTCGCCCGGCCCGACCGCGACGCTCGCGCCCAGCCCCGCGTCCGCGGTTCCGTCGAGCGGGGCCATGACCACCTGCGACGCCCACCCGCCGCTGCGGTTGGTCGCGTACATCAGCGTGCTGGTCACCGTGGAGAACGCCCCCGCGATGTAGAACTGTGGCGTGTACGTGACGTGCGCCCTGTTCTGCGAATCGACCGCCAGCGACAGGAACCGCGGGGCCCAGCGCCCGCCGGTGAACCACACGTCGTGGTTCAGGTCCGCGGTGTCGGCGATCTTCGAGAACGCCCACGACCCGCCGGCGTTCGTAGCGTAGAACAGCGACCCGGAGCCGAAGTTCCCCACGCCGGTCGCGGCGACGTTCGTCTCAGTGAAGATCAGGTGGATCGAGTTGTTCGCCCCCGCCTCGGCGACGAAGTTGTTGCCCCCCCACTGGCTCGTCCAGTTCGGGGTGATGGTGCCGGCGTCCGCCCACGCGCCGTTCACCCGCGCGAGGTGCCGGATTTGCGACTGGTACTTGCCGATGTAGCCGTTCCAGATCTTCTCGAGGAACAGCGCGTGCGGGGTGCCGTCCGTGGTGAAGACGAGCTGCGCGGTCTCCGACGCGGTCTGGACCTGATCGACGCTGTTGTAGCTCGCGGCGGTGAACACGCCGGACGAGGCGACGGTGCTGTCCTGCCAGCCGCCGGCCACGCGCGCGCGGTACACGAGGGTGCCGCCGTTCCACACCAACTGGCCCAACTCGCCGGTCGGCGAGTACTGCATCCAGTTGAACTCGCCGGCTGGGATCACCGAGCCGGACGGGTTCAGGCGGTCTTCGAGTTGTTCCACCTTCAGCGCGGGCGAGATCGCGCGACGGGACATCAGGTCACCTGACGGGTGCGAGGTTCGGGTCGGGGGGTGGCCGAACACAGGGCGGTATTTAGCGAGAGCAACCGCCAACGGTCAATACGGGTTCGCGAGCGACGGGGAAGTGTAGCGCCCGAGTACCAACGATGTGAAGTGCGTCTTGCATGGCAACCCCTCCGTGGTTCGAGATTTAGCTCTTCTCCGCCGAACCGACCGCCACGGGTTCGCGCGCCGGGCCGAAACCCCGGACGCGCAACCCCCACGCGACCGGCACAACCGCACGCGGGCCGCGGTGCGCAACCGCTACACGCGCACGAACCCGCATACGCGCTGTCGCGTGGTTGTCGGGTGTCCGATCACGGGCGAAGGCAATGGCGTGCCGGCGAGTCCGGCGCGGGCTGAATACGTGAGGAGTCGGGATAGCACCGCGGCGCGCGGCCGACAACAGGGAATCCGTACAAAATCGCGTGCGAACTGCGCCCGATTCTCGCCGGCCCTGAATCACCCACTGGGTGCGGTAGGGGCGCGAAGCGCCTGAGGGTATTGCACCTAGTTCCCGCGCGGTGGCGAGGCGCGCGGTAACGGCCACTTTCGAGTCGCAACAGGTCGTGCGCCCGGCTTAACTATACACAAGTGCGCATCAGAGGCGCGTGTGGCGCGAAGTGGGGAGAAATCAAAATCGGTTGCACAACGCCCGCGACCCCTTTGCGACCAGCCACCCCCTTCTTGAAGCGGGGAGAAATCAAAATCGGTTGCACAACGCCCGCACTCTGGTGGATCGGGCTGGTTCGCTCCGAAGTGGCACAACTCGAAAACGGTTGCACAACAGGCGCGCTCCCTTCTGCCCTATTGCAGGCCGCGCCCGTGAAGTTGCCGAAATCACAATCGGTTGCACAACGCGCCTCCGACCAAACCGGAAGGTGCCGCGCGCCGAGCGGCAACGCCGCACCGCATCTTGGGCTTCGCGCGCTCAGATACACGCATCCAATAGCGGTGCCACTCGGCGCGCGGCACGGCCGAAAATGTACTCTCATTCATAGTATACGAGATGACACTTTTCGTCAAGGTTGCTCTGTTGAAATGCTATCTGAGCGGGAGGGTGACCCGGTACCCATCACCCGCCACTCGCCCCGCGGTGCGGGCCAAGCGCGAATTGCCCAAGTTGAATGTTCGTAGTGACCCGCTTCAGCGGGTCGGGGCTCCGATGATCTTCGCGGTAACCTCTTGCGCCGCAACCCGCTGAAGCGGGTCGCTACGAACAGAGGGCAGCGCACTACCTCAAGTAACCCTTCGACCTCATTAGCTCGACGATGCGCGCGACGCTCTCGTCGACGCCGACTTCATCGGTGCGCAGCACGAGGTCGGGCGCGGTCGGCTCCTCGAACGCGGCCGTCACGCCGGGCATCTGCGCGATTTTCCCCTCGTCGGCCAGCCGGTACGCGCCGCTCCGGTCGCGCGCCCGCAGCGTGTCCATCGGGGCCGTGCAGTACACCTCCAACACGCGGTCGCGGCCGATCACCTGCTTGGCCTTTTCGCGCACGGCTTCGTGCGGGGCAACGAACGCCGCGACCGCGATCAGGCCGGCGTCGTTCAGCACCTTCGCGACCTCCGCGGAGCGCCGCAGGTTCTCGGAGCGGTCGTCCGCGGTGAACCCCAAGTCGCGGTTCAGGCCGTGGCGCATGTTCTGGCCGTACAGCACCGTGACCGCGCGGCCCTCGTCCCAGAGGCGGCGCTCCAGCGCGTAGGCGATGCGGCTCTTGCCGCTGCCGGTCAAGCCGATCAGCAGCACCGTGACCGGCTTTTGCTTGAAGCGCTGTTCGCGCTCGGACGGGGCGATGAGGCTCTCGCGGGTCTTCGCGGTCGCCACCGCTTCGGTCTGTCGCGGCGCGCCGGCTTCGACGATCATGCCCGCGCCGACGGTGGTGTTCGTCAGCCGGTCGATGAGGATGAACGCCCCGGTCGCGGGGTTGGTGCGGTACGGGTCGCACGCCAGCGGTTGCGTCAGCGCGAGTTGCACGTGCGCGACTTCGTTCAGTTCCAAGCGCGCGATCGCGCGGTGTTCCAGCGTGTTCACATCGACGCCGTAGCGGAACGCCGCGACCTCCGCCGACACCTGCCGCGTGGTGTGTTTCAGCGTGTACGTGCGGCCCGGTACCAGCGGCTGTTCGGCCATCCACACCACCATCGCGTCGATCTGGCTCGACACGTGCGGCGGGTTGTCCGGGTGAACCAGCATGTCGCCGCGGCTCACGTCCACTTCGTCGGTCAGCGTGACCGTGACCGCTTGCGGGGCGAACGCCTCGGCCGGTTCGCCGTCGTAGGTGACAATCGACTTCACGCGACTGCGCTTGCCGGACGGCAGCACCATGACTTCGTCGCCGGTGCGCAGGATGCCCGACGCGACGGTGCCGGCGAACCCGCGGAAGTCGAGGTTCGGGCGCAGGACGTACTGCACCGGGAACCGCAGGTCGGTGAGGTTGCGGTCGCTGGCGATGTGAACGGTTTCGAGGTGGTCGAGCAGCGGCGGGCCGTGGTACCACGGCATGGCCTCGCTCTTGGCCGCGACGTTGTCGCCCTTCAGCGCCGACAGAGGAATGAAGGTGATGTCGGGCAGGCCGAGCTTCGCCACGAACCCGGTGTAGTCGTCCTTGATGCGCTCGAAGGTCTCTTGCGAGTAGCCGACGAGGTCCATCTTGTTGATTGCAACGACGACGTGCTTGATGCCGAGCAGCGACACGATGAACGAGTGCCGCCGGGTCTGCGTCTGCACGCCGTGGCGCGCGTCGATGAGGATGATGGCGAGTTGGCACGTACTCGCGCCGGTCGCCATGTTGCGCGTGTACTGCTCGTGGCCCGGCGTGTCAGCGATGATGAACTTGCGCCGGTCGGTACTGAAGTAGCGGTAGGCCACGTCAATCGTAATGCCCTGCTCGCGCTCGGCCTTGAGGCCATCGGTCAGCAGCGCGAGGTCGATCTCGCCCGCGCCGGTGGTGCCGACCTTGGCGCTGTCGCGCTTCACCGCGGCGAGTTGGTCCTCGTAGATCATCTTGGTGTCGTGCAGCAACCGGCCGATGAGCGTGCTCTTGCCGTCATCGACGCTGCCGCACGTGAGGAACCGCAGCAGCTCCTTCTTCTGGTGCCGCGTGAGGTAAGCGTGAATGTCTTCCTTGCTCAGATCAACGGCTTGCATCTGCTTCGTTCTCGGTTGGCCCAAGACAGAAGAAGAATGGCCACAAAAAAGCACAGAACACACAAAAAGGAGACCACAGCAAGACAGAAGGCCGGGTTAAAACCGGCCCAAGTTGACTTCGCTTTTCGCCACACTCTCTGTTCTTGTTTTGGCTTTCTTTTGTGTGTCTTGTGCCTTTTTGTGGCCATTATTCTTCTGTCTTCTGCGGTACTTAGAAATACCCCTCGCGCTTCTTCTGCTCCATCGAACCGGCTTCGTCGTGGTCGATCACGCGGCCCTGTCGCTCGCTGTTTTTCGCCAGCAGCATTTCTTCGATGATCTCCGGCAGCGTGGTCGCGTTGCTTTCGATTGCGCCGGTGAGCGGGTAGCAGCCGAGGGTGCGGAACCGGACGCGCTTCATCATCGGCACTTCGCCGGGGCGCAGGCGCTGCGCCATGCGGTCGTCGTCCACCATGATGAGGGTGCCGTCGCGCTCGACCACCGGGCGCTCGGCCGCGAAGTACAGCGGCACGATGGGGATGTTTTCGAGGTGGACGTACTGCCAAACGTCCAGTTCGGTCCAGTTCGAGAGCGGGAACGCGCGGATGCTCTCGCCCTTGTTCACCTTCGCGTTGTACAGGTTCCACAGTTCGGGCCGCTGGTTCTTCGGGTCCCACTGGTGCAGTCGGTCGCGGAAGCTGTAGACGCGCTCCTTCGCGCGGCTCTTCTCCTCGTCGCGGCGCGCGCCGCCGAACGCGGCGTCGAACTGGTAGTGGTTCAGCGCCTGTTTAAGGGCCGCGGTTTTCATCACGTCGGTGTGCTTCTTGGACCCGTGGTCGAACGGGTTGATGCCCTGCGCCAGCCCGTCGGGGTTGGTCCACACCTTGAGGTCGAGGTTCTGTTCGCGACAGAAGCGGTCGCGGAACTCGATCATGGCACGGAACTTCCACGTGGTATCGACGTGGAGAAGCGGGAACGGAAGCCGGCCGGGGTGGAACGCCTTCTGCGCGAGCCGCAGCATGACGGCGGAATCTTTGCCGATGGAGTAGAGCATCACGGGGCGCTCGAACTCGGCGGCGACCTCGCGAATGATGTGAACGCTCTCGGCCTCGAGCGCCTTCAGGTGCGTCAGGTTGTAGCTGCTGCTCATCCGCCCTCCGGTTCGGCCCCCCATACTGATGTATGAGGCCCGCTTCCCTGTCGGGTAGGGGGGGGCGAAGCGCCGACTCAGGGACGGACCTCCACGCGCGCGCGCATCTGCTCTTCGGCCCCACGTTCTTCCTCGTTCAGTACCAAGTCTACGACCCAGCAGCGAACGTGTGGGGGGTTCGGGCCGCGGCAATAGTTGAGGATGATGTCGGTATCGCAGCCCGCATCCTGAAGCGCGTCGGCTAAGATCGGCAGCGCGGAGAAGTCGCGCGACTCGCACATCACCCGCGCGAGTGATAGCACGGTGTCTGTCCGCCATGAGGCCGAGAAGGGCAACTCCGCGATGATAAACGTGTTCGGCTCCAACTCGGTGTGGTGCGGCCCTGTCCAACAGTCCGAGCACTCCGTCGCTACCTCGTGCCCGTTGGCACAAAGTACGTTCACCCCGTCAATTCCGGAAGGCCCACAACATCCGTTCGTTCTCCGCGGATCGTCGTGGTAACGAGTGTTGACGATATCCTTGCAGTTGAGCAAGAACCGACCCGTGGTTCTCCCCGGGCGGTCATCTCGCCAGCAGCAACCCTCCACAAGCAGATCGACTCCATCTTCTGACGGAAGCGCGATCACCTCGTCCAATAGACGAACTGGGTGAGTCAGCGCGAGTCCGCACGCCGCACATCTGAACAGAATCAGCGGCCGAGTTTTGGTCATCTGCCCACCGTGGCGGAACACAACACCGGCACGCGATAGCAGGATAATAACAACCCGCGCGCGACTTCAGTTTCCCAGAACCTTCCGGCGTGTCAATGGCGGCTCCGCGGGGTTCGCGCCTTCCACCGTGTTCGCGCCTGCTACAATGCCGGTGTGAACGCGAGGACACGTCATGCAATCCGATCCGGTTTCCCCTGTTAGCGAGCAGACCCCGGACCCGCGCGACCCGGCGGCGAAGGCGCATACCTTTCCCACCACGAGCGGCGTCTATCTGATGAAGGACGCGGGCGGGAACGTCATTTACGTCGGCAAAGCTAAGAACCTCCGCAGCCGCGCGTCGTCGTACTTCAACAAGGACGCCGCCAACGACCCGCGCATCCGCGACTGGATGCCGCTCGTGCGCGACGTGGACTACATCGAGACGACCGACGCGATTGCCGCGGTGTTCACCGAGGCGCGCATGATCAAAGACCTGCGCCCCAAGTACAACAAAGACCTCAAGGACGACAAGACGTTCCCGTACCTGCAGATCCGGACGCGCGAGGAGTTCCCGCGCGTCGAGATCACGCGCCGGCCGCGGCGCAAGGGCGTGCGGCTGTACGGACCGTTCACCGGGGCCAAGCACCTGCGCGTCGCGATGGACCTGCTCCAGCGCCTGTTCCAATTTCGCACCTGCACCCTCGACATCAAGTCCGGCGAGGACCGCTGGAAGTGGTTCCGCCCGTGCCTGCTGCACAGCATCCGCCGCTGTACCGCGCCGTGCAACCTGCGCGTCTCGCGCGACGACTACCGCCGCCAGATCAAGAAGCTCGTCTTCATTCTCGAAGGGAAGAAGGACAAGCTCATCCGGCGGATGGGGCGCGAGATGCTGGCCGCGAGCGAGGCGCTGAACTTCGAGAAGGCCCGGCGGATTCGCGACGAGATCACCGCCATCGAGAAGCTCGACATGCGCGGCGACGCCAAGGCCGACGTGCAACCGGAAGTGTTCCCCATCGACCCGAAGAAGGGGCTGCGCGGGCTTCAAAAGGTGCTCGGTCTCGCCAAGACGCCGCGCACGATTGAGGGCATGGACATCGCGCACCTGAGCGGGCAGGACACGGTCGCGTCGCTGGTGTCGTTCCTCGACGGGCTGCCGTTCAAGCCCGGCTACCGGCGCTTCAAGATCAAGACCGTGGAGGGCGTGGACGACTTCGCCAGTATGCGCGAGGTGGTGACGCGCCGGTTCCGCCGCCTGCGCGACGAGGACGAAGTGTTCCCCGACATCCTGCTGATCGACGGCGGGAAGGGGCAACTGAACGCGGCGCTCGAAGCGTTTCGGGCGCTCGGCATCGAACCGCCGTGTCTGATTTCGCTGGCGAAGCAGGAAGAAGAAATCTTCCGCCCGGGCGCGGACGAATCGATTAGAC
The DNA here is from genome assembly GCA_016872595.1 of Planctomycetota bacterium. Lineage (GTDB taxonomy): Bacteria > Planctomycetota > Planctomycetia > Gemmatales > Gemmataceae > Gemmata. Next base: position 7,411 of record VGZJ01000186.1, read on the forward strand.
TGAGCCGGCACTCGGCCGCGCTGCGCCTGTTGCAGTACGTGCGCGACGAGTCGCACCGCTTCGCGCAGCACTACCACCACATGCTGCGCCGCAAGCGCCTGACGGACGACTGAGGGCGACGATGTGCGCGAGTGGCGCGGCGTAAGCCCGCCGGTAGTTACACACCACAGACGCGCGCCGCGGTTCTCAATCGCGCACGAGTGATGCCACTGGGATGTGCTCGGCGCTTCTGAGTTGCACAGCTACCGGCGGGCTTACGCCGCGCCGCTCGCGCGCCCACTGCCGGCGCGGTTCGCTTCTCGTGCGGAGCTTCTGCCATGACTCGCGGGGCCGTGTCGCTGTTGGTCGCGCTCGCGCTCGTGGGCCGCGCGCCGGCGCAGCCGAAGTACACCGAAACGCCGCTCAAGCCCGCGGACCGCGAGCACTGGGCGTTCGTGCCGCCCAAACGCCCGCCGGTGCCGAAGGGCGGCGCGAACCCCGTCGATGCGTTCGTGCGCGCCCGCCTCGCCAAAGACGGCCTCGCGCCCGCGCCCCCCGCGGACAAGCTCACCCTCATCCGCCGCGTCACGCTCGACCTGACCGGACTGCCGCCGACGAGCGCGGAGGTCGATGCGTTCCTCAAAGACGACGCGCCGAACGCTTACGAGAAGGTCGTCGAGCGGTTGCTCGCGTCGCCGCACTTCGGCGAGCGCTGGGCCACCCACTGGCTCGACGTGGTGCGGTTCGCCGAGAGCAACGGGTTCGAGGGCGACGCCGACCGCCCGCACGCGTGGCGCTACCGCGACTACGTCGTGAAGAGCTTCAACGACGACAAGCCGTACGACCGCTTCGTGCGCGAGCAGATCGCGGGCGACGAACTCGCGGGCGCGGGCGCGAAGGAGAAACCGGACCTGCTGATCGCCACCGGCGTTCACCGCTGCGGCCCGGTCCACGTCGTCAGCGGCAACCTTGATGCGGAGGTGCTGCGGCAAGAGGTGATGACCGAGATGGTGAACGGCGTCGGGGCGGCGTTCCTCGGCCTCACGTTCGCGTGTACCCGGTGCCACGACCACAAGTTCGACCCGCTCTCCGCGGGCGACTACTACCGGCTCCAAGCGTTCTTCGCCGGCACGAAGTACGCCGACGTCGATTTCGCCACGCAAGCCGAGCGCGACGCGCGCGCGAAACTCGTGGCCGACATCACCGCGAAGACGCTGCCCCTGAAGAAGCGGATCGCCGACATCGACGCGCCGGCGCGTGCGAAGGTGAGCGCCGCGAAGCGCGCCGCGCTCGAACCCAAGTACCGCGAGGCGCTCGACACGCCCGCCGACAAGCGCACCGCCGAGCAGCGCACGCTCGCGGCCCACGCCAACACGCTCGTGAAGGTGAGCTGGGACGAGGTGCTGGCCGCGCTCGCGCCCGCGGACCGGGACGCCCGCGCCGCGCTGCGCGAGCAGCTTCACGCGCTCGAAGCCAAACTGCCGCCGCCCCCGGCCGCGGCGTGGGCGATTCAGAAAACCGGCCCCGTGGCCAAAACCTTCGTACTACTGCGCGGCGAGACCAAGCAGAAGGCGCTGGAGGTCGCGCCGGGGTTCCCGCGCGTGCTGAGTGCGCCCGGCGCGCCGGCCCCTAAGTCGCGCGCCGACCTCGCGAACTGGCTCACGCGCCCGGACCACCCGCTTACCGCGCGCGTGATCGTGAACCGGCTCTGGCAGCACCACTTCGGCCGCGGGCTGGTCGCCACGCCCAACGACTTCGGCACCCGCGGCGCGCGGCCCACGCACCCGGAGTTGCTCGACTGGCTCGCGTGCGAGTTGGTCGCGCGCGACTGGTCTCTGAAGCACCTGCACCGGCTGATGGTGACCAGCGAGACGTACCGCCAGTCGGCGCGCGGCGACCACGGCGCGAGGGCCGACCCCGGCAACGCGCTGCTGTGGAAGATGTCGCGCAAGCGGCTCGAAGCCGAGGCCGTGCGCGACTCGATCTTGGCCGCGGCCGGCACGCTCAACCGCGCGGTCGGCGGCCCGTCGGTCAAGGTGCCGCTCGAACCGGAGGTGTACGACCTGATCTTCACCGAGGGCGAACCGGACGGGCTGTGGCCGGTCACGCCGGACGCGGCGCAGCACACCCGCCGCTCGGTGTACCTGTTCAACAAGCGCAACGTGCGGCTCCCGCTGCTGGAGGCGCTCGACCAGCCGGACGCGCTCAACGCCTGCGCCGCGCGCCCCGTCAGCACGTTCGCGCCGCAAGCGCTGATCCTGATGAACAGCCCGTTCGTTCACGCGCAGGCCCGCGCGCTCGCCATCAATCTCGCGAAGGAAACGGCGGACCCCGCGAAGCAGCTCGACGCGCTGTACCGCCGCGCGGTCGGCCGCGCGCCCACCGCGGACGAACGCGCGGTGGCCCACGACTTCCTCACCGAGCAGGCCGCGGACGTGCGCGCGCGGCTGAAGGCGAAACAGCCGATCGGGATCGACGCGAAGGAGCTTCCCGCCGGCGCGGACCTCGCGCACGTGCGCGCGCTGGCCGACCTGTGCGCGGTGCTGTTCAACACCCACGAGTTCGTGTACCGCCCGTGAGCGCGGAAGCGTTAGCCCTTGCGCGGGTTGGGGTAGTGTTCCGTCATCACCTGCTTCATCTCGCGGACGGCGCGCTCCATCCCCACGAGCACGGCGCGCGAAACGATGCTGTGCCCGATGTTCAGTTCCTCGACGCCCGCGACGCGGACGATGGGTTGGACGTTCCAGTAGTTCAGCCCGTGGCCCATGTGGACGTGCAGCCCGAACGCGACCGCCTGCGCGGTGGCGGTGCGCAGCTTCTCCAGTTCGCGCGCGACCGCGGCCCCCTTCGCCTCGGAGTAGCTCGCCGTTTGGAACTCGATGGCGTCGGCCTTGAGCCGGTGCGCGGCCTCGACCTGAGCCAGTTCGGGGTCGATGAACAGCGAGACGTGAATCCCCGCGGCCTTGAGCGCGTCGACGGCGGCGCTCACGCTGGCGACGTTCGACGCCACGTCCAGTCCGCCCTCGGTGGTCAGTTCTTGGCGCTTCTCGGGCACCAGCGTGGCCTCGTCCGGCTTCACCTTGAGGGCGATGGCGACGATCTCGTCGTAGGCGGCCATTTCGAGGTTCAGGCGTGTGGTGACCGTTTCGCGCAGGCGGAACACGTCGCGGTCTTGGATGTGGCGGCGGTCCTCGCGCAGGTGAACGGTGATGCCGTCCGCGCCGCCGAGGGTGGCGAGCACGGCCGCGGCGACCGGGTCCGGTTCGGCCGCGCGCCGGGCTTGGCGCACGGTCGCCACGTGGTCGATGTTCACACCGAGGCGGATCATGGCGAGGTCCCAGAGTTCCGGCGTTCCCAGTTCCCAGTTGAAGACAAAGAAGTTGTCTCGGCCTTATTGCCTTCAACTGGGAGCTGGGAACGCGGGAACTATCTGCTGTAGCGGGCGAGGTAGTCGAGGACCGTGCGATAGCGGTCCAGTTCGCTCGCGAGGACGCGGTAGGCCAGCACCACGAGCACGACGGCGAGCAGGCGCTCGGCCACCGGGCTGAGCACGGGCACCGTGACCCACAGCGCGAACACGAAGTAGTTCAGCACGAGGAGCACCGCGACCAGCGGCAGCGCGACCTGCGCGGTGCGGCTGAGGCGGTACCGCGGGTCGAAGTACATCTTGAGCGCGAGGCGGAACTCGGCCCAGAGTTGGGCGAGGAGCCAGCCGCGGCGCGGCGGTTCGGGCGGCCCCGGGGGCGCGAGGATCGCGCCGTCCGGGGGCGGCGGGAGCAACCGCACGAGCGGCAGCACGGCCGGGGGCGCGTCCGCGGTGGGGGCGAGGGGCGCGAGACTCGTCGGCTCGGTCATGCCCAATCCTCAGGCGCGGGGCGAAGCGCAATCAGGGTAATGCGCGGGGACGAAAGGAGCAAGGCGAGCGTGGGGCGTAAGCCCTGTTCGTATTCCGAGCGACCGGCGCGGCGTCAGCCCGCCGGTGGCTACGCAACTCAGATACGTTCAGCGCATCTGAGTAGGGTAGCTACCGGCGGGCCTACGCCGCGCCGCTCGCTGATGCGCTCGCCTACTTCTCCACAATCGGGCTGGCCTTGTCCGCGGTCGGGAACGCCTTGGGCAGTTCGATGGTCACCTTGCCGGTCGCGGCCCACTCGGTGCCGCGCGTCAGCGTGCCGGCGAAGCCCCAGCACTTCATCGCGTTCGCGTCGTGGCCCATCGGCGTGTGGAACACGCGCCCCTTCCCGTAGCTCACCGTCCAGATCATCGGCTCGTGGGCCTTCGTGCCGTTGGAGTACGCGGTCGCGAGCACCTTCACGTTCTCGATGGGGCCGCGCATGTTGTCGTACAGTTCGTCGCGGACGTGCGCCCACTCCTTCGGCATCCCCATCGTAATGGGGTGGTCGCCGTCGCGCACGGTCACGGTGAACGGCCCGGTGTAGCGGTGCCCGGAGCCGTCGCCCTCGCCGGACTTCACCGTGACCGGCTTGCCGTCCGCGTCGAGGAACAGCCGGTCGCCCCCGGTCTTCCCGCGCCAGCCCATGCCGATCATCTGGTTGTACTCCTTCCACCCGCCGAACGCGTTGTTCGCGGCGTGGACGACGACGAACCCGAGCTTGCCCTCCTTCACGAGCTTCTCGAAGTCGTCGTTCAGGTCCTTGCCCCACGCCCCGCCGTTGTAGTTGCTCACCACGACGTGGTACTTCGCGAGTTCGGGGCGGAACTTCGCCATCTCCTCCTTCTTGTTCGCGGGCGGGCTGGTGGCGACGTCCACCGCGAACTTGCCCGTGCCTTCCAACTGCTTCTTCAGCACCGGCGTGGTCTGCTGCCAGTTGTGGTTATTCTGGCCGTCGATGATGAGCACCTTGATCTTGTCGTCGGCCGCGGCCGACAGAGCCGCGGCGCAGAGGGCCGCGAGCGCGAACAGCGAACGCATGGGGAGGCTCCGAAGTGGGGAGGGGAAAACCAGCGGCAGTGAGATTGTGGGGGTTCCGCGGGCCGCGATCAAGGCTCGGCGCTCTGGAGTTCACCCAGTGTGGAAGTTACTTGACAGTTGAAACGGAAACGCCTCCCCTACTTGGTGTTGGAGCCAAGGAGGAAGGAGGCGGGACCGATGGCAGGCACAGCGCTCACCACGCCGATCCGG
>VGZJ01000187.1 GCA_016872595.1 Planctomycetota bacterium
CCGGCCGGGTTCGCGAATCGCGTCCTCGCGGCGGTCGCCGCCGACCGCCCGGCCCCGGCCGCGCGCCGGTTCCCGAAGGTCGCCGCGCTGCTCGCGCTCGCAGCCGCGGTGCTGGTCGGCGTGTGGTTCATCGCGCGACCGACGCCGCCCGCCGAGCAGAAGCCGGCCGAAGTCGTGCAGCAACCGCCCGCGCCGGCCCCAGAGCAGCAACCGCCGGAGGTCGCGCCCGCGCCGCGCGCCAAAGCGCCTCCGGTGCGCATCGGGGCCGAGGTCGCGAAGGCCGGGCAAGCGATCCTCGACGCGCCGAGGCCGATCACCGATTCGGTCGCGGTCGCGCCGAAGTTGCTCGACGCCTTGACCGGCTCGTTCAAGTTGCCCGCGCCGCCGCCCGATCCGATGGTGAACGTCGGACTGCCGAACCTGCCGGTCGCGGCCCGCGCGAGCCTCGAACCGGTGACCGGCACCGCCGAAAAAGCCTTCAACCGCTTCCTCCGCGACGTGGGCGCGGTGCGGAACTAGGTCACGCCCACCCGGTATCACATGACGCGCTTCGCTCTTACTGCTGGTGTCGTTCTCGCGTTCGCGCTGCCGGGGCGCGCGGCCCCGCGCGATGAGGCCTTGCGCCTCGCGCCGGCCGATGTCGCGCTTGTCGTGGTCGCGCAGAACCTGCGCGACCACGCGAAGAACCTGAGCCAGTCGCCGTTCGTCGGCTGGTTCCCGACCACCGCGCTCGGCAAGCAGCTCCTCGGCGGCGACGGGTTCAAGCGCCTCACCGACGGCGCGACGCCCGTCTTCAACGCCCTCGGCATCACGCCCTCCGACCTGCTGACCGACGTGATCGGCGACGCCGTCGTGTTCGCGTACGCGCCCGGCGCGCCCGGCGACCCGAACGGCGAGCGCTCCGTCATCCTCGTGCGCCCGCGCAAGCCCGAAACGCTCGCCGGCGTCATCGAGAAGCTGAACAAGGCGCAGACCGACGCGAAGGAACTGAAGGCGGTCGTCGAGCACAAGCACGCGGGCGCGGCGTACTTCGAGCGGCAGAAGGCCGCGGGCGCGTCAGATTATTACGCCTTCGCTGCCGGCGTGTTCGTCTTCTCGCAGTCCGAAGCCGAAGTGAAGGCCGCGCTGGATCGCGACGCCTCCGCGCCGAAGGACAAGCCGCCGGAACTGGTGGCCCGGCTCACGAAGCTCGGCGCGGCCGATGCCGCGCTGGTGCTGCTCGTGAATCCGCGGGCGCTCGACGCCGAACTCGCGGCCAAGCTGAAAGGGGCGAACGCCAACGAGCGCCCGTTCTTGACGAAGTTCGCGCAGGTCTGGGCCGCGACCGAGGCCGCCGCGGTGTACCTGACGCTCGACACCGGCCTCGAACTCGGCGTGTCGGTGCGGTTCAACGCGGACAAGCTCCCGGCCGGGGCGAAGGGGTGGCTGGTCGGGCCGCGCGCGCCGTCCGCGGTGTGGGGCGCGATACCCGCCGACGCGCTCCTCGCGATCGCCGGGCGCGTGAAGCCCACCGACCTCCTCGACTTGCTCGGCGCGCTGAACGCGGGCGAAGGGAAACAATCGCCGCGCGAGGTCATCGAGCAGACGCTCGGCCCCATCGTCGGTAAGGACAAGCTCCCCGCGGTGCTGGACGCGCTCGGCCCGGACTGGGGCGCGTGGGTGGTGCCGGGCGCGAAGGGCGACGCCGTGCCCGCGGTCGTGGCCGCAGTGCGGGTGCAGGGCGCGAACGCCGCGGACGCGGCCAAGTCGCTGACGCAGGCGCTGGAGTACGGGTTCCAAGTGGCCCGCATCGCCTACAACGCCAAGCACAACGACCAGATCGAACTCAAGGAAGAAAAGGACGGCGACACGGTCATCAAGTCGCTGACCGGCGAGGGGCTTCCGGCCGGTTTCCGCCCGTGCTTCGCGCTCAAGGGCGGGTACCTGCTGCTGTCCACATCGCCCGAGGCGCTGAAGGCGTTCAAGCCGCCCGCGGGCGAGCCGAAGGCCGGGGGCGACGTGCCGCTCGCGCGGTTCAGCGGCACCGCGACGCGCACCTACCTGACCGCGAACGCGGCCCCGCTTGCCAAACTCCTCGCGAGTGCCGGCGCGGGCGGTGAGAAGGAACTGGCCGAGCAACTGGCCGGCCTCGCCGCGGTGCTGGAACCGCTCGACACCGTGGAACTGGTGGCGCGCGGCGACGACGCCGGCGCGAAGCTGATGCTGCGCGTCAAGACCGCCAAACCACTCAAGTAGCCGCGCTCTGGCCACCCGCCGCGCCCTGCGTAGACCGTCCTCACTCACTTCGGGGGGCGCGACATGCGGTCGATCCTTTGCGCGGCGGTTCCGGTTCTCCTCGCACTCGCGGGCGGGCGCGCGACCGCCGCGGACGTGGCGAAGCGCCCCAACGTCGTCATCGTTATGACCGACGATCAAGGGTTGGGCGACTTCTCCTACACCGGCAACCCGGTCCTCAAGACGCCGAACTTCGACGCCTTCGCCAAGAGCGCGGTGCGGTTCACGGACTTCCACGTGTGCCCGATGTGTAGCCCGACCCGCGGGCAACTGATGACCGGCCTCGCGGCCCTGCGCAACGGCGCGACCTCCGTAACCGCCGGGCGCACGTTCCTCCGCCCCGGCCTGCCCACGCTGCCGGAAGCGTTCGCCGCCGCGGGCTACAAGACCGGCATCTTCGGCAAGTGGCACCTCGGCGACGTGTACCCGCACCGGCCCGTCGACAAGGGCTTTCACGAGAGCGTGTACCACCTCGGCTGGGGGCAACTGAACAGCACCCCGGAGTTCGACCGCCCGCTGATCGACGGGCGCTACTTCCACAACGGCACCGAGAAGAAGTACAAGGGCCACTGCACCGACTTCTGGTTCGACAGCGCGACGGCGTGGATGAAGGACCGCAAGGCGAAGGGCGAGCCGTTCCTGTGCTACCTGCCCACGAACGCCCCGCACGCGCCGCACATCGACCTCGACGAGTACGTGAAGCCGTATCAGGGGAAAGGCCCGGCCGGGTTTTTCGGCATGATCGCCCACCTCGACAAGAGGTTCGGCGACCTCGAGACGTTCCTCGCCGACGAGAAGCTGCGCGACGACACCATCGTGATCTTCATGACCGACAACGGCGGTACGTCGGGCGTCGCCACCCACAACGCCGGCCTGCGTGCCGGCAAGACCACCTACTACGACGGCGGGCACCGCGTCCCGTGCTGGGTCCGCTGGCCCAACGGCAAGCTCGGCGCGCCGCGCGACATCGACGCGCCGGCGCAGAACACCGACCTGTTCCCGACCCTGTGCGACCTGTGCGGGGTTCCGCGGCCCAAGTGGGACGCGAAGGACGAGCCGTACCGCGGCACCAGCCTCGAGCCGCTGCTGCGCGTGCCGAAGGCGTTCCCCGACCGCAAATTCGTCGTCCAGTACGGGCAGGTCCCCAAGAAGTACGAGTGCTGTATCGTGTGGGGGAAGTGGCGACTGGTGAAGGGCGAGGAGTTGTACGACGTGGTCGCCGACCGCGCGCAGAAGGTGAACGTCGCGGAGCAGCACGCCGACGTGGTGAAGGCCATGCGCGAGTACTACGAGGGCTGGTGGAAGGGGGTCGAACCGCTCCTCACGGACTTCGTGCCGCAGAGCATCGGGGCGCAGCAGCAGCCGGTGGTCGAACTGACGAGCGGCGACTGGGAGAACATCTACGCCGACAACAACGGGTACGTGCGCGACGCGGTCGGTGGGCCGACCGGGGGCAAGTGGCACATCCTCGTCGAGGGGGCCGGCGAGTACGAGTTCACCCTGCGCCGCTGGCCGGAGCAAACGAACGCCGCGCTCGGCGGCGCGTACGACTCGCCCCGGCTGGGGAAGCCCAAGAAGGACGCCGCCACGTTCCCCACCATCGCGGTCGCCAAGCTCGAAATCGCCGGGGTGAAGGGCGAAACGAGAGCCGACCCGAAGGCGACGAGCGCGACCATCACCGCGAAGCTGCCCGCGGGCAAAACGGTACTCAAGGCGTGGTTCGCCGACGCCGCCGGCAAAGACCTGTGCGGCGCGTTCTTCGTGACCGTGCGGAAGAAGTAGGGCGGGTCACTTCCACGCTTCGTAGGCGATGACGGCGAAGTTGTGGATGAAGTGCATGACCATCGCGAGCGACAGGCCGCCGAACGCGCGGGCGTAACCGAACACCGCGCCGCCGATGAACAGGTACGGCATCCCGATGGGTTTGGTGATGTGCGCGAACGCGAACAGCGCCGCCGTGACCCACACCGCGGCGTGCAGGTTCAGCGACCGCCGGAACACGCCCAGCACCATCTGCCGGAAAAACAGCTCCTCCACAATCGCCGGCTGCACGCAGATCAGCATCACGGTAACGAGCGTCAGCTCCACGCGCTCCGGCTGCGGCGCGCCCAGCGGGCGGAACAGTTCGCGCAGGAACGTGATGTAGGCGATGTTCAGGCACAACAGGGCGAACAGGACCGGGACCGCGATGCCCCACGTCAGCAGGCGCGTGCCCGGCGGGACCGGCTGGCGCGCCGCGCGCCACACCAGCGCGAGCGCCACCACCGTGAGCAGCGCGTCGGCGATCTCGACGATGGCGAGGCCGGTGTACAGTTCTTCCTTGCTGCGCACCCCGCCCACCACAACGGCCATGAGGAACACGACCAGCGAGCCGATGAGCAGGGCGTACGAGACGCCGACCACCCAGCCGGGGTGAAACACGGTGCCGATGGGCGGCGGCGGGGCGTCGTCGCGGCGCGCCAGTTCGGTGTCCCAGTCGTCTTCGGGTTCGCCCTCGTCGTACTCCGGCGCGCTCACGGGGCGCGCGCCGATCAGCCACGCCGCGCACCACGGGCAGCAGTTGTTCACGGGGTGGTCGGTCTCGCCGCAGCGCGGGCACGTGACCGCGAACGGGGCCACGACCCGCGGGCGGTCGGCGTCGGGCGCGGGGTCGCGTTCGTCGGGGGCCATGAGGGACCGCGGGGGTGCGGGGCAGGGGGTACTGCGATTGTAGCGGGCGCGCCCGGCGGCGCGCAACGGTTCCCGGCGAGCGTTTTGTGAAACCCGCACGGCGCGCGCGAAGTACCTTCGACGGACCCGCACCCGGAGCGCCCCATGCCCCGCCTCTCCGCTCTCGCCGGTTTCGCACTCCTGCTCGCGCCGGGCGCGGCGCGGGCCGCGGACCCGCTCGATTGCGTGCCGCCGTCGGCCCAACTGGTGGTCGTTTCCGACAGCCCGCGCAAGCTGGCCGAAGCCGTGACCGGGTTCGACGCAGTTCAGAAGGCCCAGCAGCTCCCACAGTACCGCGCGATCTACGATTCCGCCGGCGCGACGCGCGCGTTCCAGTTGCTCGCGCTGTTCGAGAAAGAGTTGGGCGCGAAGTGGCCCGACCTGCTCGACCAACTCGGCGGCGGCGGGGTCGCGCTGGGCACGAAGTTCGCCGACGGCGACGCGCCGGTCATCCTCGTGCTGTGCGGCAAGAACGCGGAGCAGGCGCGGAAGGCGTTCGACCTCACGATCAAGACCGTCGAAGACGAACTGACGCGACAGGGCGCGAAGGGCGGCGTCGAGCGGTACAAGTTTCACGGCGCGGACGCGGTCAAGATCGGCGACCTGCGCGCCGCGCGGTTCGGCGCGAACGTGCTCGTCTCCAACAACGAACAGATGCTGAAAGACGGCGCGACGCAGGGCACCACCGGCCAACACAAGGCCCGCGCCGACACCTTCAAGCTGCTGCCCAAAGACCCGCTCGCGTGGCTGTGGGTCGATCTCGCCTCGGTGAAGCAGTCGAAGGCGTCGAAAGACTTCTTCGACGCGACCCGGCAAGACTTCCTCCAAACGCTCGTCGTCGGCGGCACCATCGACTGCGTGAAGCGCGCGGACTTTCTCGCTCTCGGCGTGTACAAGGAAGCCAACGGCTTCAAGCTGTCACTGCGCCTGCCCGCGGGGCGCGACCAGTTCCCGCCGGAGTTCCAACTCCACGTGCCGCCGAAAGGCACTGCCGGCACGCTCGCGCCGCTCGAACCGCCGGGCACGATCTACTCGCACAGCCTGCACCTCGACATTTCGCACCTGTGGACGAACCGCAAGGTGCTGCTGAACGACGAGATTCGCGGCGGGCTGGAGCAGGCCGACAAGGACATCTCCAAGATTCTGCCGGGGAGCGTGAAGTTCGGCGAACTGCTGGCGATGTGGGGGCCGCACCACCGCATCGTGGTCGCGAACCACGACGCGCCGCCGTACAAGAAGCAGCCGGGGTCGCGGTTCCCGGCGTTCGGGTACGTCGCGACCGGGCGCGACCCGAAGTTCGCCAAGTCCGTCGAGCCGGCCCTGCGCGCCGCCGCCATCATCGCCAGTTTGCAGTTCGACATGAAGATGGTGGAGCACACGCACGACGGCGTCGGCATCGTGTCGTACCGCTTCTCGGAAACGAAGGAACTGGGCGACGACCCGGACGGCATCCGGTTCAACTTCGAGCCGTGCTTCGCCATCGTCGGGAACGAACTCGTCGTCGCCACGACGGTCGAACTGTGCAAGAAGCTCATCACCGAACTGAAATCGCCGCGCGCGAGCGGCAAGGGCAGCCCCGCGGTGATCCGCGGCACGTTCAACGCGAAGGGCGCGGCGCAGTTCCTCGCCGCGGTGCCGGACCCGCTCGTCACCGACGCCGTACTGAACCGCGGCATCGGCCTCGATCAGGCGCGCAAGGAAGTGGCCGCGCTCGTCGAGTGGCTGAAATCGCTGGGCGAAGTGAAGGTCGAACTGGACATCGACCAGAAGCAGTACAAGCTCGATCTGGTGTGGGAACTGCCCAACGGCCGGCGCTAGCTCGTCGAACCGTCGGCGTAAGCCGGCCGGGTCTGCCCTCTGGCATTGAGGACACCATGCTCGACCCCAAAACCGCGTGGCAGCCCTACGCGCCCACCGATGCGAACCCGTGGACCCGCGCGAAGGTGGGGCACCTGTACCGCCGCGCCGGGTTCGGCGCGACCGCGGCCGAGTTGGACGCCGGACTCGCGGCTGGGCACGCCAAGACCCTCGACCGCATCCTGAAGGGTGAGCCCGAAACGGACGACTTCGCGCGCACGTCCGAGTTCATGGCGGGCGAGCGCAGCATGCCGCCCGGCGCGCCGCAAGGTCGGCTCAGTGCGTGGTGGCTGGACCGGATGCTGAAGACGCGGCACCCGCTGCGCGAGAAGCTCACGCTGTTCTGGCACAATCACTTCGCCACCAGCAACGCGAAGGTGCAGAACGCGCGGTTCATGCTCGCGCAATATCGACTGATGCAGGAGCACGCGCTCGGCAGCTTCGCCACGCTGCTCGTGAGCATGGGCACCGACCCGGCGATGCTGGTGTGGCTCGACACGAACACCAGCACGAAGGCCGCGCCGAACGAGAACTACGCCCGCGAGCTGATGGAACTGTTCAGCCTCGGCATCGGCAACTACACCGAAGCGGACATCCGCCAAGCCGCGAAGGCCTTTACCGGCTACGAGATCAAGGACGGCAAGGGCGTGTTCAACCGCCGCCAGCACGACGCGAGCGAGAAGGCCGTGTTCGGCAAGCGCGGCAAGTTCACCGGCGAGGACATCGCGAAGCTGTGCCTCGACAGCGAGGCGTGCCCGCGGTTCATCGTCCGCAAACTGTACGCGTTCCTCATCAGCGACACCGACGCGCCGGCCGCGGCGCTCATCGACCCGCTCGCAGAGGAGTACCGCAAAAGCGGGTTCGACACCGGCAAGCTCGTCGCCACGATGTTGCGCTCGAACCTGTTCTTCGCGCCGGCCTCGTACCGCGCGAAGATCAAGTCGCCGGTCGAGTTCGCGGCGGGCACCGTGCGCGCGCTCGAAGGCACCGCCGGCCCGCTGCCGCTGGCCGGCGCGCTGGAAGGATTGGGGCAGGTGCTGTTCGCCCCGCCCTCGGTGAAGGGCTGGGACGGCGGCCGCGCGTGGCTCAACGCGCAAACGCTGCTCGCGCGCAACAACCTCGCCCTCGCGCTCACCAGCACCGACGACGCCCGCTTCGGCCACAGTTGCGACCCGACGCGCCTGCTCGACGTTCACCAAGTGAAACCGACCGAGGCCGAGGCCGTCGAGTTCCTTCTGACCGTGTTCCTACAGGGCGACGCGCCAGACGCGGCCCGCGACAAGTTGCTCGACTACCTGAAGGGCGCGCGCGCGGTGAAGTACCCCGCTTACTGGTCCGCGACCGACGCCGCCAACCACCGCACCCGCGCCCTCACGCACTTGGTTCTGACGCTGCCCGACTACCAACTGGCATAGCCGTCAGCTCTCAGCTATCAGCTTTCAGTCAGACCCGCACGCTCGGTTGTCTGGCTGAAAGCTGAAAGCGGAGAGCTGAAAGCCCGGAGCCTCCCATGTCCACGCGACGCGACTTCCTCCGCGACTCCTCCCTTCTGGGCTTCGGCGCGACCGTGCCCACCTTCTTGGGGCGCACGGCGCTGGCCGCGCCCGCCGCCGACAAAGCCGGGGCGAAGGACACCGTGCTCGTCGTCGTGCAGCTCACGGGCGGCAACGACGGGCTGAACACCGTCGTGCCGTTCACCAACGCCGACTACTACAAGCAGCGGCCGAACATCGCCATCGCGAAGGATCAGGTGAAGAAGCTCACGGACGACGTGGGCCTGCACCCGGCGATGGGGGCGCTCGCCAAGCTCTACACGGACGACAGCGCCGTGTGTGTGGTGCAGGGCGTGGGCTACCCGAACCCGAGCCAGTCGCACTTCCGCAGCATGGACATCTGGCACGCGGCCGGCACCGCGGAGGCGCTCACCGAGGGCTGGCTCGGTAACGCGCTCAAGAAGCAACAGGTGCCCGCGTTCCACCTCGCCGGGGGCAACGAGACCGCGCCGCTGGCGCTGGCCGGCGCGCCGGTGCGCGTGCCCAGCATCACCTCGCTCGACGACTTCAAGCTGAAGACCGCCGGCGCGACCGGGGCCGACAACGCGGTGCAGAAGGGCGTGATTACCAGTGTCGCGAACGCGACCGCTTCGAGCGCGAAGCCCAACAACCTGCTCGACTTCGTTTCGCGCACGCAGACGACGACCTACGCCAGCAGCGAGAAGCTGGCGAGCATCGGCAAGAACTACGCGCCGAAGGTGCCGTACCCCACCACCGCGCTCGCCACCAAGTTGAAGCTCGCGGCCCAGCTCATCGACGCCGGCATCGGCGCGCGGCTGTTCTACGTCTCCATCGACGGGTTCGACACGCACGCGGGGCAGGGCGGCGCGGCCGGCGCGCACGCCAACCTGCTCACGCAAGTGTCGGAGGCGATCGGCGCGTTCTACCGCGACCTCGCGGGCCGCGGGCACAAGGACCGGCTTTGCGTGATGACGTTCTCCGAGTTCGGTCGCCGCGCGTACGAGAACGGCAGCAAGGGCACCGACCACGGCGCCGGCGCACCAATGCTGCTCGTCGGCGGCAAGGTGAAGCCCGGCGTCGTCGGCAAGCAACCGGCGCTGAAGGGTCTCAAGGACGGGAACCTCGTTCACGACACCGACTTCCGTAGCGTCTACGCCGCGGTGCTGAACCAGTGGCTAGGCATCGACGCCAAGCCCATCGTTGGGGACGGCTTCAAGGCGGCTGAGGTGTTCGCGCGTTAGCAGTTAGCAGTTAGCAGTTAGCAGTTAGCAGTTAGCAGGCAGATGGTGCTTCGGGCTAACTGCTAACAGCTAATCGCTAACAGCTAACTGCTACAATTCCCCCATGTCTGCTCCCACCAAGCCCGAGCTATTGGCCCCCGCGGGCGATCACGAGGCCATGCGCGCCGCGGTCGCCAACGGTGCCGACGCGGTGTACTTCGGCCTGTCGAACTTCAACGCCCGCGCCCGCGCGACCAACTTCACGCTCGACGAACTGCCCGGCGTGATGCGGTTCCTGCACGCGCGCAACGTGAAGGGCTTCGTCACCCTCAACACTCTCGTCTTCTCGGACGAACTCGAAGCGGTGTCCGACTTCGTGAAGGCGGTCGCCGCGGCCGGCGCGGACGCGGTCATCGTGCAAGACCTCGGCCTCGTGCGCCTCATCAAGCGGATCGCGCCGACGCTCGCGGTCCACGCCAGCACGCAAATGACGCTGACCGAGCCGCGCGGGATTGCGTTCGTGACGGCGCTGGGCGTCGAGCGCGTCGTACTGGCGCGCGAACTGTCGCTGACCGAGATTCAGAAGGTGACGGCCGCGAGCGCGACGCCGGTTGAGGTGTTCGTTCACGGCGCGCTGTGTGTCGCGTACAGCGGGCAGTGTCTCACATCGGAGGCGCTCGGCGGGCGCAGCGCGAACCGCGGGCAGTGCGCGCAGGCGTGCCGCTTGCCCTACGAGATGATCGTGGACGGCACCGCGCGCGACCTTGGCGACCGCGCGTACCTGCTCAGCCCGCAAGACCTCGCCGCGTTCGACCTGATCGACCCGCTCATCGAAGCCGGCGTGATCTCGTTCAAGATCGAAGGCCGGTTGAAGGGCGGCCCCTACGTCGCAGCCACAACACAGACGTACCGCAAGGCCATCGACGCCAAACTGGATGCGAGACCGTTCGCGCTACCGCGCCGCGACCAACTCGACCTCGCGCAGACGTTCAGCCGCGGGCTCACGCCCGGGTTCCTCGAAGGCAACGATCACCAGAAGCTCGTTCGCGGCCGGTTCCCCAAGAGCCGCGGCGTGCGATTGGGAAAGGTCGTCGGGTTCGGTCACACGCCGCCGCGCAAGGGAAAGACGCTGTTGGTGGAACTCGCGGAGCGCTTCGACGATCTCGTGAAGCCGGGCGATGGTGTTCTGTTCGACATCGGCACGCCAGAGTCGCAAGAACCAGCGGGGCGCGTTTGGGACGTGTTTTCACTTCCGCAGCGCGGCCCGTTTGGTCAGGTGGTCTTGGGCTTCGAGGACGGCGCGATCGATCCTGAGCGTGTGCGCATCGGCTGCGACGTGTACAAGACCGACGACCCGGCCCTGCGGAAGCGCCTCGAACAGAGCTATTCGCAAGACAAGCCGCAACGCCGCGTGGCGCTGTCCGGGTGCGTCAGCGGCACTCTCGGCGGCGCGCTCACGCTGGCGCTTTCCGACGGCGAGCACGAAGCGCGCGCGACGTGGCCCGGGCCGCTCGAGGCCGCGCGCAAGCAGCCCACGAGCGCCGACGACGTGCGCGATCAACTGTCGCGCCTCGGCGACACGCCCTTCGAGTTGGGCGCGGTGAAGGTCGAACTGCCCGCGAACGCGATGGTGCCGCGTAGCGTGCTCAACGACCTGCGCCGACAGGTGGCCGGCGAACTGGCCGCGCGGCGCAGCGAAGGGCAGAGGCACGCCATCGCACAAGGCGACGTGCTGGGCGCGATGCGTAGCGACTTGGCGAGCGGGGGGCGTAAACCCCCCGAGTGCAACGGCGCGCAAGCGAGTTTGACGGTTCTCGTGCGCAACCTCGATCAACTCGACGCGGTCCTCGCGTGGGTGCCGCCCGACGGCCTGCCCAAGCCCGTCGCGATCTACTGCGACTTCGAAGACCTGCGCCGCTACAAGGACGCGGTGCCGAAGGCGCGCGCCGCGGGCGTGCCCGTTGGCGTCGCGCCGCTGCGCGTGTGGAAGCCCGGCGAGGACGGCTTTCAGGCGCTCGTCGTTCGCGCGGAACCGGACATCGTGCTGGTGCGGAATCTCGCCTCGATCAGTTACTTCCAAGAGCAGTTGCCCGGCGTGCGGCTCGTGGGCGACTTCAGCCTGAACGTCGCCAACGAACTGACCGCGGACCTCCTCGTGCGCGCCGGCCTCGAACGCCTCGTGCCCAGCTTCGATCTGAACTGGGACCAGTTCGCGGCGCTGGTGCGGCGCTCGCCGCCGGAGTGGTACGAAGCGGTGGCGCACCAGCACATGCCCATGTTTCACATGGAGCACTGCGTGTTCGCGGCGTTCCTCAGCACCGGCAAGGACCACCGCGACTGCGGGCGGCCGTGCGAGATTCACAAGGTCGAGCTGCGCGACCGCGTGGGCGCGAACTTCCCCGTGCTGCCGGACACCGGGTGCCGCAACACGGTGTTCAACAGCGTGGCCCAGAGCGCCGCGGAGTACGTGGGCCGCATGCGCGACCTCGGCGTGCGCCGGTTCCGCGTCGACCTGCTGCGCGAAACCCCGGACCAGGCGCGGGCGCTACTGGACCGCTACGCCCGCGTCATCGCCGGCCGCGACGACGGCCGCGAGACGTGGCGACAACTGCGCGCGCTCAACCAACTGGGCGTGACGCGCGGGACGCTGAACTTGGTGTGAGCGGGGGCGACCGATGACTGAAGCGGAGTGGTTGAACGCCACCGATTCGAAGCCGATGGTCGAGTACGTTCGAGGAATGGAGACTCGGAGAAAGCTTCGGTTGTTTGCCTGTGCCCCTATTTCCCAGATGACCTTCGACTTTCGGCATGGCATGTGCGCCGGAACCCTGGGATTCCCAGCGTTTCTGCCTCTTTCCTGCCGAAATGACCGAGGAACCCAATGGGTGACCGCCGAAATGACCCCCTGCGTGTGGATTTCGACCGCGAGATCAAGTTGGAGTTCCACGGCTCGACC
>VGZJ01000188.1 GCA_016872595.1 Planctomycetota bacterium
AGAGGCCATGAAACGACGCAAGATCATGAAGAAGGCACGATCCAAGAAGAAGCGGCCAATACTCATGGCCGACTTGGAGCGAAGGTATCGCGAATCACCTGGGTTTTAGCCCTCTCGCGGATCGTTGAAAAACAAGGTGCATGAACGCGCGCTTCGTGCCACAATGCTGAACCCGCATCGCTTCGATCAGGAGATGCTCGCGTGAGTGCTTCGCCCGTTCGGGCCACGGTCGATTTCGGCAAGCAAGGCAAGCAGTACGGGCACCTATATGTGCCGTACTCGTACAACCTCGGCGGGTGGGCGAACCTCATGCTGCCGATCAGCGTGATCGGGCGCGGCACCGGGCCGACGGCGCTCGTCATGGCCGGCAACCACGGCGACGAGTACCCCGGTCAGATCGCCATCATGCGGCTGCTGCGAGAACTGAACCCCGACCACGTTACCGGCCGGCTGATTCTGATTCCCACACTCACCATGCCCGCGGCCAAGGCCGCGACGCGGCTCTCCCCGCTCGACGGCAAGAACTTCAACCGCACGTTCCCCGGCAGCCCGACGGGCACGCCGTGCGACGTGGTCGCTCACTACCTCAGCACCGTGCTGTTCCCGCTCGCGGACATCGTCATCGACATCCACACCGGCGGGCGCAGCGTGGACTTCGAGCCGTGCGCGCACATGCACCTCGTGCCCAAAGGCCCACAGCGCGACGCCATGCTCGCGGGCACCGAGGCGTGGAACACCGACTTCTGTTTCCTCTACGCCGATATCGCGGGCACCGGCCTGCTTCCGGTCGAGGCGGAGAGTCAGGGCAAGACGGTCATCACGACCGAGATGGGCGGGAGTGAGAACGTGACCGCACTCGTTCACGCGGAGACGCAGATGGGCCTGCGGAACGTGCTCAAGCACCTCGGCATTCTCGCGGGCAAGCCGGTCACGCGCGAGACGCTCGGTCTCGGCCCGACCCGCTGGGTGCAAGCGCTGGCATGGGAAGACTACCGCTTCGCGCCGGAGTCGGGCGTGTACGAGAACCTCGTCCCGCTCGGCGAGGACGTGGACGCCGGTCAGCCGGTCGGCGCGATCCACTTCCTCGAACGCCCCGACCGAGACCCGATCCACGTCGTCGCGAACACCGCCGGCGTGCTGATCGCAACCCGCGCCCCTTCAATTGTCGCGCAGGGCGACTGCGTCGCTTGCATTGCCCACGACGTTGACCCACGGAAGTTGCCATGAAGATCACTCAAGTTGTTTGCCAGATACTCCGCATCCCGAACGTCCTCGCGAAGACCGCGAGCAGTCAAGACTCGGTGCTGGTTCGCATCCGCACTGATGATGGGCTTGAGGGGGTCGGCGAAGCGGACTCGTCCCCGGAGGTGGTGAAGGCGATCATCGACGCGCCGTTCAGCCACAACATCGCCTGCGGGCTGAGGCAGTTACTGGTGGGCGAGAACCCGCTCGACAACGAGCGCCTGTGGCAGAAGATGTACCGCCGCACGATGTACTTCGGGCGCACCGCCGTTGGCATCACCGCGATGTCCGCCGTCGATATGGCGCTGTGGGACTTGAAGGGTAAAGCGTTCGGCCAGCCAATCCACCGGTTGCTCGGCGGCAAGCAGCACGACCGCGTTCGCGGGTACGCCTCCATTCTCTTCGGGCGCGATGGCAAGGAGACCGCGGACATCGCGCGGAAGTGGATCGCGGCAGGCTATTCCGCGGTCAAGTTCGGCTGGGAACCGATGGGCACCTCCGAAGCAGTGGACATCGACCTCGTGCGCGGCGCGCGTGAAGGGCTTGGCGCGAACGGCACGCTGCTGATCGACGCCGGGTGCGTGTACGACGCGCGCACCGCGCTGCGCCGGGCGCACGCCTTCGCGGAGTACAAACCGGAGTGGTTCGAGGAGCCGCTACGCGAGGCCGACATCGACGGCTACGTCTGGCTCCGCGATCGCTCGCCGATCCCGATTGCGGCCGGGGAAGGCGAGTGCGGGCGCGAGTCGTTTCGCCAACTGATCGACCGCAAAGCTCTGGACGTATACCAAGTGGACATCTCGCGCTGCGGCTTTACCGACGCCGCGTACATCCGCGCCCGCGTGGAGGAGATCGGCGCGCGGCTCTGCAACCACTGCTACACCAGCCCGCTAACGGTCGCCGCGAGCATCCACTGGCTGAGCACCTGTCGCGACGCGTTCGTGTTCGAGGACTGCGTCGAGGACTCGCCGCTGCGCCACGAACTCACTCACGAGAAGATCCAGAGCGTGAACGGGTGGATGGAGGTGCCCGACCGCCCCGGTCTCGGCGTGACCCTCGACGAGGGCTTCGTGAAGAAGTACCTCGTCGCGGAATCGCGTTAGTCATCGCTGGGGGCGCGCGTGCCGCCGGAGTGCGTCGGCGGCGTCGCGGTGCGCCTCGGCGCGCTTGCCGGTACGGGCCAGCAGCACCCCGCGGCCGGCGCGCAGCGCCACCGAGTCCGGGTGGAGTTCGACCACCTTGTTCCGCACCGCCAGCGCGTCGTCGGTGCGCTTGAGGCCCTCGGAGAGGATCGCGGCCTTGAGCTGGAGCGCGACCTCGGACCACGGGTTGATTTTCAGCACCTCGTCCACGTCGGCGAGCGCGCCCTTCTGGTCGTCGCCCAAGCGGTTCTCGGCGCGGGCCACCCAGCTCAGCTCGTCGGCCGCGGTCGCCTTGAACCCGGCCTCGCGGTCGGCCTTCGCCCCGGCGTGGTCGCCGTTGTAGTGCTTGGTGGTCGCGCCCTTGAAGTAGACGAGCACCGGCACGGTGCCGGTGGCGAGCGCGAGGGTGTAGTCCTCAATCGCCCCGTCGCGGTCGCCGGCGGCCTCGCGCAACTCGGCGCGCTGGACGTAGGCTTCGGTCGACAGCCGCGCGGTGCTCCCGGTCGTGGTATCGAGCCAGCCGCGTTCCAAGGTGCTCCACAGTTCCTTGCCGGAACTGGGCACGCCCGGGCGCGCGCTGATCGAGCGCACCACCTGCCCGAGCGTCGTGCCGCCGAAGTACGGCATGCACACCGCTTGGAACGGCCCGGCCGTGTGGTACGAGTAGATGGGGACGATGTTGGCGTGCAGGAGGTGCGCGTGGGCGGCGGACTCGGCCCCAACCCGGCGGCGATCTTCAGCGCGACGGGCTGCCTCGCGAGGTCGCCTTGGCGCGCGAGGTACACGCGCCCGAACGTGCCGCGCCCCAGTTCCTGCGCGAGGAAGAACCCAGCGAACTCGGTGCCCACATCCGGCAGCATCTCCGCGGTGTGCCGGAGCTGGGCCGCTTCTTCCGCGTCGGAAAGAACCTTCGCGCGGGCCGCGCGGCGGACGGGGCGCTGGGCCGCGAACCGCTCCTGCGTCGGCGGGTCCACCGGCACCGCGGCCGTGCGCGCCGGGTCCGGCTCCGGGGCTGCCGTCACGACGTTCGTGGCCGCGTACTCGTCGTCCGCTGGCGCGGGACCGGCCCACCCTCTCGTGTCAACGCCGTAGTCCCGCGCGTACTCCTCGGGGGCGACCGGCTCGCCCGCCAGAACCCGCTCGCGGTACTCCTCGAACGTGACCGCGGCGAGAACCGGCGCGCTCGTAAGTAGCGCCGGGAACCGGGCCGCGTAGTCAGTGACCCGCTCGCTCGCCCGTGGCCCACGCCCGGTCCCAATCGACGCGCACCAATTCGACCAGAGTTGCAAGGTCAAGGTACAGAGGGTGCGCGACACGGGGCAAGAACGCCGCGAGGTCGGCGGGCGGGTTCACGTCGAGCGCCAACTCGAACCCTTCGATCTTGTGCGCGAGTTCGGCCGACAGCGACGGCGCGGCGGGAGAGGATTCGATCACGACAGCCCCGGCGGGAGTGCGTCAGGCGCGCGCGGAAATCTTGGAGCACGCGCTCGACTGTGCGCCGCGCGCGGCCCGTCGAGCGAACGATCTCCTCGACCTCGTAGCCCTCGGTGCGCAGGCGGATAATGGCCCGGTTCGATTCGGGCAGCGCCGCCACCTGCTCGTCCATGACCATTTTGAGGAACGCCGCGGCCGAGTTGTCGGCCGCCAGCGCGGGGTGGGCGTCGAGGTCCGGCACGAACGTGGTGTTCCGAACCGCGCGCTTCCCGGCTTGGTGGAACCCGACCTGCGACAGCACCTTGTTCAGCGCGAGCACCATCAGAAGGCTCCACAACTCCCCGTCAGGAGGAACCCCGTAAACCCGGTGCCGTGCGCCATGACAACACGCCCGGAACACGGATTGCAACACGTCGTCTTCGTCGAACCGGTCGCCGTAGTTCGGTGTGCAGCCGCGCGCCGCGAGCGCGCAGGCGCGGCGCGTACCGCAGGTAGATGTCGGTAGCCGCAGCCTCGTCGCCGGACTGGTAGCGATTGAGAAGCGAGCCGTCCGATTGTGTTTCCGTTGGTGCTTCGAGGTCGGCCGTCATCGGTCGCGATCCCAGAGTGTCGGGCTGTGGGCGCGGTTTTTCGCATTCCACCATCTAACGCGGGTTTACGGTTTGCAGCGATTTCTCCGGCTGTGTGAACGCGCGCACAAGGCGAGCCGGCCCCGGTCCGAATCTGCCAATCCGGTTGGTCGCTCGGCGGGGGCGGTCCTACACTAGTAGTCTGCTTTCTGAGCAACGAAACAGGTAGGACGAGCGATGTACGCGATTATTGAAGACGGTTCCCGCCAGTACCGCGCCGAAGCCGGCGCGCTGCTGACACTCGATTTCAGGGCCACCGAACTCGGCAAGCGGCTCGAACTCAACAAGGTGCTGCTACTCGGCAGCGGGGCGGACGCGGTCATCGGCCAGCCGCTCGTCGCCGGGGCGCGCGTCCTCGCGGAAGTCGTGAGCTTCCCGAAGGTCAAGACGATGACCCAGAAGTTCCGCCGCCGCAAGAACTACCGCCGGCTCAAGGGCCACACCCAGCCGTACGTGCGCGTGAAGGTCACGCACATCCTCAAGGCCGGCGAGCCGACCCCGACAGAAGCGCCGAAGGCCTGAGTCCGGCGCGCTCGGCTACGGCTTGCGGCTAACGCTGATCGAAGTCGGCGCAGCTTCGCATTGCGGAGCCGCGCCGACTTCGTTTACAGTGCGCGCCATCCTCGCGGCCACGGAGGGCCAGCCATGCGGCGCGTCGTTCTCGGTTCGGCTATAGTTGTTCTGCTCGTCGTCGTCGTGGTCGCCGCTCAGCCGCCAATCGCGCCGCCGCTGGTTCCCCCTGCCCCGCCCGCGCTGCCCGGCGCGCCGGTCATTCCGCCCGCGCCACCCGGTGACGCGCGCGTTCCGGTCCAGCCCGCACCGCTCCCCGTCGCCACCGCCGAAACCCCGCTCAGCCGGTTCCAACCGCTCGCCGCATACCCGCAGGCGACGCAGTTCGCGGTGCGCGGAGCGCTGCTCGGCGCGGACTGGATGGCGAAGATGCACCAACCGAACGGCCGGTTCCTTTACGGGTACGTCCCGGCCCTGCGCCAGCCGGTGGCCGGCGACCACGACTTGAGGCAGGCCCGCGCCGCGCTCGCGCTCGCGCAGGCCACAAAGTTCAGCGGCGACGAGAAGCAGAGCGTCCTCGCAAGCCAATCGGTACTCGCGCTGCTCGCGACCACCAAGCCCGCGGCGAACGACCCGAACACGCGGGTGCCGGTGCAGGTGTCGTTCGTGTGCAACCGCGTCGGGTTCGCGGCGCTCGTAGCGCTCGCCATTTACGAACTGCCGAACCCCTCCGACAAACTGACCGACGACGCCGAGCGCCTGTGCCACTTCCTCCGCGCGCAGTTGCGCACCGACGGCTCCGTTCACTACACCGACGGCCCGACCGACGCGCCGCCTCAGATCGACCCGGCCGGGCTGAACGAGTTCCCCGGCCTCGCGCTGCACGCGCTGGCCCTG
The DNA here is from genome assembly GCA_016872595.1 of Planctomycetota bacterium. Lineage (GTDB taxonomy): Bacteria > Planctomycetota > Planctomycetia > Gemmatales > Gemmataceae > Gemmata. The sequence goes on from VGZJ01000188.1 coordinate 5,855, forward strand.
AGCAACCGCGCGCGCCCGGCCGAGTGGAAGAAGGACGCCGTGCGGCGCGGGGTGGCGCACTACGCCGAGGTGTTCCGCAAGAAGCCGCACGCGACACTGGCCGCGACCCTGACGCCGGCCGCAACCGAGATGTACCTGCAGACGAAGCTGCCGGAACTGGCGAACGCGGCACTCGACATGAACGACTGGCTGTGCGGGCTACAGATCGGGCCGACCGACGCGAAGACCCCGCAATGGGTCGGGGCGTTCCGCACCACCGCCGACGCGCCCGCGACCGCCGACGCCGGGCTGCACCTCCAGAGCCTCGCCTGCGCGTACCACCTGACGCGACAGACCGGCGACCTCGCGCGCGAGGCGAAGTACAAGGCCGCGCTCGCGGACGCGGTGCAGTTCGTGTGCGGGGTGCAGTTCGTTGATACCAACACGCGGCACTTCGAGACCTCGTTCCGCGCGAACATGCTGATCGGCGCGTTCCACCTGTCCCCGACCGATGGGAACCTGCGGATCGACGCGACCGCGTGTGCCGTGACCGGGCTGCTGCGGTTCCTCTCGTCCGGGGCCGAGGGGCGCTGACCCACGGGCCGCTGGCGCGGTTGGGCTACTTCTTCTTGCTCGCCTCGATTTTGAACGAGTCGATGCGCGTGAGGTCGCTGCCCCACCACTTCCGCGGGTGGATCACGAGGCGCACGAGTTGCCCCTTCTTGAGTTCGACCGCCGTGAACGCGAACGTGTCGCTGTCGGGGCGACCGTTCCCGTCGCCGACCGGCCCGCCGCTGCCGATCTTCTTCACCGGCTTTCCGCCGTCCGCGGTCTCGACGATCCACTCGATGCCGTCGTGCTGCTTGAACTGCGGCTGAACTTGCAAGTCGGTCACGCCGCCGGAGATGTCGTACTTGCCGTCCGCGGGGACGCGGTACGTCACCGCGACCGCCGAGTGCGCGTTCTTCTCGACGTAAGGGTACAGCATCACGCACTTGGCCTTGTTGTCGGCCCACACGCCCTCGAAGCGCCCGTCCCAGTCGCGGTGGAAGATCCAGCCGACGGTGTCGTCCGGGTTCGGCAGCAGGCCCGCGACCGGCCCCGTCACCTTCTTGGGAATGCCCTCCTTCGCGATGCTCGTGCTGTAGGTGCCAAGCGGCTCGAAGTGCCCCTTCTTGTGCGCCAACTCGAACCAGAACTGCCACGTGTCGTCGGCGGTGTTGCCCTTCCCGTCCGGCCCGTCGCCCTTGCTGTTGGCGACGTGCTCGGGCTTCAACTCGTCGGCACGCGCGAGCGGCGCGACGACGGCGAGAAGTACGAGCGCACGGGCGAGATGGGACATGGTGAGGCTCCTCCGGGTCGCAACTCCGAGCGAGCGGCGCGGCGTCAGCCCGCCGGTAGCTGCACAACTGAAACAACGCGAACGTGGTGGTGGTGGGAGTTGTGTGGCTACCGGCGGGCTGACGCCGTGCCGCTCGCTGCTGAACTCGCAACTACTTCTTCTTCGGGGTCGGCTTGTCGTCGCCGGTGTCGGTCCACATGCGGCCGAGGGCGTTCATGTCCTTCGGCGGCGACACGCTCGGTACCTCAAGACCGAACTCCTTCACGCGCGCGTCGCGCACCTTAGCGGTATCGACCTTGAACTCCTTGTCGCGCGCCGCGAGAACCTTCTCGTCCACTTGGCCGTCGCCCATGAGCGACCAGATGAGCAGCGGCTCGCCGGTCGGCACGGCGCTCTTCGGGTCGGGCCACGTGTGCCACGCCTTGCCCCACGTCTTGATGACGACCTTCATGAACGCCATCTCCTCGTCGGGCTTCATGCCGGGGGCGATCAGCCCGCCGCCGAGGACTTCGTAGGTGTGCGCGTGCCAGTACTTCTTCTCGGTGTCCGGCAGCTTGCGGTACGCCTCGTCCGAGATCAGGTACTCGACGCCGATGAGCTTCGCGTTCTTGCCGGTGCCGTCGAACAGCGTGCACTGGAACACGTCGCCCTCGCTGCCACCGGTGTGCGCGGCGCAGTAGTGCTGCGTCACGAACTGCAGCTTGGGGTTGTTCTTCGCCATGTGGATGCCGCAGAAATGGAAGTGCGGGTTCGACATCGGCCCGCCGTGCGCGGGCTTGTCGCCGCCGTGGTCCGCGGCTTCCGAGGCGGCGGCACACACCGGCACCGCACCGAGCGCGCCCAGCGCGCCGAACAGTTCGCGACGATCCATCAGCTTCTCCAGTTGGGAGGGAGAGGAGTGACGGGATCGAATTATCAGCAGTGCAGTAAGAATTAAGTGGACGCGCGAACACAATGCGCTTGCGGCTTCGCACGTGTGCGCGAAGCCGCGAGCGGCGCGGCATTACCCCTCGAAGTCTTTGGCGAACGCCTTCGGGTTCAGTTCCGCGCCGGTGGCAAACTTCGTCAGTTCCTTCCACGTCTTCGAGCGGCCCGGTTCGAACACCTTCTTCCGCATGAACGCGCCGACCTTCTTCTCGCCGATGTAGAGTGTCGTCTTCGGGTCCGCGTCGAACACGTCCTTCGAGAGCGCGTGGTGAACCTGCGAGGCGAACAGTTGGCCCATCATGTAGTTGTGGTAGTACACCGGGGCCGAGCAGATGTGAATCTTGCTGCCGTAGTCCGGGGCGTTGCGGCCCTTCGGCTTCTTCACCTGTTGGTACTTCTCGACCAGTTCCCACCACAGCGCGTTCAGGTCCTGCTTCGGGTTCTCGTACATGGCCTTCTCGAACCGCAACATCACCTGACACCAGCGCGAGAAGATGAGCAGTTGGTTCTGCTGCACCTTCTTCGCCGCCTCGTCGAACTTCGCGGCGTCCGCGACCTTCACGCCCATCTTTTCGAGCCACGGGCGCGACTTGCTGAACCGCTCGAACTGCATCGCCACGCCCTCGGTGGTGAGGATGTGCGCCTCGCCGCGGAGCACGTAGGGCACCGCCTGCGGGATGTTCTTGGACGAGTACACCGCGTGGCCCAGTTCGTGCAGCATCGTGCCCATCCAGTACTCGTTGGGCACGATGTTGGCGAGCACGCGCACGTCGCCCTCGCGGTCGATGTCGGTACAGAAGGCGTGCGGCGACTTGCCCTTCTTCTCGTACAGGTCGCTGCGCGCGATCACGTCGTCGATGGGCAGATCGATGCCCTTGTAGAACGCGCTGCACAGCTTGAGGATGTCGGCCTTCGTGTACGGCGCGTCGAGGTTCGCGTCGAACACCGCGGGCGACTCTTGGAAGAACGGGTCGTGGTAGTGCCACGCCTGTAGGCCGCCGACCTTCACGTTCAGCTTCTTCGCGAGCCGCTCGTCGATGTCGGCCTTCGCCTTCGTGAACGGCTCCCGTGTCAGCGCGTCGAGGTCGTCGAACAGCTTGATGAGTTCCGCGCCGTCCTGCTCGTTCAGGTTCAGCGTCATCGCGTGGAAGTTCTTGAACCCGAGTTGCGTGGCGGCCTCGTTGCGCAGCTTCACCAACTCCGCGAGGTCCGCTTCGACCGCGGCCCCGACGCCCTTGCTCGCCTCCCACACCTTCTGCCGCAGCTCGGAGTCGGCGCTCTCCTTGAGCGTGCTGCGCACCTTACTGTCGGCGATCTCCTTGCCGTCCACCTTCGCGCGGAACACGTTGAACGTCTTCTCGACGGCGTTGGCCTTCGCGGTGATCTTCTTGAGTAGTTCGGGCGCGACCTGTTTTTCGAGGTACTGGAGGTGCAGCAGTTGGATCTGCCGCGCGACGAGCGCGTCCTTGATCTCGCCCTTGTCGGCCGCGGCCTTCGCCGCCTTGACGCGGGCGAACATCTTGGCGTCCGCGAGCGCCTCGTCGATCTTGTTCTGCGCCTCTTCCTTCTTCTTGAAGTCGTCGTCGTTGCCGGTGGTGTTGGCGTTCCACCACGCGATCCCGCCCTGAATCTCGAGCGGGCGCATCTTGCTGACGTGATCCTTGATGATCGCCGCGGCCTCGTCGTTGGCGTCAGCGGCGGAGAGGGGGTTGGTCAGTGAAGTAGCCACTACAGCGCCTCCTGCGACGAGGAAGTTGCGTCGATTGATGGACATTCTGATTCTCCAAAGTGTTAGCCGCGAGCCGCAGGCGAGCGCGGCTCAGGTCGAGTATACCCATTTCCCAACGACAATCGCCGGTGGCAGTAACAGCAACACCACCAGCCCCGGCAGGCCGACGAACATTGTGGCGAGCACGGCGTCGAGCGCCACCAGCCCCAACACGAATCGCTTGACGGCGCGCTGGACGCGCTGCGATGTCGGATCACCGATCGCGCGCGCGGCGGGCCGACCGATGAGGAAGCCGAACAGCACTAACAGGTACGGGAACGCGAGCGTGCCGAGCGCCGCGAGCGGCTTCGATGGGCCGGTGGCCGCGTACAGCTTCGCCCGCAGCACGAGCGCGAACAGCAGTGACAGCGCGATGACACACGCGGCCAGCGCGAGGTCGCGCTTGCGGCTCGCGCCCTCCTCGGTGCGCGCGAACCACGTCACCCCGACGATGTACACGCCGACGACGCCCGCGAGATGGACGCGGTACTCCGTGTCGAGAGCGGCTTCGGGGATGAGCGATAGGCCGAACAGGACGTTGAGGAACCGGCACGAGGCCATTGCCAGCGGTCCGAGCGGCGTGCGCTTGAGTCCGCCGTCGTAGACCAGCACGCACACCGCGATCCCAATGGCGTAGGCCAGCGGCTCGTGGTTCCACTCCACGCGCCCGGGCAGTCCGGCCGCGAACGCCAGCCCCAGCCCGGCTGCGAGCAGGCTCAGCCCGATTGCGACCGCCGTTCCGACCCGCACGCGGCCCGACGGCAGCGGCCGGAAGGCGCGGGCCTTCTTGTCTTCGGCGAGGTCGAACACGTCATTCCACACCATGCCCGCGAGGTACAGGCACCCCGACGCGAGCGCGAGTACGACGTAGCCGAGCCAGAACGCGGCGGGCATGGGCGGCAGCACGGCGGCGGCGGCGCAAGCGCCGAGCGCGATGTCCGCGAACGCGGTGAACACGTTCGGGATGCGCAAGAGTTGAGCGAAGGCAAGCAGGCGGTCGCGGCTCATGCCAGTGGTATATCGACGGCGTAGGCCGCCGCACCGGGCGCGTTCGCGTTCGAACCGAGTTGGGCCAACTCTTCGACCGTGTTCAAATACCGCACGTCGCGGACGCGCTCCGCGAGTAGCCGGCCGTGCGCTTCGAGCTTGTGGTTCTCGTCGAGGCCGATCAGGATCGCGCTGACCGCGAAGCCCTGCCGCCGCAGCGTGCCGAGCGCGATCGCGGTTTCGGCCGAGACGTGCGGCAACACGGCAATCACGGTCTCGTCGCGCGGGATTCGCGCGGACACCTCCAGCGCGAGTTGCGCGAACGTCAGCGCGTCCGATAGTTCGAGCCGCGCTAGCGCCTCGCGAATCTTCTGGAACTGGTCGAACCCGCGCCGCGTCTCGACCAGCACCGGGCGGATGCGGTCGCTGGCGTCGTTCATCTCGAACCGCTCGCGGGCCGCGTCGCGCGTGGAGTACCCTTCGGCCCGCGCCTCGGCGCTCCCGGCGGCCAGTGATTCCTCACGAATGCGGTCGGCGGCGTCGCGCCCATTGCTGGCGAACCCGACCTGCTGGTTGAGTAGCGAGACGGCGTAGGCGACGCTCGCGGCCGTGGTGACGGCCAGTTCCGAGCGGTGCGGTTCGCCGCGCGCGTGGTAGCCGGCACTATGGAAGTCCACGAGGATCGTCGCCCCGGCGAGCGTGGTCGGTTCGTAGATGCGACAGTGAAGCTGCCCGGTGCGGGCCGTCACCTTCCAGTGGACGCGCTGGAGCGGGTCGCCCAGAACGTACTGGCGCACGCCGGCGGTGCGCGTCGGGTCTTCGTGCAAGCGGTTCTGAAGGCGCACCTCGCCAATCGGCCGTTCCGATGCGAAGTCGTACTTCGGCAAGGCGACGACTTTCGGGTACACCATGACGTACACGGGCGCGCCGACGACGCGGTGCCGCCGGTGCAAGCCGAACACGTCGCCCGTTTCGAGCAGCGCCGGGCCGAGCGGGTAGTACCCGCGCATCGCGAACGTGACCGTGTACTTGATCGTCTTCGTTTGCTTGCCGCGCAGCGCGACGACGTGAACCCGCTTGCCCTTCACCGACAGCCGCGCGGTTCGGGCCTTGAGCGCGAACGCCGGCACGAGGTCCTCGACCAGCACCCACGCGATCGGCAGCGCCCCAGTGTTTGTGAGCGTCACCTTCACCTCGGTCGATTCGCCCACCTCGCGCGGCGCGGCGTCGCACTCGCGCTTCGCGTCGAGGTCATGTACCCAGCGCCGTGCGAGCCAGCGCGAAACGAGGTACACGCCGAGTACGACATACCCCGCGAACGCTACCAGGCCCGCTTCGAGTGCGAGCGCGGCCCCAATCAGCAGAACGAGAGCGAAGAGCCAGATCATGCGACCACCACGGTTCAATGAGTCGTTCTACACTCTTGTGCTTACCTGGAGTTCACCCAGTGTGGAAGTTACTTGACAGTTGAAACGGAAACGCCTCCCCTACTTGGTGTTGGAGCCAAGGAGGAAGGAGGCGGGACCGATGGCAGGCACAGCGCTCACCACGCCGATCCG
>VGZJ01000189.1 GCA_016872595.1 Planctomycetota bacterium
AACTTCAGCGGCTTCGGCTCCTTGCCGCCTTGCTCGCCGGTGAAGACCGCGAGGTCGCCGTCGATCTCGTAGGTGCCTGTGTAGCTCTCGGCACGCGCGCCGACCCCGAACATGTCGTCGCGCATGGAATAGCTCCAGCGATTGGTCTTCGGCCCTTCGATCTTGAGCGTGAACGTCGGGTTGATGGCGTTGCCGGTGTACATGCCCGACAGCTCGCAGGCGATGTCGGGTTTCTCTTTGGGTTGCTCGTCGGGAAACACAACCGCGAGGAACACAACAGCGGCGCTGAACACGGCACGACCCTCCGGGGCGATTACCCTTCCGACGATACCGCGGGCCGAACGGTTGTGCGCGTCACGATTCGGGAACGGGCGGCGCGTCCTTCCCCTTCATCTGCCCGGCGGCCCACAGCACTTGGCGCGCGAGGCCGTGCAGAATCTTCACCTCTTGCTGCGTCGGTTGCGCGCGGCCGATCAGGTGCCGCAGGCCGTGCATCAGCGAGTCGGCCTTGTCGCCGAACAGGTAGCCGACCGCGGTGAGGGCTTCGCGCAGGTGCTCGAACATCCGCTCCTGCTCCGCGAACGGCGCGACCACGCGCACCGGCAGCTCCGGCTTGCCGCGGGCCTCGTTCACCGTCTTCGACCACGCGCGGCGCAGTTCGTAGCAGCAAATGGCGACCGCTTGCGCGAGGTTCAGCGAGCTGAACTCCGGGTCCACCGGGACGTGAACCAGCCCGTGACAGCGGCCGATCTCCTCGTTGCTGAGGCCGTGCGGTTCCGGGCCGAACACGAGTGCCACCGGCCCGGCGCTCGCGGCGGCGAACAGCTCCGGCATCTGCTCGGCCGCGGTGCCGATGGTACCGCCGCGCACCACGCCCGCCGTGAGCGCGGACGTGGCGAAGCTGTACACGCAGTCCGCGAGCGCGTCGCCGAGGTCCGGCACGACGCGCGCGGAATCGAGCACGCTCAGGCCGTGGGTCGCCATCCGCCGCGCTTCGAGGTCCGTGGTGAAGCAGTACGGCGCGACCAGCACGAGGTCGGACAGGCCGAAGTTGCGCATGACGCGCGCCGTCGCCCCGAGGTTCCCGGCGTAGTGCGGACGGACCAGAACAACCCGACAGTTGGAAAGAGCCATGCCCTCAGTTTAGCGGCATCGGCGGCCCCGATGGTTCGCGAAGGCGGCTGCCGGTAGCACCGCGACCCGCGGCCGGGTAACTTCGGGTCACCTCTTCGGGGTCGAACCGATGTGCACGATCGTACTTCTCACTGCCCTGACGTTCGCCCCTGCGGTCAGTGGGGACGACACGCCGGAGGTGCGCGCCGCGGTCGCGGCTCTGGAGAAACTCGGCGCGAAAGTGTCCCGCCACGAGATGAAGCCGGGCAAGCCGATCCGCGAAGTTCACTTCCCGCGAACAGGCTGCGAGATTACTGACGACGACCTGAAACACCTCGCACCACGCACCGACGTGGAATGGCTCCTGCTCCTCGGTCAGAAGAAGGTGACGGGTGACGGGTTGAAGCACCTCACCAAATTGCCCAACCTGAAGCACATCGACTTCTCAAAAACGCCCATCACGGGCGAGAACCTCGCACACCTGAGCGGGATGAAGCAGCTCGTCAGACTCGGGCTGTGGGACACCGCCGTCGACGACGCCGGGCTTGCCCACCTTGCGGAACTGAAGGAACTGAAGTACCTGTTCCTGACCAACGCGAAGATCGGCGACGCGGGGCTGAAGAACCTCGGCGAGAAACCGAACCTGCGCGACCTCCGACTCGGCGGCACGCTGGTCACGGACGACGCCCTGCCGATCATCAAGAAGCAGTTCCCGAAGGTCGGCTACATCACGGCGGAAGGGTCGAAGCTCACACCCGCCGGCGCGGAACTCGGAAAGAAGCTCGGCATCATGGTTGATTTCACCCAGCGGTATTGACACGACCTACTTGGCGGCCAACTCCTTCGCTAGGTCGCTGAGCTTCTTCAAATCGAGCTTCCCGGTTCCCAGTACGGGCATTGCGTCTACGGGGTAGCAGTCGCGGCGGTCGGGCACCCAGAGGTTCGGGATGCCGCGCTTCGGGAGCGCCGCGAACAGGTCGCTCAGGCGCGCCGCGATGTCGCGCAGGTACAGCACGACGATGCGCTCGCCGCGCTTCTCGTCGGGTACAGCGGTCACGGCCAACACGCGGTCGCCGCCGGTCGAAAGGACTTCGTGCATCTCGTCGTCGAGCTTCTCCAACGGCACCATCTCGCCGGCGATCTTCGCGAACCGCGACAGCCGGCCGGTGATGCGGATGAAGCCGTCCTCTTCAATCAGACCGGCGTCGCCGGTGTTGTACCACCCGTCGCGAATCGCCGCGGCGGTCTTCTCCGGTTGGTGCAAGTACCCGGCCATCACGTTTGGCCCCTTCGCGCACAACACGCCCTCCGCGCCCGGCGGCAGCGGTTCGAGCGTGTTGGGGTCGAACGCGCGCACCGCGACGCCGAAGATCGGTTGGCCGATGCACCCGCGCCGGTTCCGCTGCTGCGCGTACCCGCTGCCGCTCACGTCCGGCATACTGCACGACACAACGGGCGACAGTTCCGTACAGCCGTAGCCCTCCAGCGGCAGCACGCCGAACTTGTCGCGGAACTCGTCCTGCAGCTTCACCGGCAGCTTTTCCGCGCCGCACACGATCAGCCGCAGCGTGCGGAAGTCGTCGGCCCCGCAGCGGCGCAGGTAGAAGCGGAGGAACGTCGCGGTCGCGGCCATGATCGTCGCGCGGTGCGTGCGCGCGATATCGCCCACCTCTTTCGCCTGCCGCGGATCGGGGAAGTACACCGCGGTGCAGGGCGCGTTCAGCGGTGCCCACAGGCACACCGTATAGCCGAAGCTGTGGAAGAACGGCAGGATGCCGAACAGCGAGTCGCCCGGCACGATTTCCAGCGTGCGGATCGAGGCGTCGGTGTTCGCGGCGATGTTGCGGTGCGTTAGGATCACGCCCTTCGGCTCGCCCGTGCTCCCGCTGCTGAACACGATGGTGAGCGGGTCGTCGAGCTTGTGCTTGTGAAGGCCGAGCACGACGCGATCGAGGAACCAACCCGGAGCGAACAGGACGAGCAGCAGCGCGCGGAGTTTCTGCCCCTTCGTGGTCGCGGCCATCGCTTCTTCGAGGTACACAATCTGCACGTCGGGCGGCAGGTCGAGCGGCACGCGGTCCGTGAACCGCTTGGCGGTGACGACGACGCGCACCCCGGCCTGCTTCACCGCGCTGCGCACGTTCGCCGTGCCCGCGGTGTAGTTCAGGTTAACGGTCGTCTTGCCGAGGAACGCGAGGCCGAGGTTCGCCAGCGCCCCGCCGAGGCCCGTGGGGAGCCACACGCCGACGTTCGGCTCCGCGCCCACCTTGGTTCGCAAATAGCGCGTGACGCACAGCGCGCCGACCAGCAGTTTCAGGTACGAGAGTGTGCGCACGGGCGCGGCGGAGCAGTCGATCACCGCGGGGCGGAACAGCCGGCGCAGCTTGGCCGCGCGGCGCACGAACCGCCGGTGAACAGGAACGACGTGGGCGCTTTCGAGAATCGCGAGGTCGGCCGTAGCCTCTTGGACGAGCAGGCGCAGAAGAGAAGAACCAAACACCCCCGGCCCCCCTTCCCTGAAGGTAAGGGGGGAACCAGAGCCTTCGCGCGCCGACGAGACTCCCGGCGCGCCAGTGCCTTCCTCCCCCCTTCCCTGAAGGGAAGGGGGGCCGGGGGGGTTAGATTTCTTCAGCGGCTTCCCAAACAGCACCCCAACGCGCGGGCGCAGCGCCTTGGGGCGCTTGCACAGCGCCGGCCCGCCGCCGTGACTGAAGAAGCCGTTCCACAGGCCGCAGGTCGCGGTCGGGATCACGGCGACTTCGCTCATGGTTTGCGCCAGCACGCGCTCGACCCCGCGGCGGAAGGGCAGCATCTGCCCGGTGCGCGTCAGCGCGCCTTCGGGGAACATCACCACCACCTTCCCCGCGTCCAGCGCTTCGGCCACGTCCTTCAGCGCGCCGGCGACGGCGTGCGCGCGGCTCACGCGCTCGTCGATGCGGATGGTGTTGTGCCGCGCCCACGACAGGAAGAACCGCAGCAGGGGGCGGCGGTAGTACCCGCCCCACAGCACGAACGTGACGCGGCGCGGGCACGCCACCCAGAGCACCAGCCAATCGATGTAGCTGACGTGGTTGGCGACGACGAGCGCCCCGCCGGTCGCGGGCACGCGGTCGCGGTGGTACACGCGCAAGCGGTAGCAGGCGCGCGCGAACGCCCACAACACCGGGCGCAACAGCGGCGGGAACAGCCACGTCAGCGCCGCAAAGACGACGAGCGCGCCGAGGACGATCAGGGCGACTTCGTACCACTCGAACATGGCGACTCCGGTTAGCCGCGACCCGAAGGGGAGCGCTGCTTGTTCGCCCAGATTACGCCACTTGCTCGCCCGTGCCAACAGCGCGCGTTTCGGGGCGCGAGGTCCGCTTGTTCGTCGCGCGGACCGGCGATATACGGCCCCCGCTTCACACGAAGCACACGAACGGGGAACGGAACGGGGCGGCCGGCGGGTTGGGGGATCCGCCGGCCGCGGGGTTCGAGGGGGACCGCTGCATGACGTCGTGCGACGCACTCATCCGCCACGTGGCGCGAGACGAGGCGCTGACCCGCGGGCTGGGGGACATCGAGGCCCGCATGTTAATCGAGTGGCTGGCGAACTGGGCCGAGTTGCTCGCGGACGCGGCCCGCAACGAAGAGGACGCGTGGGCGTGCGTCGAGCGGCTGTGCCGCCGCGGGCGCGCCATCGGCCGGTTCGTGCAACTGTGGAACGACCCGTTCGACCGCGTGGCCGCGATCCAGCTTGCCGCCTCCGAGCGGTTCGACTGGCCGCTGCCCACCGGCTACATGGACCCCGGCGACCTGATGCACCACATTCTCACGTGGGAGAACCAGCAGCCGGGGGCATAAGAGTAGGCAACTCGCTCCGCGTGTTGCCACTTCGGAAACGCGAACCCAGAAGAAACAGCAACTCGCGGAGCGAGTTGCCTACTCTTCTCGCGCCGGCGCGTACTATGGTCACAGCACGGGGCGGCGCGCGTGGCGGGCGGGTGAGCTTCCCTCACGGCCCGACAGTCGGTATGATCGGTAAGATTTTCTCCGCCGCCCCATCTTGACGGAGGCGTTGGCTCGGGGCCGGCGGTCGTCGGTGCGGGCCAAAAGCCACAGTGCTCATCCCCGTGTTTTCGCTCCCGCGAGCGAACGGCCCGCCCGTATACACGGACCCGCGCCACGAGCCGATTACCGGAGCCGCCACTTCCGCGCCGCGACAACCGGCCATTTGGCGGACGCAGTACGAGGACGACCGTGAGCACCACCCCGACGGCCGAGAGCGCCGGCACCGACGCCAAAGCCAAGTACGCGCGCCAGATCGAAGACGCCTTCGAAGCGGCCGGCAAGCTCGCCGGGTCTGCGCTCCCGCCCACCGAGTTCTACCAGCAGTTCCTGAACCGCACGCTCGCGGCCATCGACGCGCCCGCCGGGGCCGTGTGGCTCCGCACCCCGCAAGGGTTCCTGCAACTCAGTTGCCAAGAGAACATCGACAAGGTGGGGCTGGACGCGCGCCGCGGCGGGCGGCAGTGCCACAACGAGGTTCTGCGCCAAGTGTTTCAGGCCGCGCCGCCGCGCCCGGTGCTGCTGGAACCCAACGGCCGGCTCGCGCCCGGCCCCGGCGAACCCGGCCCGGTGCCCCCCGCCAACCTCACCGACCACTTCGCCCTCTTCGCGCCCATCGTCAGCCCGGACAAGCAGCCGCTGGGCCTCTTGGAAATCTTCCAAGACGCCACCCACGACCCGCGGATGTACCCGACCTTCCTGAACTACACGCTTCAGATGGCCGGGTACGCCAGCCAGTACCACCAGTTCTGCAACGCCCGCGTCGCGGCCGGCGTCGAGAAGACGTACTCCGCGGTCGAGCAGTTCGCGCGGCAGATCCACGGCAGCCTGAACCCGACCGAGGTGGCGTACCACGTCGCCAACGAGGGCCGCAAGCTGATCGAGTGCGACCGGCTGTGCGTGGGCATCCGCCACGACCGGTGGCGCGTCACCGTCGAGGCCGTGAGCGGGGCCGACGTGGTCGAGAAGGCCAGCACGCACGTGCGCCGGCTGCGCGACCTGATGGAGGCCGTGCTCGCGTGGGGCGAGCCGCTCACGTTCCGAGGCCAACAGGACGCCGGCCTGCCGCCGGCCGTGGCCGCGGCCCTCGACGCCTACCTGCACGAGAGCCAGCCGAAGCTGCTGATCGTGCAGCCGTGCCGCGACGAGCGCGAGAAGGACGCCACCCGGCCCGCGCGCGCCGTGCTGGTGATGGAAATGTTCAACCCGCCGGAGCAGATCGACCCGGTGGTTCAGAAGCTCGACGTGGTGACCAAGCACGCGGCCCCGGCCCTGTACAACGCGGCCGAGTTGAAGCGCGTCCCGCTCAAGTTCCTCTGGTGGCCCATCGCCCGCCTTCAAGAGGGCTTGGGCGGCAAGCGCCGGTTCATCGCCGCCGCGCTCGCGGTGTTCCTCGCAGTGCTGGTAGGCGTCATGGTCATGGTGCCGGCCAACCTGCGCATGGAGGCGAAGGGGCAGCTCCAGCCGGTCGAGATTGCCAAAATCTTCCCGCCGCGCGAGGGGCGCGTCGTCGATCTGCGCGTGAAACCCGGGCGCGAGGTCGATCCCGATTTCGAGCTGGTCACGTTCCACAGCCCGGAACTCGAAGCCGAATACAGCCGGGCCAAGGGCGAGTGGATCGAACAGGGCGCGCTGGCCGCGGACTACTCCAAACAGTTGCAGCAGCCGGGGCTGAGCAAAGAAGAGAAGAGCCGGCTGAGCGCCGACCGCGCCGTCGCCGAGGGGCGCAGCAAGCGCGCGCTGGGCGAAATGGAAGCGTTCGACCAGCAGTTCAACCGGGCGGACTCGAAGGCCGAAAGCAAGGGCGTACCGAACCCGCGCGGGGCCGGGCACTTCCGCGTCATCGCCCCGGACTTCGGCTCGCTGGCCCGCGCCCGCGGCGCGTCCAAGTGGATCGTCCTCAACGACGACCGCCGCGAGAACCTGACCGGGCGCACGCTCCGCCCCAGCGAAGAAGTGATGCGCCTCGGCAACCTGAAAGGCCCGTGGCAGGCCGAACTCAAAATCCCGCAGAGCAACGTCGGCCAGATTCTGAAAGCCTTCGCCGACCCGAACGCGCACCTCACCGACAACGACCCGGTGAAGGGCGCGCGCAAGTACCTGATCGTGGACGTGCTGCTCTCCAGCCAGCCGGATACGAGCTATGAGGGCCGGTTGTACAAGGACGAAATGGCGGCGGAAGCCGTGCCCAACAAGACCGACCAGAACGAGAACGAGCCGGTCGTGAGCGCGTACGTGAAGCTCAACATCCCGGCCCGCACCGGCGCGCCGGACGGGTTCGCCGACCCCGGCATCGCGCGCGACAAATGGATCCCCGAGGCCCACCTCGTGACCGGCCTCGAGGTCCGCACGCGGGTCCGCTGCGGCAAGCACGCCCTCGGCTACACCCTGTTCCACGGCGTGTGGGAGTGGTTCTACGAGAAGGTGATCTTCTTCTTCTGATCTGAAGTGGGCAGTGGGCAGTGGGCAGCGAAGACCGTGCGTTTCTGCCCGCTGCCCACTCTCAACTGCCCACTGCGCAGCAAACCCGCCGACCGTTGGCTGGCGAGCGCCAGACCCCGGCGGCACCCGCGCCGCAACCCCGTACTCGTCCCCTTTGGAGGACACGTCCATGCGCTGGCTCACTCGTGCTCTCGCCCCGGTCGCGCTCGTCGGTGCCGTCGTCGGGTGCGGGAAGAAGCCCCCGGCCCCCAACGAGAAGGACGCGCCCAACGTTCAGCTCGCGCCGAGCGTCGGCCCGGACCCGAAGGACGTCACGAGCCTTCTGTACACGCCGGTCGCGGCCCCGGTGTACCCGCCGGTCATCTCGCGGAGCCAGCCCATCGTCATCTCGAACGCGCTCGCGCAGTTCGAGGAGCGCCAGATCGTGTCGGCGGAAGTGGACGGCCTCATCGAGATGGTCGCGACGTACATCAAGCCCGGCGAGACGGTGGACCCCGACCGCATCGTGTACCACCCGCGCGACCCCGAACCGGACAAGGCCAAGCGCACCAAGCTCAAGCGCCTCAGCGACGGCGACACGGTCGAGTACGGCGACGTGCTCATGTTCATCGACAACCAGCAGATCACAACGCGAATGCAGGGTGCGGACACGATCAAGAAGGCCGCGGAAACCGCGCGCCTGTACGCCGCCGAAGGCGCGGTGGCCTCGGAGAAGCAGTACAAGGTGGTGGAAGAGTCGTGGAAGAAGGGCGGGGCCGCGTACAACGAGGTGCTCAGCGCGCAGCTCACGCTCGCCCGGTTTCGCGAGAACGAGGCCAACGCCCTCCAGACCATCGCCAAGTCGACCGCGGACCTCGCCGACGCCAAAGTTCAGGCCGAAAAGCACTACATCCGGAGCCGCGTGAACGGCTTCATCCGCAGCATGGACCGCCGCGCCGGGCAGTTCGTCAAGGCCGGCGAGAAGGTGATGGAGATCGAGGCCACCGACCGCGTGCGCATCGAGGGCCAAACGCCGGTCGAGAACGTGGACGTGATCCGCGCGTTCCTGAACCACCCCACCAAGCGGGTCATCGTCGAACCGGCCGTGCCCAGCGCGCCCATCGCCGAGCACAACGGGCACCGCAAGGAAGTGACCGGCATCGCGGTGACGGCGCACCCGGACGGCCCGCTCGTCGTCTCGGTCGGGGCCGACGGCAACGTGCTCGTGTGGGACCCGAACCTCGGCAAGAAGCCGAACCGCCCGACGGTGCCGCACAACCTGACGCACCCGGTCGCGGTGCGCAGCGTGGCCGCGACCCCGCCGACCGCGAAGACGATGACCGTGATTACCGGGGGTACCGACGGCAAGATTCGCCTCTGGGACGTGAGCAACCGCGAGAAGCTGCCGAACACGTGGAAGACCGAGCCCGAAGACGGGCACACGTCCGCGGTGCAGGCCGTCGCCGTCAGCCCGGACGGGCGGTTCTTCGCGACCGCCGCCGGGCGCGACGTGTTCGTCTGGGACTTGGCGACCGCGAAGAAGCTGTACGCCCTCGCGGGCGAGCACCGCGACAACGTCGGCGGCGTCACCTTCACCCCGCAGAACACGCTCGTTACTAGCTCGAAGGACGGCACGCTGAAGGTGTGGAAGCTCGGTACGGATAAGGCCGCCGTGCTGCGCAACATCGATCACCGGGCGGGCGCGGTCGAGGCGCTCGGCGCGAGCCGCGACGGGGCGCGCGTGCTGTTCGATCAGGGCAAGACGCGGTTCGACCTCGTGGACCCGGCGACCGGGCAGACGACGGGCCAGATCGAGAACGTCAGCTCGGCGGGCACGTTCGCGGCGCTGGCGCTGTTCGGGCCGGACGACCTCGGGCCGGGCACGACCCCGGAGAGCGAGCCGTACGGGATCGCCACCATCGGCGGCGACGGCGACCTGAAGGGCACGCTCCAGTACTGGCACGCGCCGCGCGGCGGCGGGCGCGGGGCCGAGGTCGGGCGGCTGGTGACGCCGGGGCGCACCCCCGTGACCGCCGCCGCGTTCAGCCCGTTCAGCCGGTTCCGCGGCGAGCCGTTCGTGGTGGTCGGCACCGCGACCGGCGGCGTGTACCTGTGGAAGCCCCCCACCGGCGACCGCAAGGCCCACACCGCCCGCGTCGTCCACATCGACGTCACCGACACCCGCTACGTGACCGTGCGCGTCGAAATGGACAACACCCAACTGAAGCTGCTCGACCACAGCGCCGCCACGATCATCGTGCCGACGAACCCGTGAGTCGTTAGCAGTGGGGAGTGGGCAGTGGGCAGTGCGGACTAAGAACAAGAACGTGGCCCTGAGTCTGTGCTGCCCGCTGCCCGCCCCAATGCTTGTGCGGTCCTCTGTCGTCACTGCCCACCGTCCACTGTTCACTGCCAACTATCCCATGGCCGACCTCACCACGAACTTGAACAGCCCCGCGGAGCGCCGCAAGCAGGTGCGGCTGCGCGTGCGCCCGGACCTCCAGACCTACGAGCAAAAGTACGAAGGGAAGACGTACCACGTTGTGAAAGACCCGGTGTGCCTGAAGTACTATCGGTTCAGCAAGCAAGAGTACTTCGTGTTCGGGTTGTTCGACGGCAAGCACACGATGGAGGAAGTGCAGGAGCGGTTCGAGGACGAGTTCAAACCGCTGCGGCTGGAACCGGCCGACTTGGAGGGGTTCGCGCGACAGTTGGTGACGGCCGGGCTGGTGCAGAACGAGCAGCCGGGCGCGGCGCAGCACCTGTTCCAGCGCCGCGCCAAGCAGCGCCGCACGCGCCGCCTCGCCACCTTCACGAACATCCTGTACCTGAAGATCCCGGTCTTCGACCCCGACCGGCTCCTCACGTGGATGTACCGCTACCTGTCGTGGATATTTACGACGTGGTTCTTCGTCCTCAGCGTCGGGCTGATGCTGGCCGCGGTGTTCCACGTGGCCCTGCACTTCAACACGTTCCACGCCAAGCTCCCGGCGTACCAAGAGTTCTTCACGTGGAACTCGGTCCTGTACATGTGGATCTCGCTCGGCGTGGTGAAGATCATCCACGAGTTCGGACACGGGTTGAGTTGTAAGGCGTTTAAGGGCGAGTGCCACGAGATGGGCGTATTGCTCATGTGCCTCTCGCCGGCGCTGTACGCCAACGTGACGGACGCGTGGACGCTCGCGGACAAGTGGAAGCGCATTATCATCAGCTTCGCCGGCATCTACGTCGAACTGGTGATCGCGGCGATAGCCACGTTCGTGTGGTGGTACACGCCCGCGTACCCGACTGTGAACAACATCTCGCTGTGCATCATGGTGCTGTGTTCCGTCTCCACCATCATGTTCAACGCGAACCCGCTCATGCGGTTCGACGGGTACTACATCCTCTCGGACTGGCTCGAAGTGCCGAACCTGCGCGAGAAGGCCAACCGGTTCCTCAACAACATGTTCCTGTCGAAGTGCCTCGGCGTGGAGGTGCCGCCGGAGCACTACATGGCCCCGTGGCGCAAGTGGCTGTTCGCGATCTACGCGATCGCCAGTTGGGTGTACCGCTGGGTGGTGACGTTCAGCATCCTGTGGTTCCTCGCGGACTTCCTCGGCCCGAAACTCAAAATCCTGAGCCAGATGTTGGCGGTTCTGTCGCTGGCGTCGCTGTTCGTCTGGCCGGTGTTTCGGATCGTCAAAAACATTCGCCAGCGCGGGCGGTTACCGGACATGAAGGCGAAGCGCGTGTACGTCACGTTGGGGGTGTTCGGCTCGTTCGTGCTGGGGTTCTTCTTCCTGCCGCTGCCGGTGAGCCGGGTCCACGAGACCGGCCTCGTCGCGGTGGACCCGGACGCGATGGAGGGCGTGTTCCTCACGGAGCCGGCGCGCCTCGTCGCGATGGACGACGCCATCCGCCCCGGCAAGCGCGTGGCCCCGCGCGAGCTGCTCGGCGCGTTCAAGAGCGACGCGCTCGACGTGAGGCTGAAGAAGGCCCGCGCCGCCCGCGACGCGCAGTGGGAGGTCGCGCAGCGGCTCAACCTCGAGGCGGTCAAGGCCCGCAACACCGGCGACACCGCCGCCGAGCACCGCTTCAACGGCGAGTTCGCGCGCGAGCGCGGCCGGGCCGCGACCGCCGACGACGAGGTGACCCGCCTCGAGGCCGAGCAGGTGCGACTCGAACAGGCCCGCGCCCCGCGCGGCGGCACGATCCTGACCGCGCCCAAGCGCGACGAGGTGGGCAAGCTGTTCGACAAGGGGTACGGCGAAACGAACCCGGTGTTCGCGGTGGGCGACCCCGGCCGGCTCATCGTGAAGGTGCCCGTGTCGCCGCCCGATTTCCGCGTGTTGCGCGAGGACCTCGCGGCCCGCGGCGAACTGGACGTGTCCATCTACGCGAAGGGCCGCAGCGACCGCACGTTCAGCGGCAAGGTGCGCCGGCTCCCGACGCAGAACGCGGCCACCGTGCCGCTGGCCCTCACGCAGCGCGGCGGCGGCCCGCTGGCCGTGAAGCCGAGCGACGACCCGAACCTGCTGGTGCCGCTGGCGCAGGTGTACTTGGTGGAAGTGGAGATGACGGACCCGGACATCGCCCTCGAACCGGGCCAGCTCGCGGTGGTGAAGATCCACGCCAAGTGGCGCAGCGCCGCGTGGTGGGTGGCCCGCGCGCTCTCCAACGCGATGGACCTCGGGTTCTATTAGACTCGTTGCGCAATAGCGATCGATGGCCTATTCATAGGGTTATGACGAATTACGAGAAATTGCGTCGGAAGCCGTTGTTGTTCCGCATGTTCACGGGGCTCTCGGCCGACGAGTTCGACAA
>VGZJ01000190.1 GCA_016872595.1 Planctomycetota bacterium
GCCCGGCCTCGGCGACCACCTCGTCGGCGCGAATCGCCGCGCCGCCCACCGCGGAGTCGGCCATTACCACCACCACCGGCGCGCCGGCGGGGAGCACACGCGCCGCGGCCCGGAAGAATCGCGTCAGCTCCGCGGCCCACTGCGCCCGCGCCTTCCCCGCGTCGAACTTGGCGTAGGCGGCGCGCGCGCCGATCTCGCCCTTCACCAGCGGCCCGGCATCGAGGCCGAGCCAGCGCAGCCGCACGTCGTGGTGGGCGACGTAGTCGTAGGTCGCGGCGTAGGGCGGCGAGGTGACGATTGCCGCGACCGGGTCCGGCGGGAGCCGCGCGAGCGTCGTCGCGTCGTCTTGAAGGGCGACCGCGGCCGGCGCGGGGTCGGGCAGCAACCGCGCGTACTCCGCGAGGCGCGCGCACAGCTCGCGGGCCTTGTCCGCGAACAGTTTGGCGGCGAACCCGGCGGCGGTGCGGCGCGCCCCGTGGCGCGCGCCGCGCGCCGTGTCCCCGCCCTGTCGCGACAGCTTCACCAGCACCGCGGACAGCACCAGTTCGAGGTCCGGGCGCGCCGGGTCGTCGCCGAGCGACTCGATCTTGGCGCGGAGCGAATCGAGTTCGAGGAGCACGTGCGGCTCGAAGAGCGCGGCGTCGGCGCGCGGGTAGCGCCGGGTGGCCCCGGCCTTGGCCGCGCGGCGGGCGTCGGCGTGGTCGGCGCACTCCGCGGCGCGGGCGCGCAGGCGGTCGAGGTCGGCCGCGGCGCGCGGGCGGGTCTTGCACGCGGTCAGCCGCACGGCGAGCGGGTTCAGGTCGGTGCCGAGCGCGGCGCGCCCGGCGACGAGCGCCTCGACGGGAACGGTGCCGGACCCGCAGAACGGGTCGAGGACGCGCGCGCCGGCCGGCACGAACGCGCTCACGAGCCGGGCCGCGGTGAGTGGGTGCAGCCGCGCGGGGTAGGTGTGGAACCCGTGGACGTGGGCCCGGGCCGGGTCGGAGGAGTCGTCGGTGGCGGGCGGCACCGCGAGCGCGTGCGCCAGCCGGTCCGCGTCGGCCCGGTCGCCCTCGGTCTCGGTGGCCCCGCCCACGTTCGTCAGCGCGCGCCGCGGCTTCACTTCTTCAGCATCTCCAAAGCGTCCTTCAACTCGCTCTCGAACCGGCGCGTCAGGCCGGGAACCCAGTCGGCGCTCACGCCCTTGAACCGGACCAACTTGCCGTCCGCGTCCTTGCGCCCGCGCTCCGCGTAGACCGCGCGGATGAGCGCCTCGTCGCTCACCCCGTCGAGCGCGCCGTCCTTGAGCAGCGGTTTCGCGGCGGTCACGATCACGTCGGTGTTCGGGCCGTGGTGCACGGCGACCGACCAGACCACGTCGCGGAGCGCGGCGGTGCGCGCCGCGAGGTCCAGTTTCAGTTCCTTCGCGAGCTTGCGCGCCTGCGGGTCGTAGTGCGTGTCCTTGATGAAGGCGTGTTCGTTCGCGCGCAGCCCCTTGGGGTCTTTGGCCGCGAGTTCCTTCCACCTCTTCGTGAACTCGTCGGTGCCGCCCTTCAGCCCCTTGAACTCGTCCGGGTAGTGCCGGGCGACGAACTGGTCGGCGCGGCCGAGCTTCGAGGCGAGTTGGTAGGTGCCGTAGGAGACGCCGCCGGGGTCGCCCTTGCCGGTGGACACGGTGCCCGGCCCGCGCCCGCCGGACTCGTACTTCTCGGAGAGCTTGCCGAGCGGCTCGTCGGCGCGCGCGGCGGCGACACAGGACAGGAGCGCGACGAGGGCGGCGCGGGTCATCGGTGTGTCTCTCGTGCGGGGCGCGCGGCGCTCAGGGCGCGAGGGCGCGGCCGACCCACGCGCTCAGGTCGGTGGGGGTGAACGGCTTGGCGAGGAAGTCGGCCCCGGCCGCGCCGCCGGGGATCAGGTCGTCCGGGTCGTGGCCCGACACGAACAGCACCCGCGCGGCCGGGAACCGGGCGCGGACGCGCGCGGCCAGTTCGTGCCCGCCGAGGCCGTCCAGCACGAGGTCCGCGACCAGCACATCGACCGCGGCGCCGGGGTCGTCGAGCGCGCGGAGCGCGGCGAACGGGTCGGCGTGGGCCACGACGCGGAGGCCGAGCGCTTCGAGCACGTGGCGCACGTAGGTCCGAACGCCGTCGTCGTCGTCCACCACCAGCGCGACGGCGCGCGGCCGGGGGGCGGGCGCGGGCCTCGGCGCGACCGCCCCCGGCGCGCGCGGCGCGGCCGGCAGGTCGATACGGAACTCGGTGCCGCGGCCCGGTTCGGAGTGCAGCTCGATCTCGCCGCCGAGGTCGCGCACCGCGTCGGCCACGATCGCCAACCCGGTGCCGGTGCCCGCGGCCTTCGTGGTGAACCCGCGCTCGAACGCGCGGGCGCGCACCTCCGCGCTCATCCCGGTGCCGGTGTCGGTCGCGGTCAGTTGCACGCGCCCGGGGCGCGGGGCCGCGGTCGCGAGGGTGAACGTGCCGCCGTCGGGCATCGCTTCGGCCGCGTTCACCGCGAGGTTGATGAGGACCTGCAGCAGCGGCCCGGTGTCCGCGAGGACCGGGGGCAGGTCCGGGGCGGGGGCGGTGGCGAGCACGGTCCTCGTGCCCAGCAGCCGCGCGAGGATCGGTTCCGCGTCGGCGATCAGCGCGTTCAGGTCGAGCGGGCGCGGCTCGGCGGCGCGCTGCCGGCTGAACGCGAGCAGAAGGCGCGACAGCACCGCGGCCAGTCGCCCGGCCCGGCGGATGCTCGCTAGCGACGCGGCCCGCGTCGGGTCGTCAGGGCCGCCCTCGTCCAGCATCTCGGCGCACCCGTTGATGACGGTGAGGATGTTGTTGAAGTCGTGGGCCACGCCCCCGGCCACACGGCCCACGGCCTCCAGCCTCGCGGAGCGGCCCAGTTGCCCTTCCAGTTGCAGCTTCTCCTCGGCGCGCTGCGCGGCCAGCGCGTTCGCGCGGCGCACCTGTACGCGGAGCGCGGTCACGGTCGCGCCGCCCAACAGCAACAGGCCGAGGAACCCGGCCGTGAGGTACGCGACGCGCCGCCCGGTCCACCACGGCGCGGGCGGCAACTCCGGCGGCGCGGGCGGCCCGGCCACGAGCTTCATGTCGGCCGGGCGCACGACCAGCGCGAACGGCGCGCGCGGGAGCTTGTCGAACTGCTGGCGCACGACGACGCCCGTTAGCTCGACCGTGCTCCCCACGTCCACCGCGGGGATCGGGTCCACGAACACCGCGACGAACGTGAGCGCCTCGCACAGGACCGTGAGCGTCGACCAGTCGCCGTGCCGCCCGGTGGCGACGACGGTGCCGGTGAACGCGGCCACGCGCCCCTCGAGCTTGCCCGCGGCGGCGGCGCTCGCGGTCGCGCCGGGGGCCGGCGCGGGGAGCGGGAGCCCGTCCACCGGCACCACGGGATCGGGTACGAGCACGCTCGCGCTCTCCAACAGCGGCGGGTCGGTCGTGCCTGCGGCCCGCGGGAACCCGTGCGCGGTCACGCGCTGGCCGGGCGCAGGTCGAGCGCGTCGCGCGCGCGCAACTGGACCGCGCCGGTCCCGTCCAGCAGGTAGAAGTGCCGCCCGCCTTGGTTCAGCGTGAGCACACCCTCGACGCGCACCGGGCGGCGCGCGTCGATCGGGTCCGACTGGGGCCGGTTCAGGACCGCGGCCGTCACGAGCGGCGCGTCGCCGAGGCGCTTGGGCCTCTCCAGTTCGACGAACTCGGCGAGGTCGGCGACGAGCAGGTGCGACGGGTCGGTGCCCCCGGCCCCGCGCTTCCACACCCCGCGGACCCGCACCACGGACCCGACGAGGGCCTGCGCGCGTTTCACCTCGACCGGCACCCCGCGCGGCACGTAAGCCACCACTGGTCCCGCGCCCGCGCGCGAGGTCCAACTTCACCCAGTTTTCGTTCGGCGACCACGCGGCCTGAACCACGGCGTCGGCCGTCACCCACTCGGCGTCGAGGAAGTACGCCTCGTCGGTCGTCAGGTTGAACCGCTGCGCCTTCGGGAGTTGGTCGCGGGTGGCGTGCCGCACCGTCACGAGCCCGGCCAGCACCTCCGGGACGAACCGCCCCTCGGTGGTCAGGCCCGACACGCGCACCTCGTCGCCGGGGTTCAGGTGGAAGTGGCGCATCGGCCACTCGACGCGCACCCCGCCGGTCTCGTCCACCATGTAGAAGTGGTTGTGCGAGCGCGGCGCGAACGTGACCGTACCGCGGAGCGCGACGAACCGCCCGACCCCGGCCTCGCGCAGCGGCAGCGCGCGCACCTCGTGCGCGGACCGCAGCACGGGTGGGAGTCCCTCGGCCGTGCCGGGGAAGAGCAGAGCGAAGCAAATGGCGAACATGTGCGAGCCGTGCTGAGGGGGGGCGCCCGTCGCCCGCGTAAGTTCCTCTATACCCGCGGCCCGCCCGGAAGAAAACGCAGAAACCGCAGAACCGGCACTGTCGGCACGACCCGCCGTCCGAACCGGCCCGGCGCGGAGTTGCGTTCCGGGCACTTCGGCGCGACAATCGGGCCTCGCCCGCCACCCCGCGCCGTGAGTCCCCATGCCATTCAACCCGCGCACCTTCTTCCGCAAGGCCCACCGCTGGGGCGCGGTCGCGGTGGCCGCCCCCTTCCTGCTCGTGCTGCTCACCGGCTGTCTGCTCCAGTTGAAGAAGGAACTGACGTGGGTGCAACCGCCCACCAAGAAGGGCGCGGCCAAAGCGCCGAGCGCGTCGTTCGACACGATCCTCGCGGCGGTGAAGGCCGTGCCCGAAGCCGCGGTGACAGACTGGGGCGACGTCGAGCGCGTCGACGTGCGCCCGAAGGACGGCATCGCGAAAGTGCAGTGCAAGAACCGCTACGAGGTGCAGGTCGATTTTCAGACGGGCAAGGTGCTGCAGGTCCAGTACCGGCGCTCGGACCTGATCGAGAGCCTGCACGACGGGAGCTTCTTCGACGACTCGTTCAAGGTGTACGTGTTCCTGCCGGTCGCGCTCGTGGTGCTGATGCTGTGGTTCACCGGCCTGTACCTGTTCGCGCTGCCGTACGCGGTGAAGTGGCGGCGCAAGCCGCCCCCGCCGGCCGCGCCGCCGGTCGGCGCGGCCGGCGCGCGGTAAGGAACGGGCACCGGCTCGCGCGCCCGGCGTGCGTGGCCGGACCGGAGTGGTCCGCGCGCGCCCAGCGCGCTGCCGCGCTGCGCGAGCCGGCGCGGAACCCCGCGCGGCCGATGAGGGCGGGCGCGGGCGGGCGGTCCGTCACTTCCCGCGGTCCCGCGTGCCCGCCTTGATTCGCCGCGCGCGCGGGCCTACAATTCCGCAGACTCCACGCTCACCGGTCCGGTACCGCGGGTTCCGCTCTCACCTCCCCCGCGCCGGCGTATGATGGGCCGCGAGCCGCACTCGGCTTCTTTCCCCGCGCGGGAGACGGCGTAGATGTATGAGCGCTTTACGGATCGTGCCCGGAAGGTAATGCAGCTCGCCAACCAAGAGGCGCAGCGGTTCAACCACGAGTACATCGGCACCGAACACGTGCTTCTGGGCCTCGTCAAGGAAGGGTCCGGGGTCGCCGCCAACGTCCTCAAGAACCTCGACATCGACCTCCGCAAGATCCGCCTCGAGGTCGAGAAGATCGTCCAGCACGGGCCGGGCGGCGAGCAGGTCGTCATGGGCCGGCTCCCGCACACGCCCCGCGCTAAGAAGGTCATCGAGTACTCCATCGAAGAGGCTCGGAACCTGAACCACAATTACGTCGGAACCGAACACCTCCTCTTGGGCCTCTTACGGGAACAAGAGGGCGTCGCGGCTCAGGTTCTGATGAACCTCGGCCTGAAGCTCGAAGACGTTCGCGAAGAAGTCCTGAATCTACTGGGGCACAACATGCCGAACGAATCCGATGGCGGGCGGGAGGAGCGCGGCGGGCGCGAGGGCCGCGAGGGGCGCGACGGCGGCTCGTCCGAGCGCACCGGGCGTTCCAAGTCCAAGACCCCGGCCCTCGACAGCTTCGGTCGCGACCTCACCGAGCTCGCGCGCCAAGGCAAACTGGACCCGGTCATCGGCCGCGCCGCCGAGATCGAGCGCGTCATCCAGATCCTCTCGCGCCGGCAGAAGAACAACCCGGTGCTACTCGGCGAGGCCGGCGTCGGCAAGACCGCCATCGTCGAGGGGCTGGCGCAGCTCGTCGTCGATCAGAACGTCCCGGACCTGCTCCGCGACAAGCGGATCGTCGTGCTCGACCTCGCCATGATGGTCGCCGGCACCAAGTACCGCGGCCAGTTCGAGGAGCGCATCAAGGCCGTGATGAACGAGGTGCGCCGGGCCAAGAACACCATGCTGTTCATCGACGAGCTGCACACCCTCGTCGGGGCCGGCGGCGCGGAAGGGGCCATCGACGCCAGCAACGTGCTGAAGCCGGCGCTGGCCCGCGGCGAGATCCAGTGCATCGGCGCGACCACCCTCGACGAGTACCGCAAGTACATCGAGAAGGACGCGGCCCTCGCGCGCCGGTTCCAAGCGATCATCGTGAACCCGCCGAGCATGGCCGAGGCGGTCGAAATCCTCAAGGGCCTGCGCGACCGCTACGAGGCCCACCACAAGGTGCAGATCACCGACGGCGCGCTCAAGGCCGCGGTCGAGCAGTCCGAGCGGTACATCACCGGCCACTGCCTGCCGGACAAGGCCATCGACGTGATCGACGAGGCCGGCGCGCGCGTGCGCCTCAAGGGCATGACCCGGCCGCCGGACCTCAAGGAACTCGACGAGAAGATCGAGAAGCTGAATCAGGAAAAAGAAGCCGCGGTCATGGACCAAGACTTCGAGCGGGCCGCGCACCTGCGCGACCAGTCCGAGAAGCTGCGCAAGGAGAAGGACCAGCAGCACAAACAGTGGCGCGAGAAGGCCAAGGAGACGGACGGCATCGTCGACGAGGAGGTCGTCGCCGAGGTCGTCTCCAAGATGACCGGGGTGCCGCTCAAGAAGGTGGGCGAGGACGAGACCCGCCGCCTGCTGAACATGGAGGCCGAACTGCACAACACGGTCATCAGCCAGAACGAGGCGATCCACGCCATCGCGAAGGCCGTGCGCAAGTCGCGGTCGGGCATGAAGGACCCCAAGCGGCCCATCGGCAGCTTCATCTTCGCCGGGCCGACCGGCGTCGGCAAAACGCTGCTCGCCAAGCAGCTCGCGAAGTTCATGTTCGGCGACGAGAACAACCTCGTGCAGCTCGACATGTCCGAGTACATGGAGAAGCACAACGTGTCGCGCCTCGTCGGCGCGCCCCCGGGCTACATCGGGTACGAAGAGGGCGGCCAACTGACCGAGAAGATCCGCCGCAAGCCGTACTCGGTCGTGCTCCTCGACGAGATCGAGAAGGCCCACTCCGACGTCTGGAACATGCTGCTCCAGATCATGGAAGAGGGCCGGCTGACCGACAACGTGGGCCGGACGGTGGACTTCAAGAACACCATCCTCATCATGACCACGAACATCGGGGCCAGCGACATCGTCGCGCAGGACGACATGACCTCGGTGCTCATCCGCGGCGTCAAGAAGGACGCCGAGGTGAACTACCAAGACATGCAGAAGAAGCTCAAGGGGCACATGGAGAAGGCGTTCAAGCCGGAGTTCCTGAACCGGCTCGACGAGATCATCGTGTTCCGCCAGCTCACGAAGGACGACCTCAAGGCCATCGTGAACATGGAACTGGCGAAGGTCGCCAAGCGGGTCGCCGACAAGGGCATGACCCTCGTGGTGACCGACGAGGCCAAGGACTACCTGATCGAGAAGGGGTCCAGCACCGAGTACGGGGCGCGCCCGCTGCGCCGGGCCATCGAGCAGTACCTCGAAGACATGCTCGCGGAAGAAATCCTCCGGGGCACGTTCCACGGCGCGGACGCCATCACGGTGAAGATCGTCGAGGAGAACGGCGAGAAGAAGCTCGGCTTCGACGCCAACGTGCCCGCGCCGGTCGTGGCGCAGTAACCACTCGTTCGGCGGCGGAGATGTTGAGAGCGGGCGTGAACGGTTGGCACGCCTCGCACAGACCCGTTACCACGTTATTGCGCGAAGCGTTCGGCGCGGCGGTGGGCGCAACTGACGGGATGGTTGGGGGTTACCCACCGTCGCGTGGGGCGACAGTGGACACGAGTTGCCAGTGTTATTGTGCGAAGCCTCGCACACTAAACACTGGTTCGGGCTGGATAGGCGCTCCGGGGGAAGCCGTGTTGCGGAAACCGGGGGGCCATTAACCCAGTGTCGCGGCGAGCGGGCTGTGGAAGCCCTCTCCGGGTCGGGTGCCGCGGCGCACGATACTCCAAAACCCGACGTACCCCGACCGGGCGGCCGCCCGGTCACATGGGTGACGACCGCGGATGGGTTGACGTCGCGGTCGCCCGACCGGTCCCGCCCCAGCCCGAACCAGCGGATGGAGCAGACCGGCGCGCGCTCAGCGGGAACGCCTCGCCAGCGCCCCGTACCGCGCCGGCTGCTCATCCGCGGGTCGTTCGGCGGCAGAGGTGCAACACATGGCCCGCGAGTACACCGACTGGGGCACCGTCGAGGGGACCGGTGCCTCGTCAATCGACCATGTTGTGAGTGATTGGCCGGTAGGCCGCGAGTTCACCGAGGGCGAAGTTGAGTCGGAGATCCTCCGCCGCGGGCTGCCAACTCGCGGTGCTATCCGACGGCACTTGGAGACGCTCCGCGACCGGGGATACATCCAGCGCTCGGACCAACCGCAGGGCTGGCGTCGGCTCCGGTGACACCACAGACGCCGAACCAGACGCTGCAGCAGACGGCGGGGGCATGTAGGCTTTTCGAGAGTCATAGCTCACTCGGCCCCCGCCGCTGCTGAGCTTGGTCGTTCGGCCCCGCGCTGAAACCCACGGGGGTGGGCGCGATGTCGATAGGGACGCCAGCCCCCCACCCCAAGTGGCTGGCCCGACCCGCGCCCACCCCCGAGGCGCGGACGGAACGGGTGTAGCTCAACTGCGGGCTGCAGGCGCGCGGGGCCGAACGATGGAGCTCACCCGCGTGCAGCCCACTCAATAGGTGGCCGGGCGCGGGGCCGAACCACTCGCTGCACGCAGCGCGCGCAGGTAGACCTCGGGGATTGCCCCCTCACAGGGGCGCGCGCAGGTGAGCTCCATCGTTCGGCCACAAGCAGGCCAGCGTAACGTGAAGGTTAATCATGCAACGCCCTCTGTGTCTGGTTCTACTCTGTGCGTTGGGTTGCTCTGGAACAACCCCGACGCAGAAGTCACAAGAGCAGAGCAGTCAGAACAAACAAGAAGCCGATCCATCTGCGGCTCTCAAGGCAGTCCGTGAAAAGGGTCTGGCAAAAGCGCGGGCGGGTAGCTGGACGATTCCCGACACGACGTTCGATGTTCGCAAGACTGATTCGTTGGTATCGCCCTTCGTCGGAGAAATCAGCTTTACGGGAAGTGCTCAAGACCCGAAGTACACGGACCCTCTGGAGCGAGAAATTCGGATGGAGTACGCCTATCAAAATGGAGCATGGGTGCTCAGCAAAGTTC
Source organism: Planctomycetota bacterium (assembly GCA_016872595.1). Classification (GTDB taxonomy): domain Bacteria; phylum Planctomycetota; class Planctomycetia; order Gemmatales; family Gemmataceae; genus Gemmata. Next base: position 9,494 of record VGZJ01000190.1, read on the forward strand.
ACTGGCGTCCGACGACTCCTAACGCAAAGTGGTTAGTTAGCACTCCACCTATCTCGTCAAACTCGCTGGTGACATGGAAAGAACTTGTGGATGCGTTCACCCCATAAAAAGCACGCGGGAAAAGCCGACACAGCCCAAGACCGTGCCACACAAGCCACAATAAGCTGATCCGCCTTTAGGCGAGGTTAAGATGAACCCGCGTTGGACACGACTTCAAGAACTCCTCGGAGAGTTTCAAACACTGCTGACGGGGCAAGTCCCGAAGCTCGAAATTCAAGATGGGTTCGTTGACAACCTTGAAACTCGGTCCCTTGCGCTCAAAAAACCGGGAGTGTACTTCTTGTTCGACGCTGCTTCCGTACTCAAGTACGTCGGGAGCGCCACAAACCAACCAATGATAGACCGGATTCGAACGTACTTTGGTTCTGACAGCCGACTGCCATTCACTCCGAAGTACGTTGACATTGTTCCGTTTGAATGGGAGTGGTGTTTCTTCGCCCCTGCCTTGGAGCTGTATCTCATTCAAAAGATTGAGTGCCAACGGTTGCTAGCGAGTGGCGATAAACTGCTGAATACGGTTGGCATGATCGCTGGACTCCGGGAGTGGTTTAATCTGACTTATGGAGCTGCGTTGAGCCGGACTTCCCCCGAGGCCGAACCGGTCGCTGCACCTGACCCGGCCACGTGATTTGTTTCCCAGCGCTCCCCTGCTTGCAGTTGTCGCTGACTGGTGTCGCGGCCGGGCAGGTGAGCTTGTTGTTCGGGCTGGATAGGCGCTCCGGGGGAAGCCGTGTTGCGGAAACCGGGGGGCCATTAACCCAGTGTCGCGGCGAGCGGGCTGTGGAAGCCCTCTCCGGGTCGGGTGCCGCGGCGCACGATACTCCAAAACCCGACGTACCCCGACCGGGCGGCCACCCGGTCACATGGGTGACGACCGCGGATGGGTTGACGTCGCGGTCGCGCGACTGGTCCCGCCCTAGCCCGAACCCGCGGATGGAGCAGACCGGCGCGCGCTCAGCGGGAACGCCTCGCCAGCGCCCCGTACCGCGCCGGCTGCTCGTCCGCGGGTCGTTCGGCGAGGGAGGCGCGGAGGTGAGTTACCATCGGGTCCGGATAGTCACGCCCGAAGAGGAGCGCGAAGGGAGTCGCGGATGTATTTGCTTGGTGTTCGTGATTCTGATGGGCATCCTGGTCAACTACGCCTGTAAGCGGTGGGGGTTCGAAGATGGTGTCCGCGTCGCCGCAGTAGCAATTACTGTAATCGGGTCGCTCGCGCTCTGTTCGATCGAGCAGGTCGTTAACGCTCTGGAGGCGGTCGTCAGCTGTCTGGTACTGGTGATCGCCGTCGTCGTTATTGTTTCGTTCATCGTGGTGCTTTCGTAGTGGTCGGGTCACTAAACGGCATGCGACCAGCCGCCGAACCCGGCGCTGCAGCCGACCGGGCCGGCACCAGCCGGTAGCGCGGGTGATAGTCTTTCAGCCGGCCCGGCGGCTGAGCTTTATGTTCGGCCGCGAGCCGCAGGCGAGCGCGCAACCACATCACGAAGGCCACCGGCTTGCACCCGGTGGCCCTCGTCTGGTATTGGTAGAGCTATGGCGACCACATCTCTCAAGCCGCCCCCGGCGGTCCACTACCCCGACTCCGACGGTAAGCCCAGCGCCGAAAACACACTCCAGTTCGAGTGGATCGTCACCCTGAAGGGCAACTTCGACCTGCTGTTCCGCGCCGACCCGAACGTGTTCGTCGCCGGGGACCACCTCATCTACCCGGTCGAAGGGGACGCCGACACGCGCCAAGCCCCGGACGTGTACGTCGCGTTCGGCCGCCCGAAGGGGCACCGCGGCAGCTACAGAGTGTTCGCCGAACAGGGCGTGTTCCCGCAGGTGATCTTCGAAGTGTGGTCGCCGGGCAACACCGCGGAGCGCATGGACGAGAAGCGCCGGTTCTACGAGAAGTACGGCGCGGAAGAGTACTACATCGTGTACCCGGACTTCCCGGCGTACTGTCAGGGGTGGCGGCGCGCCGGCGACGCGCTCGTCCGCATCGAGAACATGAACGGCTTCGTCAGCCCGCGCCTCGGCATCCGGTTCGAGGTGGGCGGCGGCGAACTAACGGTGACGAACCCGGCCGGCGGGCCGCTCCTGAGCTTCGTCGAACTCGGCACGCTCCAAGAGGAGACCGCCGCCCGCGCCGCCGACGAGCGCCGCCGCGCCGAAGCCGAGCGCCAGCGCGCCGAGCGGCTGGCGGCGCGGCTGCGCGAACTCGGGGTCGATCCCGACGCGGTGTAGTCGCGGTCACTTCACCTCGTACACGATGTAGCCGTCGTCCTTGTGCTGCTCGTGCAGGTAGCCGGCTGTGAACGGCTTCGTCGCCGGCGCGACGACGTGCGTGATCCCTTGTGCCCTCAGCCAATCGCGCCAGCGCGCCTCATCGCGCGCGGTGCCTTTGTAGAACTCGACCGCGCCCTCCATCCGCCGGTGCCACTCCAGCACTTCGCGCGAGGCGTACGGCACCGACTTGAAATCGACGTACACGCGCGCCCCGGTCGCGAGCCGGAACCGCTGGAGGTCGACCGGAATCTGGTTCGTGCCGGGCTTCGCGCGCGGCGGCGGGGCGAACGTGTTGGACACCGCCCCGCGCCCGCTCCCCACCGCGGGGAACTGCGCCGGCAGCAGGTACACGCTCTCCGGCTTCGCGGCGGCGCGCACGTGGGCATAAATCCGCTGCTCGTCCACCATCTGGTAGCCCAGTCCGCACGCGGTCACGACCACGCCGCCCGCCACCAGCGCCGCCAGCGCGCCGAGCG
>VGZJ01000191.1 GCA_016872595.1 Planctomycetota bacterium
CGTTCGACCGTGGTCGGGACCTCATCCGGGTGCGAAAATCGTTGCGGACCACCCTTCGCGGGGGTACTTTGTGGCCGCACGGCCGATTTGCGTTTCCAGAGGCGTTCATCTGGGAAAGATCGGCTGTGCGTGCTGTCGTAACGTGTGGCATCGTCTTAACGATTTACGCGGCCGACTGGCAGTTGAGATCGCAGAGCGGTTCGCTGAGGGAGAGGCAACCGAAGAGGACCGGCGGATCGCACGATATGGGGCGCAGGTTGCAAGAGGGGCAGCCCCAAACGACCATTCCATCCGCGCCTTTATCCGGGCAGCATACGAAACCACCAATCCTGATGCCGGGGTCGCAGCGGCAGACAGCAGCGGGTACATCGAACCTTACATCGAAGCAGACGAACTGCGTTGCCACGTTCAACTTCTCCGCGACATCTTCGGGAACCCGTTTCGCCCGGTGGCGTTCGCCCCGGAGTGGCGCACTGACACCGCGTTGTCACTCGCGCGGCAGATGTACGATTCGCGTGAGTTCGGCGCGATGCCGATTCTGGCTGACGCGCTGCAAGACGCGGGGTGCGACAACGACGACATCCTTTCGCATTGCCGTGGCGATGGGCCGCATGTTCGCGGCTGTTGGGTTGTCGATTTGGTGTTGGGCAAATCGTAGGCATCACGCTCCGCGTGATGCCGGGCGAACCGCGCGGTTAGCTTCCGAGGAACCGAAGAGCCTCACCCCATGTCAACGCGGCATCACGCGGAGCGTGATGCCTACGGTTACGGCCCGCGTACCCTCTGGACGGGCGCGGGGGGCGGTGGTAGGCTTGGTGCTCTGCCGTGTCGCCCGTCCCGCCTCGTGACTCCTCTCATGCGCGCTGGTTCGCTCGTTGGTGCTGTGCTGGTGCTGTTCGCGGGGCGCGCGGTGGGCGCGCCGCCGGACGCGGTTGCGCACTTCGAAAAGAAGGTGCGGCCGGTGCTCGTCGAGAAGTGCGTGTCGTGCCACGGGCCGGAGAAGCAGAAGGGCGGGTTGCGCGTCGACTCGCGCGCCGCGCTGCTCCTCGGCGGCGACCGCGGCCCGGCCCTCGTGCCCGATAAGCCCGACAAGAGCCTGCTCCTTCAGGTGCTCGCGCACGACGGCGAAGTGAAGATGCCGCCGAAGAACAAACTACCGGCCGATCAGATCGCGGCGCTGCGTGAGTGGGTCCGGGCCGGCGCGCCGTGGCCCGATTCCGCGCCCGTCGTGGTCGGGCCGCCGAAGGGCGGCGAGCGCGCGTTCACCGCGGAGGAGCGCGCGTTCTGGGCGTTCCAACCTGTGCGCCGGCCCGCGGTGCCCGACGTGCGCGACGCGAAGGCCGATGTCCGCAACCCGATTGATCGCTTCTTGCTCGCGAAGTTGAGCGCCAACGGGCTGACGTTCGCGCCGCCCGCCGACCGGCGCGCGCTGCTGCGCCGCGTCACCTTCGACCTGACCGGGTTGCCGCCGACCCCGGAAGAAACGGAAGCGTTCCTCAAGGCCGACGCCGCGGACGCTTACGAGAAGGTCGTTGACAAGTTGCTCGCGTCGCCGGCCTACGGCGAGAAGTGGGGCCGGCGCTGGCTCGACGTGGCCCGCTACGCCGACAGCAACGGCATGGACGAGAACCTCGCCTACGTGAACGCGTGGCGCTACCGCGACTACGTCATCCGGAGCCTCAACGCCGACAAGCCGTACGACCAGTTCGTGAAGGAGCAGATCGCCGGCGACCTGCTGCCCGGTGGTACCGAGGCCGAGCGCGCCGACCGCCTGACCGCGACCGGGTTCCTCGTGATCGGGCCGAAGATGCTCGCCGAGGACGACCCGATGAAGATGCGCATGGACATCATCGACGAGCAACTCGACACCGTCGGCCAAGCGTTCATGGGCCTCACGCTCGGGTGCGCGCGGTGCCACGACCACAAGTTCGACCCCATTACCACGGGCGACTATTACGGGCTGGCCGGCATGTTCTACTCGACCAAGACGATGAAGAACCATAGCGTCGTGGCCGCGTGGAACGAGCGCGCGATCGGCACGCCCGCGAGCGCCGCGGCCCGCGCGGAGTGGGAACAGAAGGTGGCGGCGGCGAAGGCGCAACTGGCGCGCGCGCAGTCGCCCGCGGTGGCCGCGGTCGCGGGGTTCGCGTCGGTCCCGCTGGTGCGGCAGCAGCGCGACAAGGTGGCCGCGGCGGAGAAGGCCAAGCCGCCGGGCGAAGAGGCGATGGCCGTGGAGGACGCGAAGGGCGAGAACCTCAAGGTTCACCTGCGCGGCAACCACCTGACGCTAGGGGCCGAAGCCCCGCGGCGGCTGCCGCGCGTCGTCGCCGGCGACGCCCCGCTCGCGCTCGGTTCGGACCGCAGCGGGCGGAAGGAGTTCGCGGAGTGGCTCGCGCGCCCCGACAACCCGCTGACCGCGCGCGTCATGGTGAACCGCGTCTGGGCCGGGCACTTCGGCGCGGGGCTGGTGCGCACGCCCGACAACTTCGGGCGGCTCGGCGAGCGGCCCACGCACCCCGAACTGCTCGACTGGCTCGCGGCCGAGTTCGTGGCGAACAACTGGTCGATGAAGCACCTGCACCGGCTCGTCGTGACCTCCGGCGCGTACCGCATGAGTTCGCGCCCGAACCCGGCCGCGGGCGCGAAAGACCCTGACAACCGCCTACTCGCGCATTTCCCGCGCCGCCGGCTCGACGCGGAGGAGATCCGCGACGGAATGCTCGCGGTGTCCGGCCTGCTCGACCGCACCGCGGGCGGCACGCTGCTGAAGGCGACCCCGCGGCAGTACGTCACCGGCACCGGCAGCCGCAACTACGACGGCTACGCCGCGCCGCGCCGCTCGGTATACCTGCCGGTCGTGCGCAGCGCGGTCTACGACGTGTTCCAAACGCTCGACTTCCCCGATCCGTCCGTGCCCAACGGCCAGCGCGTCGCGACCACGATTCCGACGCAGGCGCTTCTGTTGCTCAACAGCGCGCTCGCCGACCAGACCGCCGCGGCCTTCGCGAAAGCGGTGCTGGCGGTCGAGGGTGACGAAGCGGCGCGCGTGCGGACGGCGTACAACCGCGCGTACGGCCGCGCCCCGACCGCGGCGGAACTCGATACGGTGCTCGCGTACCTGAAGGGTTCCGAGGGCGCGGCCGACCCGAAGGCGACCGCCGACGAGCGCCGGCTCCGCGCGTGGCGCGGGCTGTGTCGCGTGCTGCTCGCGTCCAACGAGTTCGTGTTTGTGGAGTGACCCCGATGCCGACGCGCCGCGAACTGCTGCAAACGTCCGCGCTGGGCTTCGGCTGGCTCGCGCTGGCCGACATGCTCGCTTCGCGGGCACAGGGGGCCGACGCCCCCCGCTCGGGCGACCCGCTCGCGCCCAAGAAGCCGCACTTCGCGGCGAAGGCGAAGCGCGTCATCTTCCTGTTCATGCACGGCGGGCCGAGTCAGGTCGATACGTTCGACTACAAGCCGAAGCTGGCGGCAGACGACGGCAAGCCGCTGCCGTTCCCGAAGCCGCGCGTCGTGTCGAGCGCGACCGGCAACCTCCTCAAGTCGCCGTTCGCGTTCAAGCAGTACGGCAAGAGCGGGGCGTGGGCGTCCGAGCTGTTCCCGCACGTCGGGGCGTGCGCCGACGACCTGTGCTTCATCAAATCGATGCACGGCTCGAACTCGCGGCACGGAGGCGCGCTGCTCGAACTGCACACCGGGAGCGACACGTTCGTGCGCCCCAGCATGGGCTGTTGGGTCAACTACGGCCTCGGCACCGAGAACCGCGACCTGCCGGGGTTCGTCACCATCTGCCCGACGCTCACGCACGGCGGGGTGAACAACTACTCTTCGGCGTTCCTCCCGGCGATCTACCAAGCGACCCCGCTGGGTAACGCCGGCACGCCCGCGACGCAGGTGGCCGTGCCGTTCGTGAAGGGCACCACGCCGCCCGCGCAGCAGCGGTTGGAACTGGACCTGCTCGCCGCGCTCGACCGCGAGCGCGCGTCGCCGTCGGACGCCGCGACCGAGGGGCGCATCCAGTCGTTCGAGATGGCGTTCCGGATGCAGAACGCCGCGCCCGCGGTGCAAGACCTGTCGAAGGAGAGCGCCGAGACGCACAAGCTGTACGGCATCGACGAGAAGGCGACCGAGAACTTCGGCCGGCAGTGCCTAATGGCCCGGCGGTTCGCCGAAGCCGGCGTGCGGTTTGTGCAATGCACCCACAGCTACAAGTGGGACCAGCACGAGAACCTGAAGCGCGACCACACGAACAACGCCCGCGAGGTGGACAAGCCCATCGCCGGGTTGCTCACGGACCTAAAGCGCCGCGGGCTGTTGAAGGACACGCTCGTGATTTGGGGCGGCGAGTTCGGCCGCACGCCGGTCGCGCAGGGCAAGAACGGGCGCGACCACAACCCGCACGCCTTCACGTTCTGGCTCGCGGGCGGCGGGGTGAAGGCCGGGCTGTCGTACGGCGCGACCGACGACTACGGGTACTACGCGGCCGAAAACAAGGTCCACATCCACGACCTGCACGCCACGATCCTGCACCTACTCGGCCTCGACCACACGAAGCTCACGTACCGGCACGCGGGCCGCGACTTCCGCCTCACCGACGTTCACGGCGAAGTGGTCAAAGACGTCCTCGCGTAGCCGCGCGACGCGCACAACTCTCGTTCGGTGTGTGCCGTCGTGAATGGTAGGTGCGCGCGAGGCGCACCCACTCTCGGAGGCACGGCGATGATGGCGCGCGGACTGATGGCGCTCGCGGTGGCGGCGGTCGTGGCGGCGGGCGGGCTCGCCGCGGAACCGCCGAAGCCCAAGAAGGCCACCAGCGCGCGCGTCGACGCGCTCTTCGGCGACATCCGCGCCGGGACGTACAGCGGCGAAGGTTTCCCCAAGCTCGAATGGGCCGACGTGCCCGCGCTGCTCGAACTGGCCGACAGCCCGGACATTCTGCAGGGCTACCCGGTCAACCCGCTCTGGTCCGGCGTCCCCGGCCCCGCGCCGGAGGGCTTGGTCGCGCTGTACCTGATCGAGGGCGTGCGCCGCGGCGGGAAGTTCCCCACGCTGCACGGCGTCACCTCGCGCGGGGTGGACGTGAACAAGGCCGCGGCGCAGCAGAAGGAGTTCGCGAAGGCGTACCGCGAGTGGTGGGCGAAGGCCAAAGACGCCAAGCCCGCCGACGCCGCGAAACTCGACCCGCTCGCCGGCGCGAAACGCGCGTGGTGACGCAGGCGAGAAGGGAACGAGCGATGACCGAAGCGGAACAGATCGCGGAGTGTTGGCGCGAACATCTCGTCGCGAGCTTCCCGGCCGATTGTCGGTGTCAGGCTGTGAGTGGCATCGACCTGATTCATATCGAGGCCGATACCGCCGGGTGTGTGAGCGCGTTCCTCGTTCGCGGCGGTCAGCTCGACCCGTGGCGTCTCGCGGTATTGGGGTTGTGTTACCACCACTTGGCTGTTGTGGTGTCCGGTTTGAATGGCGAAGCTCGCGACTACTTTTCACGCCTTGAGAAATTGGCGGGATTAGTTTTCCGCACGATCAGAGACGCAACCCGACCGAGCTGAACTGCGAGCGCGACGCCCGTTCGCGGGTGTTGGGTGTGTGATTTGGTGTTGGGCAAATCGTAGGCATCACGCTCCGCGTGATGCCGGGTGCCCCACCCGGTCAGCTTTCGAGGAACCGCAGGACCTCGACCCATGTTGGCGCGGCATCACGCGGAGCGTGAGGCCTACGGTGGTCGTCAGTTGGGGCCGGGGGCGCGGAGGGTGCCGGGCATGGGGGTCGGGGCGGCGGAGTTGGCGTGCGTGTCGGTGCCCGCGATTCACCAAAACACCACAATAGCCTCGTAGGGCGAAAATCCGGAACAACGATGTCCACAAGACTAGCCTCGAAACGTGGCATGATATTCAATTGTTCTCTTGTCTGAGTTGGGAGACGGAGTAGTATAATCCCAGTCATTCTGATCCGCATCTCTCGGACGTGTGAACTGAGCGAGTGCGCGATCACGCTCTTTCCGTTGGCTCAAACACGCGATGACCGCTCCACTCATTGTTCCGACTATTGAGGCGCGTTACACCGCAGCAACGCTTGAGAAGTGCGCACGGATTCAGGCGCGCCAGTTCGTACAGGTAACGTACCTTACGATTGCGACTACGCTCGTTGCCGCTCTGATTGCTGCTCGGGCTGAACTCGCGAATATGGGAAACTATTCCTCGTTCGTTTTGACTGTGGGTGTTCCCTGCGTGGCAGCCATCTTCGCCGCTTGGTGCGGCAATCAGGATTCTGTCATCGCATTGCTTGATTCGTACTGCTATGCTCTTGAACAATATGGTAAGGAAATCTCCACCGCGATCCATGTACCAAGTTGGTGCGATGTTCACGACAAGTGGTTTCGGAAAAGTGTCGTGGGGCGGTACTGGTCGAATGTGGCATTCGGTATCGCGCTGTTCGGTGCATCTCTACCGGGCACTCTGATCATTTTCTTCATCGGATATAAAGAGGCGGCGATTCTCAGCCAAATCTGTGTGGTTGCTGTGATTGTTATCTTCCGTTACATCGTCTTACCGCCCTCTCGACAACCCGGCAATACAACCAGATACCACATTGTCACAGTGGTGCTGTTTGTTGCGATTGTGGCCATGCTGTTGATTTTTAACCACCTTAGTGTGCGCACGCCCGTTGCGCATCGAATCGATCTACCGTACCATGTCCTCGTTTCGTCGAGTCTTGCTTCTCTTCTCCCATTAGTGGTTCATATCTTGTTTGAGAGTCGGCGGGTTACTTTCCTCGACGGTGCCGTACTCGACAAATCGACAGCACGGCCGGTTCTTCCTGTTGAGGGAATCACGCCCCGTTCAGATGGACCGTCGAAGGGTAATTTACCAGCACGATAAATGCCATCACCCAGAACCGGGGGCGCGGAGGGTGCCGGGCATGGGGGTCGGGGCGGCGGAGTTGGCGTGCGTGTCGGTGCCCGCGGCGCGCGTCGTGTACGCCTCCAGAATCAGCCGCCACTCGTGCGCGTCGGCCGGGCGCTTGGTCGGGTTGTGCGCCACGCTGTTCCGCAACAGGCTCACCACGCCCGTCGGCAGGCGCAGGGCGCGCAGGTCGTCGGCCATGTCCGGGCCGGGCCACACGTTCAGGTCGCCGAGGAACATCTGGAACGCGAGCACCCCCAGCGCGTACACGTCGTCGCGCGGGTCCGGGGCCGCGCCGGTACGCTGCTGCGGGCCGGCGTACCCGAAGCTCCCGGCGGCGCGGAGCAGCGTCGGCACGCGCCCGGTGTTCGTTTGCAGGTCGCGCGTCTGCCCGTCGGTGTGGTGCGCGACCGCGGCCCCGCCGATCCCGAAGTCGGTCACGCGCAGGATGCCGGCCTCGTCGCGCAGCACGTTCGCTGGCTTCAGGTCGCGGTGAACGATGGGCGTGCCGAGTCGGTGGCAGTGCCCGATGGCCGACGAGATTGCGAACAGCGAGCGCACCACCTTCGCCAGCCGCTTCTCCGGCGGGCGCTGGCCCCACTCGCGCACGGCGTCCGCGAGCGTGCCGCCTTCCACGAACTCGTACATGAGCCACGGCGCGTCGCCGTCGAGGCTGCACTCGATCAGCGGGACTATGTTCGGGTGCCCGCCGGCGAACCGCATGACCCGCACCAGCACCTTCTTTTCGTGCGTGACCAGCCGGTGCCGCACCTCGGGGTGCGTGAAGAACTTGACGGCCCGGCGCTCGGGCTTCCACTCGTGGCGCGCGAGCCACACCTCGCCGAACCCGCCCGCGCCGAGTTGCCGTTCGAGGAGCCAACTGGACAGGCCGGGCACGGGCGCGCCGGCCTCAAATGTGGTCGCCAGCGCGGTGAGCCGCGCGCGGTCGGTGGGGCGCTGCTCGCGCGTGGCGACGGGCGCGGACCCGAGTTCGGGGTGCGGCGGGCCTGCCTCGTCCGGGGCCAGCTTCGACGGCTCGGCGACGAACCGCGTGCCGCACTTCGGGCACGCGACGGCCTTACCGCTGGGCACGCGCAGCGGCGTCTTGAGGGCGACCCCGCAACCGGGGTTCGGGCAACGGTACGACACGGGCATGAATCGGCGCTCCCGCTTCACTGCGGTGGCTCGTGGGCGCGCTTTGGACCAATGACGGAAGTGTGGGGTAATGAAAATGGTAGCAGCGCCGCGCGGAAGATGGAATCACGAACCGCCCCGCGAGCGAAGAGTTCACGCTGGTGTCGAGTTTTCCGTCACCGCGGGGGAATGAGGGGCGGCGCGAACGCCCGCTACCGCTGCGGTGTGCCGGGCGCGGGCCGCACGTCCCAGATGAAGATGCCCGCGTGCGAGCCGGAGGCGAGGTAGCGCCCGCACGGCGACGGGGCTAGCGCCAGAACCGGCGTGGAATCTGGGCCAACGGGCACGGTCGGGCCGAAGGTGCGCACGACGCGCCCCGTTGCCGTATCGATGAGGAACACGCAGCCCTCCCAGCACCCGACGGCGACCGTTCGGCAATCGGCCAACGCCGCCACCACAGTCGGCCGCACGTTGCGGAGCGCTTGGGCATCTTCCTTGGTTCGCGGATCCTTGGCCCAATACGGGACGCGCCCCAGAGGCACCTTGCACAACTGCCGCCCGGTGGTCGCGTCCCACGCGAGTAGCGTGAGTGTGTGTACCGAACGTCCCTCGTAAAAGAAATCGGTTTCCGTGCGCGGCGGTGTGGCCCAGTATTCGATCACCGCCACCACAATCCCGTTCGGGCCGAACGCGAAGTGCTCGATCTTGTGCAATACCGAATCGGCTAGTGGAACGGACCCCCACGTCGTCGTGTCCCACATCGCAAGGCCGTGTTCCTCCGAGCCGACCAAGAGGTGCCGGCCGTCCGGCGTGAACGCGCAACCGTACCACGCGCGATCCGCTTTCGGCGGGCAGACGATCGCGCCGGTGCGCGCGTTCGTTACCCGAACACCGCCCTCGCCGTTGAGGGCCTTGAGGGTGCCGTCCGGCGAGACCAGCAACAGCGCCGCGGAGTGGTGGAAGTCTGCGAGGACGCGCCGCCCGCCGGTGCGCGGGTCGAACGCAACAGTCTTGTACCCCCGCGCGAGGTACGCGACGGTCGCGCCGTCGTAGGAGAGTTCGGATTCGTGCATCCGCTCACCGTGCAGGTCCGGCGGCAACGGCGTCCAACTCGACAACCGGCCGGCGAGCGGTTCCCACCGGGACACCGCGCAATTGGTGATGCCGACGAGTTGGCCACCGTCGAGCCAGCGAAGGTGCGTCGCGTAGGCGGCGGGTACGGGCGCGACCGGCGCGCCGGTCGCCGGATCGTAGACGACCAGTTGCCGGTCCCGCATCAGGGTGACGAATCGCGTGCCGTCGGGCGTGAACTCGCCGACGCTGGGCCAATCGGGATACCGTCGCGGCCCGACGATGACGCGCGGCTCGCGCGGCGCGGTGCGGTCCCATAACTCCCAATAGTCGTCCAACCCAAAGGAGAACGCGGCCCAGCGCCCGTCGGCGCTCAGCCGCGCGGCGCTCGGTGCTCGGCTCCAAAACTGACCGACCGGCGGGGCCAACCGGCGCGCCGGCCCGCCCTTCGAGGGGTGTAGCATCGCCCAAGTGTGATACTACCCGTGCCCACCGTGTTCGTGTGTTGCGACCAACTCGCGTGAGTCGGACGTGAACGTGAGAGGGGACGTATACACGTCTTCGTCTGCCTCGCGCACGACGTTCAGCCCTTCGCCATCGGTCGTGGAGTACACGCCCGGCCAGCGCCAGCCGAATTGGGTCGATACGAACGCGCCGTCGGGTGAGAAGACGCGCTTCCATGCTCCGATGAGAGCACCCCGCGTCTTGAGCTGTGGCCCGCGGCCGTTCGCGTCCCAAATGGTGGCGGAAACGAGACCGTCGCGCTCACCCAACGGGCCGCGCCGGAAGAGATACCGTCTGTCGGGAAGTGGTACCTCTGGCCATAAATCAACGGTGTCGGGTATGTCGTCCCAAGTCGCCAGCACTCGCCCGGTGCGGCGTCCCAGCTCAACGGTCGGGTTCGGGCCGACGCGGACGCGGTCGCCGACTTCGCGAATCGCGGCGGTCGCGCGCAGGTTGTCCACCCGCCATTTCAGCCGCCCTGTTGCCAGTTCCCACGCGAACGCCGACGTGCCCGCGGTCGTGTACACCGTCGCGCCGTCGACCGAGATCGACAGCGCGTAGACCGGGTCGGGGTGCAGGAACGCGGTCGAACCGAGCCGCGCGACCGCGCCCGGCGGCAGCGGCTCGGCACTTCCGCGCGCGACCGCTGGCGGCGCGGAGCGCTGCGCGGGTGGCGCGAGCGCCACGAACAGCCCCACGATACCGGCACAGAGCGCGACGATGCGGAGGCGCGAACGTGACATGGCTGGCCTCACCGCTGAATCTTGCAGCGCGGAATCGCTTTTTGCAGCGCGTTCATTGCGGCCGGGGTGACGTGTGCGCAGTCGGTCAGTTCCAGCGTCAGCAGCGCGCCGAGCTTGTGGAGGTGCAGGAGCCCGGTGTCGGTGACGTTCGCGCAGCCGCGCAGGAACAGTTGCCGCAGGCCGGGGAAGTCCGGCAGCTTCGCCAGCACCTTGTCGGTGATCGCGGCGCAGTACGACAGGTTCAGGTAGCGCAGGCTCCCCAACCCGGCGAGCGCGGCCACGGCCTTCGCGTCGGCCGCGGTCGCGGACGAGTTGATCGAGAAGCGGTACACCTCGCCCGGCACCACCTTCACCGCGGCCGGCGTGGTCGCCACCAGTTGCCACTCGGCCCCCGGTTGGCCCGCGGGGCGCGAGTACCAGCGCCCGCGCGCGGCCACGTCCAGCGTTTGCGTCACCGCGGACGCCGTGATTTCCGATTCGCTCAGAACCTCAAGCTCCTCGGTCGGTTCGTCCTTCGACGGGTCCGGCGGGAGCGCCGGCCGGATGCCGCTGCCGGCGGTCTTCTTGCGCACCAGTTCGGCCAGCTTCGTGTCCCAAACGGTCGCGTCCTTCGGCCGGCGCTGCGGGTCGAGGGCCACGCTCTTCACGATCAGCGACACCAGTTCCGCCGGGATGCGCAGGGCGCGCAGCTCGTCGGCCACGTCGGGACCGGGGATCGCTTTGAGGTCCGCGAGCACGAGCTGATAGGCGATGACGCCGAGGGCGAAGACGTCGTCGCGCGGGTCCGGGGCGCTGCCGAACATCTGTTCGGGCGGCGCGTACCGCGAACTGCCGGCGGTCTGGAGCAGCGTGGGCACGGGCACCGCGAGGTCGGAGCCTTCGTCGGGCTTGCCGCCGTGGGCCGCGAGCGCCGCGCCGCCGATCCCGAAGTCGGTGATGCGCGGCGTGCTGCCGGCCATGAGAATGTTCTGCGGCTTGAGGTCGCGGTGAACCAGCGGCGGGTCGAGCCGGTGGAAGGTGCTGAGCGCGCCGGTGAGGGCGTAGAGGGTGCGCACGGCGCGGCCGAGACGCCGCGGCGGGGGCAGGTCGCGCCACTCCGCGACGGCCTCCGCGAGCGTGCCGCCGGCCACGAACTCGTACATGAGCCACGGGATTTCGCCGCTCAGGTTGCATTCCAGCAGCGGGACGACGTTGGGGTGGTTGCCGCCGTGTTTCATCACCCGCGCGACGACGGTGCGCTCGTGGGTGACGAGCTTGTGGCGGGCCTTGGGGTCGGTACAGAACTTGACGGCGGCCTCGCCCTTGCGCTCGTGGCGCGCGAGCCAGACTTCGCCGAACCCGCCGCCGCCGAGCTTGCGGACCAGCACCCACATTTCGAGGTTGGGGAGCGGGTCGCCGGGCGCGAACGGCGACGCGGGCGCGGGCACGAGCATGCGCGCGACGTCGGCCGGCGTCTGCTCCTGTGTGCCGTGTTCGGGCGGCTCGGTCATAGCGCTCCCCGCGGGACGGTAGCCCAAGCATACCGCGCCGGCCGGAAGAAGGGAACCACGCGCGCGCGAACGGCCCAACACGTGAAGGGAGAAACGAAAAACGCTCGCCAAACGGCGGGCGCGAGGTGAGGGCAGCGTTAGGGCTTCTTCTTCTCGGGCCCGATGGTGATTGTGACCGGCTTGCTCAGCAGTTCGCCGTTCCACGCTCCCTGAAGCACTTCTGCAGCCGCCTCGACGTGCAATTCTTGCCCTGTCGCCTTCTCGATAAGTTGAGAAAGCCGCTCGCATTCTTGTAGCGTGTATCCAATTCGCAACTCATATCGGCCTTTTGGAATGCCATTAGATGTTCTTCACGATAAGGTCGGCGCCCGTGCGGCCCCGCCGCGTGGCTGATCGGCGGGTGGGTTCAGGCGTCGATCATCCGGTTCACCAGTCCGGCGATG
>VGZJ01000192.1 GCA_016872595.1 Planctomycetota bacterium
TGGACGACGTTGTCGTGCCGGCGGTTCCGGAACAACGCGGCCCGGTTACAGTTGTTCGCCCTGGCGTACAACCTGGCCAACTTCCTGCGGCAACTGGTGTTACCCAGGACAATCGTCCTGCCGCCTCTCCAGGAGTTCCCGATGTTCCGCGCGGTCCTCGCCCTCGTCTCGCTCCCACCCTTGCTGGCCGGGGAACCCCCGAAGGCTGACCTCCGTTGGCAGAAGTCGACTGCCTCTCCGTTCGCACGAGTCGAGTCCCCCACTGCCGTAATCGACGGCAAGATGTACCTGTTCGGCGGCTTTACCGACCAACTGGGGGCGTCGAACCGGGTGGATGTGTACGACCCGGCGGCCGACACTTGGTCGCGCAAGAAGGACATGCCTGCGGGGCTCACCCACCTCAACCCGGCTGTCGATGGGAAGACCGTCTGGTTCGCGGGCGGGTTCAAGGGGAAGCACCCCGGCCCGACGACCGCCGAGGTGTGGAAGTACGACCTCGACTCCGACTCCTGGACCGCCGGGCCGCCTCTGCCGGAGCGGCGGGCGGGGGGCGGGTTGGTCGTGCTCCGTCGCCGGTTGCACTACTTCGGCGGCTACAAGGAGGACCGCGACACGAACGCCGGCGACCACTGGAGCCTGTCGCTCGACGGGGGGAAAGAGTGGGAGAAGGAGGCAGCACTCCCCGACCCGCGCGGCCATCTGACGGCGGTGGTGCTGGACGGCCTGATCTACGCTCTGGGCGGGGCCCACGGGCACGATAAAACTCAAGTCGATGTGGCGTCCTGTCACCGCTACGATCCCGCCAAGAAGAAGTGGGCCGAGATCGCCAGCCTTCCCGACGGCCGGAGCCACTTCGAGTCCAGCACGGTCGTCCTGAACGGCCGGATCCTCGTCGTTGGCGGTCGGTGCAACAGCTCTAAGCCGCCCCGTAACGTCGTGGGCGACCTGCTGGAGTACGATCCCAAGGCGGATGCGTGGCTTGTCCTCGGTGGGCTACCCGAAAAGGTGATGTCGCCTTCCGCCGCGGTCATCGGTGGGAAGCTCGTGGTCATTGGTGGCGGTCTGAACAACCCGCGACCGCTCACCGCAGCGACGTGGGTGGCGGAGTTCCCGGGCAAGAAGACCGAGAAGCCGTAAGGCGGTGTAAGAGGAAGGATGATGTTGACCTCTCGTCACAACGGCAGCGACCGCCGGCGGACCTGCTCGCCACGGTGCTGAAGCCGCTCGGGATCAACCACACCACCGACCGCGGCGGGCGGCCGGTCGGGATCGTCGCCAGGGACGCCAAGATGACCTTCCGGTACAGCGACCGCATTGCCCCGGTGCTGGCCAACTGTCGGGTCTACTGCCGGAACCAGAACGGCTTCATCGTGTGTCTGGACGTCGGCAAGAAGTGACGCCGGGGCTTCCGGGGTCAACCCTTCCGGCGTCTGCCCCCGCCGGTCGGCGGGGTTCAGGTGTTGTACCGCCTCCCCGGCTCGGCATTCCCGACTAGGATCTCAGAACCCCGACCCGACCGCCCTGCTCACCGAACCACTGGCGTCACGCCACTCTGCACAGGGACCCGTTCTATGCCCTCGACCCCGCGCATCGTCGTCGCCCTCGCGCTCGCTCTTCTGACGGCGCCCGCCGTTCGCGCGGACGACCCGCTCCTCGAGCGCGACGTGCTGCCGGTGCTCACGAAGCAGTGCCTCGGGTGCCACGGCGGGTTGCGCCAGAAGGGCGGCCTAGACCTGCGAACCGTCCCCGCGATGCTCAAGGGCGGTGAGTCCGGCCCCGCGGTGAAGGCCCGCGACGCAGCCGCCAGCGAAATGTGGAAGCGGATCGAATCGGACGAAATGCCGCCCAACGACAAGAAACTGACCGCGGCCGAGAAGGCCGCCATCAAGGGGTGGATTGCCGCCGGGATGCCGACCGTCGCCCAGCGCCAGAAGGACGCCGACCCGCTGTTGGCCACGGGCAAGAAGCACGACCCGAAGGAGGTCGCGGCGACGATCGACACGCACCTCGACAAGGTGCTGAACGTCGCGAAGTTGAAGCCCGCGGGGCGCAGCGAGGACGCGGAGTTCCTCCGCCGAGTGTACCTCGACCTCACCGGCCGCGTGCCGACTGCAGAGCAAGCCGCGGGGTTCCTCGACTCGAAGGACGCCGACAAGCGCGCGAAGCTCATCGACGCGCTGCTCGCCACCCCGCAGTACGGCGAGCAGTTCGGCCGGACGTGGCGCGACTGGATCTGCCCGCCGGAACTCCCCTCCGACGCCAACGGCGGCAAGCAGCCGCACACCGAGGCGCAGAACCTCGGGAAGTGGCTGGGCACGCGCTTCGCGGCGGGCGACCCGTGGGACGCGATCGCCCGCGACGTGCTCACCGCCGAGGGGGACATCAAGTCCAAGCCGCAGGTGATCTTCTTCGCGCTCTCCGGCGAGGGCGGGAAGGCGACCCCGGCCGGGTCGGCCCGCGCCACCGCGTCGCTGTTCATGGGCGTGCAGTTCCAGTGCGCCGAGTGCCACGACGACCCGTACCGCGCGTGGTCGCAGAAGGAACACTGGGCACTGGCCGCCTTCTTCGCAAAGACCACCGGCGACTTCGGCAAGGTGAGCGAAAGCCGCGGGGGCGGCAGGCCAGAGATCACAATCCCCAAGTCCGCGTTCAAGAACGCCGGGAACAACGTCCCCGCCGCGTTCCTCGGCGAGAAGAGCCCGGCCGTGAAGGGTGACGCACTGCGTCCGGCATTCGCGGAGTGGCTGACCGCGAAGGACAACCCGTACTTCGCTCGGGCATTCGCCAACCGCCTGTGGTTCTATTTCTTCTCGCGCGGCATCGTGAACCCGGTGGACGACTTCCGCGAACTGAACCCGCCGTCGCACCCCGGCCTGATGAAGCTCCTCGCCAACGAGTTTGCCGACTCGGGCTTCGACGTCAAGCACCTCGTCCGCTGCATCTGCAACTCGGAGGCGTATCAGCGCACCAGC
This sequence comes from Planctomycetota bacterium, assembly GCA_016872595.1. GTDB lineage: Bacteria > Planctomycetota > Planctomycetia > Gemmatales > Gemmataceae > Gemmata. The sequence goes on from VGZJ01000192.1 coordinate 2,973, forward strand.
CGCGTCGCGGCGGGGGCCGACGAGCAAGCCGTCGCGGCGATGACCGCAAACTTCGGACGGATGCCGCTGCGGGTAATGACCGCCGACGTGCTCCTCGACTCGCTGAAGCTGGCATACGGCGACCCGAAGTTGGACTTGCGCGCGATCGACCCGAAGGACGGCAACGCCAACGGCGAAAGCGCCCCGGTCGCCGAACCGTACCTCGAGTTCCTCCGCCGGTTCGGTACGAACGAGGACGACGCGACCGACTTCACGCACGGCATCCCGCAGATGCTGGCGATGATCAACCACCCGCGGCTGCTCGCCGGGAGCAACTTGCTCGACGCGAAACTGAAAGCCAAGCCCGCGCCCGGCGCGGACGAGGTGGTGGAGTTCTTGTACCTCTCGACCCTGTCGCGCCGCCCGACCGCGGCCGAGAAGGCTGCCGCCGACCGCTACCTGAAGAAGGCGCCGGACCCGACGAAGGGTTACAACGGCGTGCTGTGGATGCTGGTCAACCGTACCGAATACCTCTTGGTCCGCTAACCGTCCGAATCACCGTCCGGGAGAATCTCGTGTCTCAACCGCTCCTTCGCCGGCGCGACCTGCTGAAGCTGTCCGCGGCCGGGTTGCTCTCCGGCGCGTCGGTGCCGTGGTTCGAGTCGCTCGCCGCGGCCGCACCCGCGCTAAAAAAGCCGCGCGGCAAGTCGTGCATCCTGCTGTGGATGGACGGCGGGCCGTCGCAACAGCACACGTTCGACCCCAAGCCGAACGGCGAGTTCAAGGCCGCGAAAACGGCCGTGCCCGGCATCCACATCGTCGAGCAACTGCCCCAACTGGGGCAGTGCATGGACGACATGGTGCTCCTACGGTCGATGAAGACGGAGATCAACGACCACTACGACGCCAAGTATTACCTCCACACCGGGTACAAGCGGGCCAGCGCGTTCGAGCACCCGGCGGTCGGGTGCATCGCGTCGTCGCAGCTCGGGCTGCCGAACGACGACCTGCCCGCGTTCGTCACCATCGACGCCGGTTCGGACAAGGTCAACGGTGGACGATTCTACCGCTCGGTGCCCGCGTACCTCGGGCCGCAGCACGCGCCGCTTGCAGTCCACGACCCGTACAAGGGGCTGGAGAACCTGAAGGAGTCGGGCGGCGATTTGGCCGACCGGCTCGAACTGCTCGGCTCCGGCGAGGCGCAGTTCGCGAAGGAGTACCCACTCCCGGCCGTGGGTGCGAAGCAGGCCGCGTTCGACCGGGCGGTGCGCCTGATGCGATCGAAGCGGGCGAAGGCCTTCGACCTGGAACAGGAGTCGGAGAAGACTCGCGAGGAGTACGGGGCGCACAAGTTCGGGCAGTCATGCCTCCTGGCCCGGCGGCTGGTGGAGGCGGGCGTGTCGTTCGTCGAGGTGTTCCACCGCGGGTGGGACGACCACGAGGGCGCGGCCAAGCGCATCGCCGCCCGCGCGCCGTGGATGGACGCGGGCATGTCGGCCCTCATCCGAGACCTAAAGCAGCGCGGCATGCTCGATGACACGCTGGTGGTGTGGATGGGCGAGTTCGGCCGCAGCCCCGGTGACGGCGGCGGGCACTTCTGTAACGCGTGGAGCACCGCGTGGGCCGGCGGTGGCCTCAAGACTGGGCAGGTGATCGGCAAGACGAGCGAGACCGGCAAGAACGCGGGCGGCACCGTGACCGAGCGGCCGATCAGCGCCCCGGACTACATCGCCACGCTCTGCCTCGCGCTGGGAATCGACATCCATCAGGAATTCACCGCCGCGGGCAACCGCCCGATGCCGCTCGCGGACAAGACCGCGAAGCCGATCACGGAGATCCTCAAGTGACCCGCTACGCCCCGGTGTTCTTCCTGTTCGCTTTGTTCAGTGCGCCGGCGCTCGCGGCCGACCCGCCGAAGGTTCCGCCGTACAAGGCCGTCTCGACCGAAGCCGAGGCGCTCGCGCGGATCGAGGAACTCGGCGGCGTCGTGCGCAAGGCGGGCGACGCCGGGCTGGAGGTGGACTTCCACCACACCGGCGCCGCGATCACCGACGACCACCTGCAGTACCTGCTGTCGTTGAAGGCGGTCGCCGTGCTGCGGCTCAAAGAAACGGCCGTCACGGACGCGGGCCTAGCGCACGTCGGCAAACTGACCGGCCTCAGGCGGCTGTACCTGGAGAAGACCGCGATCACCGACGCCGGGTTGAAGCAGCTCACCGGCCTGAAGGAACTCGAATACCTGAACCTGTTCGGCACGAAGGTGACCGACGCGGGCGTCGCCCAACTGAAGGCGTTGCCGAAGCTCGCGCAACTATTCGTGGCCGAAACGCCGGTAACTGCGGCCGGGATCGTGGCATTCCAGAAGGCCGCACCCGGCGTTCGGGTCGTGCCGGACCCGGCGCAAGAGCGCGAGCGCGCGAAGTCCGCACTGGAAACCGCGAAGACCGCGGTCGTGAACGCCGAGGAAGCACTCGCGACCGCCGAGAAGGACGCCGCGGAACTGGCCCCGAAGGCGGCACAGCTCAAGAAGGAACTAGACGATTCAACCAAGTTGCTCAACGACGCCAAGAAGGCGGCCGACGAGTTGAAGAAAAAGGCCGACGACGCGACCAAGCGGTTCAAGGACGGTGGCGGCGACAAGGCGAAGAAGGACGCGGACGAGTCGAGGCAACGAGCCGACGACGCACAGAAAGCGGCTCAGGCGATCCAGACGAAGACCGACCAGTTACGGCAGCAGTCGGCGAGGGCGGGCAACGCGAAGAAGCGAGCCGAGGACGCGAAACTGGCGCTGGACGCCGCACGCCGGTCGGAAGCCGACGCCCGGAAGTTGCTCGACGAGTCACGCTGAGCGCGGTTGACCGGACTACGATCGTACACGCTACACGGGCAGATGCCATGCACGCGTCGACACGCCTCCGGCTGAGATTCACCTCGCTCCTCGCCGCGGCGTGGGTGCTCCTGTCTCTCACGACCGGCCCGGCTGCGGACGAGCCCAAACCGGTCGACGCCGCGGGCGTCGAGTTCTTCGAGAAGAACGTCCGGCCCGTTCTCGTGAAGCACTGCTACTCGTGCCACTCCCACGCTGGGGGGAAGATGCGCGGCGGGCTGGCCCTCGACTCGCGCAGCGGGTGGGAAAAGGGCGGCGATTCCGGCCCCGCGGTCGTCCCCGGCAAGCCGGACAAGAGTCTCCTCATCCAGGCCGTGAAGCACGCCTCCGCCGACACGAAGATGCCGCCGAAGGAGAAGCTGAGCGCCGCGGAGATCGACACCCTGACCGAGTGGGTTCGCCGCGGGGCGCCGGACCCGCGCGTCCTGGCGAAGTCGGCGGGCGCGGAGGAGTGGTGGTCGCTCAAGCCGCTCGTGAAGCCCGAAGTGCCCGGGAAGAATCTCGGCCACCCGATCGACGCGTTCGTTCACGCCAAACTCCGCGAGAAGCAACTCACCCCGTCACCCGAGGCGGACCGCCGCACGCTCGTGCGCCGAGTCACGTTCGACCTCCACGGGCTGCCGCCGACGCCAGAGGAAGTCGAGGCGTTCGTGTCGAGCCGCGACCCGCAGGCGTACGAGAAACTGATCGACCGGCTGCTCGCCTCGCCCCGGTACGGCGAGCGGTGGGGCCGGCACTGGCTGGACGTCGTCCGGTACGGCGACTCCCGCGGCAACGAGCACGACGGGTTCCGCGAATCCATGTGGCGCTACCGCGACTACGTCATTGATGCGGTCAACACGGACAAGCCGTACGACCGGTTCGTCAAGGAGCAGATCGCCGCCGACGCCCTGTTCCCGGAGGACGCGGCGCTGACGGCCGCCCTCGGGTTCCTAGCCGCTGGCCCGGACGTCCTCAGCGGCTCCGACGACACCATTCGCGACGAGTTCGTGACCACGACCATGTCGGCGTTCGCGAGCACCACCGCCCACTGCGCCCACTGCCACGACCACAAGTTCGACCCGATCTCGCAGGCCGACTACTACGCCCTCCAGGCGGTCTTCGCGGGGGTCCAGCGGCGCGACGTGACAATCGACCTCGACCCGACCGTCCGCGCGACCCGGGCGAAGTGGACCGCCCTCAAGGCGGCGGCCGGCAAGGGCGACCGGGGTGCCCTGCTGACGCCGGAGGTCAAGGAGGTCGTCGCGGGGTGGGAGAAGTCCCTCGCCGACAAGAGCCCGCGCTGGCAGGCGATCCACCCGAAGTCCGCGACGGCTACTTCCGGGGCGGCAATCGAGGTGCGCAGGGATGGCTCGGTTCTGGTCGCGAAATCCGCGGCCGATACCGACATGTACACGCTCACCATCCCCGGACCGATCGCCGACGCACGCCTCCTCCGGCTGGAGTTGCTGCCCGACCCCGCACTGCCCGGTGGTGGCCCCGGACTGGGTGGAGGCGGCGTGTTCGCGCTGAGCGAACTCGAGGTGGTGCAGTTCACGTCCGAGAAGGACAAGGGGTCGAAGGTCGGGTTCAAGAGCAGCCAGTCGGACGTCGCCTCGAAGGACACGCCGGTGTCCCGCGTTCACGACGGCAAGGAGGACACTGCCTGGACCGGGGGCGAGCTGAAGTCACGGAAGGCCCGCACCGCGGTATTCGAACTGGGCAAGCCGCTCACCGTCCCCGCGGGTGGCCGTCTGGAGATCGTGCTGAAGCAGCGGCAGTCGGGGAAGTTGATCGGGTGCTTCCGACTCTCCGTCAGCGACCAGGCGCTGTCGCCGTACGCGCTTCTCCCGGCGGCGGTGGCGGAAGCTCTGGCCGTCCCGGCGGAGAAACGGAGCGATGACAACTGGCTGTCACTCGCGGTCCACGCCCTGCCCGTCGTCGCCGACGAGGAGGTGAAGCGGCTGCCGCTACCGACGAGTTTTCACGTTGTTGCGGGCTCACTGCCCCACGAAGGCAAGGTGTCCGCGCCCCGGACGATCAACATCCTCCGCCGCGGCAACGCCGGCAAGCCGATCGGCCCGGCGAAGCCCGGCGCACTGAGCTGCGTCACGGCGCTGAAGCCGCGACTCGAGCCGGAGCGGGCGAAGTCGGAAGCCGCCCTCCGCATCTACCTCGCCGACTGGCTGTGCGACCGGAACAACCCGCTCACCTGGCGGAGCATCGTGAACCGGGTCTGGCACCACCACTTCGGCCGCGGGATCGTGGACACGGTGAACGACTTCGGCCGGATGGGCGGCCTGCCGTCGCACCCCGAGTTGCTCGACTGGCTCGCCTGCGAGTTCCGCGACAACGGGATGTCACTTAAGAAGCTCCACCGCCTGATCGTGACCAGCGCCACCTACCGCCAGGCCGCCTCCCCGAACGCCGCGGCGCAGAAAGTGGACGCCGACAACCGGCTGCTGTGGCGGATGAACCGGACCCGACTGGACGCCGAGTCGTACCGCGACGCGGTGCTGGCGGTGTCCGGGCGGCTCGACCTGACGCCCGGCGGGCCGGGTGTACTCCAGTTCGAGGTCAAGCCGGGGTTCAACACGACCAAACTGGCCAACTACGAGGCCGTTAACTGGGACGCCCCGGGCGTCGCTCGGCGGAGCGTGTACCGGTTCATCTTCCGCACCCGACCCGACCCGTTCATGTCCGCCCTCGACTTCCCCGACGCCTCGCAGTACGTCCCGGTGCGGCCGACCTCCGTCACCCCGCTCCAGGCCCTGGTGCTCTTTAACAACCCTTTCGTGCTGCACCACAGCGACCACCTCGCCCGGCGGATCGCGAAGGACGAACCGGACGCGGGCGCGCAGGTGACGCGTGCCTTCCGCCTCACGCTCCAGCGGGCTCCGACAAGCGAGGAGAGCGCCGACTTCACCGAGTATGCGAAGAAGCACGGCCTCGCCGCCGCGTGCCGCCTGCTCCTCAACAGCAACGAATTCCTCTTCGTGGAGTGACCCATGTCGCGAACAACGTCCGCAACGCCGCTCGCGAGCCGCCGCGAGTTCCTGTGGCAGTGCGGGGGCGGACTGGCCGGGCTGGCGCTCGGCGACCTGCTCGTGCGGGACGGCCTCGCCGCCGAGGGAAGTCCGCGACCGGAACTCAACGGCGGGTTGCACCACCCGGCGAAGGTGAAGCGGGTGATCCAGTTGTTCATGAACGGCGGCGCCAGCCACATGGACACGTTCGACTACCGGCCGGAACTCCAGCGGCGGAGCGGCGAGAAGGTCGGCGGAGGCACGCTGTTCGGGTCGCCGTTTACGTTCAAGCAGCACGGGCAGTGCGGGCGCTGGGTGAGCAGCGCGTTCCCGCACCAGGCCCGGCACGTGGACGACCTCACCTTCCTCCGGGCGATGCACACCGATAACAGCGTCCACGGCCTGAGCAGCTACATGATGAACACCGGATTCGCGCTGGCCGGCTACCCGTGCATGGGGTCGTGGGTTTCGTTCGGTCTCGGTCGATTGTCCGAGAACCTGCCCGCGTTCGTTGTTCTCCCGGACAAGGTCGGCATGCCGTACAACGGCGAGGGGAACTTCTCCAGCGGGTTCCTGTCGGCCCAGCACCAGGCTGCGGTGGTTCGGGCCGGCGACAAGACCCCGATCCCCGACCTGTTTGCCGACGGCCGGCACCCCTTCGCGACGAAGGAGGCCGACCGCGACGGGCTGGACCTGCTGCGGAAGTTCAACCAGACCCACCGCGACCGCGACCCGTCCGACACGCGTCTGGACGCCCGCATCGCGTCCTACGAGTTGGCCGCCCGAATGCAGTGCAGCGCCCCGGAGGCGTTCGACCTGACCCGGGAGTCGGACAAGCTGCAGCGTGCCTACGGCATCGGCGACCGCGTGACGGACGACGTGGGCCGCCGGTGCCTGCTGGCCCGCCGGCTGATCGAGCGGGGCGTGCGGTTCGTCCAGGTCTGGAGCGGGCACGACGGCGCGTCCAACAACTGGGACAACCACGGCAGCATCGCCACCGGCCTGAAGGCCCAGGCCGACAAGGTCGATCAGCCGATCGGTGCCCTCATCGCGGACCTGAAGGCCCGCGGGCTGTTCGCGGACACGCTGCTGATGTGGTGTACCGAGTTCGGCCGGACGGCGCACTCGCAGGGCACGGGGCGCGACCACAACGGGAACTGCTTCACGGTCTGGCTCGCGGGCGCGGGGGTGAAGCCGGGCCACGCCCACGGGCAGAGCGACGAGTTCGGCGCGAAGGCCGCCGAGGGGCGGACCGACCACCACGACTTCCACGCCACGGTTTTGCACCTGCTCGGCACCGACCACACGAAGCTGACCTTCCGCCACAACGGGATCGACCGCCGGCTGACGGACGTCCACGGCACCGTCATCCGAGAAATCCTGAGTTAAGGAGCCGGTATGAACCTCCGTTGCGTTGCCGTTCTGCTGCTGATCGGCTTCCTCGGCTTCGGCCTTCGGGCGGACGACCCCAAGCCCGACAAGGACGGGTGGTACGACCTGTTCGACGGCAAGAGCCTCGACGACTGGAAACCGGCCGAAGACCCGAAAGCCTTCAAGGTGGAAGACGGCCTGATCGTGGCGGGTCCGTCGAAGCTGACCCACCTGTACTACGCCGGCCCGGTCCAGAAGGCGGACTTCAAGAACTTCGAACTGAAGGCCGAGGTGAAGACGCGGCCGAAGGGCAACTCCGGCATCTTCTTTCACACGCAATACCAGGCGAAGGGGATTCCGGGCAAGGGGTTCGAGTTCCAGATCAACAATACGGGGAGCGACCAGAAGTACCGGACCGGCGCGATCTACCCGACCAAGCCGCTGGACAAGGTCCTCGTCAAGGACGACGAGTGGTTCGAGTGCCACCTCTCGGTCCGCGGAAACAGGGTCGTGTTGAAGGTGAACGGTGATACCACGCACGACGTGGAGTTGCCCGTCAACGCGAAGAGTGGTCTCACCCTTTCGAGCGGCACGTTCGCGATCCAGAGCCACGACCCGGGGAGCGTCGTCTACTTCCGCCGCATCCGGGTCAAGCCGTTGGAATGACGCCGGTGTTCCGCGCCGGGGCACCCGCCGCGAGTTCCGTTGGTTTCCACCCCGGCATGGGGTCCGACATGACCACGCCAAGTTCCACCCCCGACCGCCGAACCTTCTTGCGCGCCGCGGGGGCCCTCGCGGGCGGCGCGGCGTTCGGAACACCTGCGCCGGCTCGCGCGGCCGACGATACCGCGGACAAGGCCGTCGCCGCACTGTACGAGTCGCTGACCGCCGCCCAGCGGAGGGTCATGTGCTTCGACTGGGACAAGAAGGGCGGGTACGGCGGGCTGCCGCTCCGCCTGCACGTGACGAACAACTGGGCCGTTTCGCCGGTGAAGATCGGCGACCTGACCCCCGATCAGCGCGCCCTCGTCGGCGACGTGCTGAACAGCGTCCTGGCCGAGGGGTGGGCGGCGAAGCTCGAGCGGCAGGCGAAGGACGACACCGGCAAGGCGTGGACCGAGGACCGAAAGATCGCCATCTTCGGCACCCCCGGGACGGGAAAGTGCCAGTGCGTCATCTCCGGGTTCCACCTGACGTTCCGGGCCGGGCGGGAGAAGGACGCGCCGGTCGCGTTCGGAGGGGCGATCTGCCACGGGCACCAGCCGAGCGGGTTCCACGAGAAGCCCGGCCACCCCGGCAACATCTTCTGGTACCAAGCGCAGGAGGCTCACAAGGTCTACCGGATGCTCGACGGCAAACAGCAGAAACTCGCGGTCGTCGAGAAGGGGATGCCGTACTACGAGTTCGACGGGAAGATCGACCGCACCCCGGTCCTGCCCGAGAGCAAGGTCGACCGGGCGCTCGAACCCGACGTGCGGTTCCGCGGCGCGAAGTCGGCCGAACTGCCCGGGCTGCCGATCAGCGAGATGACCCGCGACCAGAAAGACGCGATGCGCAAGGTGCTCGCGGCGATGCTGGAGCCGTACCGCGAGGCGTACCGGGAGCGGGTCTCCGCCTGCCTCGACAAGCAGGGCGGGTTGGAGAAGTGCCGCCTCACCTTTTACTGGGAGCGCACGCTCGGCAAGGACGGGGAGTGGGACAACTGGCGGGTGGAGGGGCCGGCGTTCGTCTGGTACTTCCGCGGCTTCCCGCACGTCCACGTCTGGGTCCACGTCGCCGAGAACCCGGACGTCCCCGTGACGTCCCACTTCGGCTGACCACCGCGGCCGGGTCTGAACTCGCACGGCCACATCGGTTCCGCAGGCGAGTCGAGAATCCTCATCACCCTCAAC
>VGZJ01000193.1 GCA_016872595.1 Planctomycetota bacterium
GGTCGAGCCGTGGAACTCCAACTTGATCTCGCGGTCGAAATCCACACGCAGGGGGTCATTTCGGCGGTCACCCATTGGGTTCCTCGGTCATTTCGGCAGGAAAGAGGCAGAAACGCTGGGAATCCCAGGGTTCCGGCGCACATGCCATGCCGAAAGTCGAAGGTCATCTGGGAAATAGGGGGTGGCAGCGCGAACGTTGATGCCTTGCCGAAGACCTTCTCCGTGCCGCCCAGCGCGTTGAGTTTGTCGAGGAACCCGCCCTTCGCGCGGATCATGTCCCACGACACCTGTTCGACGGGGAACCGCGTCGTGTCGATGCCCTTCACCTCAGCCGCGCCCGCGTTGCCGGCCATGAAGTAGCTGGGCGAGTCGCCCATGAGGGCGTACCACTCGGCCTGTGTGACGGGGTACTTGGCGAGCCAGAAGCCCTTTGTGGTGAACTCGCCGCGCCGGGCCTCGCTTTCCGCCGCGAGCCAGTCCGGGCGGCTGCCCACGGCCTCGATCATGGCGTTCTGCTCCGCAAGCGGCGAACCGAGCTGTGCAGTACCGGCGGGAATCCAGCAGAACGGCATCGTCAGCCGGCGACCGATGGGGAACTCGATGATGTCGCCGCCCTTTCGCGCCGGCGACTTGGGAGCAGGGGCCGCTTGCGGCTTCGCGGGAACGGGCTTGGGCGCGGGCGAAGCCGCCTTCGGCTTCGGCAGAGGGCGCGGCTCCTCGAACAGTTCGGCGGTCGGAATCAGTTCGTCGAGCACGCTCTCCCACTCGCGGGCATCGGTGGGGCGGTCGTCGAACTCGTCCGACGTGCTGCGGCCGATGAGCCGCACCAGTTGGGCCGGCACGCCGTCGGCCTCGAGCCGGTCGCGCCAGTTGCCCTTCACCTCTTTGTCGACGCGGCCGATGAGGGCTTGATAGGCGAGCACGCCGAGCGCGTGAACGTCGTCGCGCGGGTGGGGCTTGTCGCCGTCGCGCTGCTGCGGGCTGGAGTACATGAGGCTGTACGAGCCGCGCAGCATGGACGGGAACCGCTCGATCTGTGAGGCCAGCGTGCCGACCTTCTCTTCGGCGAGCAGGTACTCGACGGCGGTGCCGCCGATGCCGTAGTCGGTGACACGCGGGACGCCGCCGGCCATGAGGACGTTCGCGGGCTTGAGGTCGCGGTGAACGACGGCGGCCGGGGTGACGGCGTGGCCGCGGGCGAGGGCCGAGGCGATGGGGTGCAGCACGGCCACCGCGCGGGCGAGGCGGTCGGCCGGAGCGAGCTTCTGCCAGCCCAGAATGGTGCTCGCGAGCGTCGTCCCCTCGACGAACTCGTACATGAGCCACGGGGCGTCGCCGCCGAGGTTGCATTCGAGCAGCGGCACGATGTTGGGGTGGTCGCCGACGTGTTGCATGACGCGCTCGATGACGGCCTTCTCGTGCGTCACGAGCTTGCGCTTGGCCTTCTCGTCGGTGCAGAACTTGACCGCGCGCGGCAGCTCGCGCCGGTTGAAGACGTGCCGCGCGAGCCACACCTCGCCGAACCCGCCGCCGCCGAGCCGCTTTTCGAGCTTCCAGTTGTCCTCGCGCCCCGGAACCCACTCGCCCGGCACGAACCGCGGCGCGTGCTGCGGCAGCACCTTCACCACGTCGTCCTCGTCATTGATCTCGTAGCCCCACGGCAGGCTGGTGCCGGTGGGGTCGTCCTTGCGCTTGAAGGACGTGCGTGCGGCCTCCGGCATCGCCGCGATGAACTGAGTGACCAAGTCCTTTTCGCGCGGCAGCAGGTGCGGCGCGGCCTCTTCCACGGCTTGCCGCGCGAGCCGGGCTTCGACGGCCGCGTCCACCTGTGGCGCGACCATTTCCTTCAATTCGTCTTCGAGCTTCTTCCGGGCGTTCTTCTCGCGCCACCGTTTGATGGCGTGCGCGGCCACGGCCTTGACGTACTTGCCGCCCGGCACGAACTCCGTCAGCAGCCCGCCGACGCCCACGGCCGCGATTCCTTCGACGACGCACTTCATAAAGCCGAGCACGGGGGCACCTTTGGCGCGAGTCGGGTATGGGCCTTACCGAGAGGTTCGCCACGGGCGCGAGCGGATTTGCAACTTTCGCAAGATTTCTCGCGTCACACAATCGCCCTAATCACGCTGCCGCGGGTGGCGGGGAACGGGCGGCCCTCGGCGTCGCGCAGTTCGGCGTCGGGGAAGCCGAGGCGGTCGAGTACCGTAGCGATCAGGTCGCGCGGTTCGACGCGCCCGTCGATGGGGTACGCGCCCTGCTTGTCGCTGGTGCCGTACACCACACCGCCGCGGATGCCGCCGCCGCACAGGGCGAGGCTGAAGACGTGGCCCCAGTGGTCGCGGCCCCCGTTCCCGTTGAACTTCGGCGTACGGCCGAACTCGCCGAACCACACCACGAGCGTTTCATCGAGCAAGCCGCGCGCGTCGAGGTCGGTGATGAGCGCCGAGAACGCGCGGTCCATCATCGGCATCAGGAACCCTTTGGCGCTCTGGTTGTGCTTGGCGTGCGTGTCCCAACCGCCCTGATTTTCGAGGTTCGCGATCCGCGTCCAGTTGATCTGAACGAGCGACACGCCGGCTTCGACCAGCCGGCGCGCGAGAAGCGCGCTTTGTGCGTACCGGCTGCGGCCGTAGCGCTCGCGCAGCTTCGGCGACTCGCGGTCGATGTCGAACGCGGCCCGTGCCGCGCCGCTCGCCACCAGCTCGAACGCCTTCCGCGTACTCGCGTCGAACGTCTCGAAAGTTGCGGGCAAGCGGTTCATGCCGCCGAGCAAGCTCTGGCGCTCGGCGAGGCGTGCCGCGGGCACGTCGTCGGGCGGCGCGAGCGCGCCGATCTTGAACTTCGCGTCGTTCGGGTCGCAGTGGATCAGCCACGGGTCGTGCTTGCGCCCGAGAATACCGGCGTCTTGGCCGGGCCACGGGAAGTTGCCGTCGTTCCAGATGTGTTCGGGCACCGTGACCGCGGACGGCAGCCCGCCGACGGCGGGGCGCAGGTAGCGCACCATCGCCCCCAGCGACGGCTGGTTGTTGGGCGGCTTCGGGGTCGCGCTCTCCGCGTTCAGCGGCACGTGCGGCACCCCGGTCAGCATCTGGTAGCCGCTGGACGAGTGCGCGTTGTCGTTGGTGACGACCGCGCGCAGCACCGCGATCTTGTCGGTCAGGGCCGCGGTCAGCGGCATCAGTTCGCCGACGCGCAGGCCGACGGTGCGCGACTGCGTGCTGCCGAACGGCCCGCGGATTTCGGCCGGCGCGTCGGGCTTCGGGTCCCACGTGTCGTGCTGCGCCGGCCCGCCGGTCAGCCCGAAGATGATGACCGACTTCGCGCGCGCCGGCTTCGTACCGGCGGTCGCGCGCTGCGTCAACAGTTGCGGGAGCGTCAGCCCGCCGAGGCCGACGGCCCCGGCGCGGAGCCACTCGCGGCGGTCGAGGCGATCCGAGGAAACGAGTCTGAGCATAGCGGAACCGGGGGAGAGCGGGAGGCGGGAGAGTGTATTCGACCCGATCCGCGCGCGAAGTGCAACCGAAAGGGCGCGAAGCCCGACGGTTGACCGCGGCCGGCGCGCGGCGGTAAGCTGCGGGTTCGCCGCACTCACCGGAGCCCGCCATGAGTACCCCCGCGATTACCCGCCGCGCCGCGCTCGCGGGCACCGCCGCCGCCGCGCTCGCCCCGCTCGCGCCCGCCGCCGACGGCGCGGCCCGCGTCCTCGTTGTGGTCGGGCCGAGCGCGCACCCGCCCGGTACCCACGAGGTCGCCGCCGGCGCCCGGCTCCTCAAGCACTGCCTCGACGCCGTGCCGATGCTTCGGGCCGACGTGGTGACCGAGTGGCCCGCGAACGGCGACAAGGCGTTCGCCGACGGCGCGGCGGTCGTGTTCATCGGCGACCTGTTCCCGCCCGAAGTGATGCCCAACCGCGACACCGCGATGAAGCACCTCGGCGCGATGGCCGCGCGCGGCTGCGGCGTCGTGTGCCTCCACTACGCCACCGGCCTCGAAGCCAAGCACGTCGCCGCCGACGGCGCCCACCCGCTGCTGCACTGGACCGGCGGCTACTTCGCCACGCGCTGCAATCACCACAAGTCGGTGGCGCGCGTCTTTAAGGAAGCGACGGTCGAGCCGGGTAAGGGCGACCACCCGCTATCGCGCGGCTGGAAGGCGTTCACGCTGCACGACGAGCCGTACATCAACAACTACTTCGGTAAGGACGGACCGGCGAAGAACGTCGTCGCGGTGGCAACGGCGATGCTGCCGCCGGAGAAGCCGAACCGCGAAATCGTGGCGTGGGCCGTCGAGCGCGCCGACGGCGGGCGCGGGGCCGGCGTGGTCATGCCGCACTTCTACCGCAGTTGGCTCGTGGACGACCTGCGCACGCTGATCCTGAACGCGATTGTGTGGGCCGCGAAGCGCGACGTGCCGAAGGACGGCGTGCGGGTCAAGCTCCCGGACCTCGCGACCTTCAAGCCGGCCGCGGTCGAACCGAAGAAGTAGGGGGCGCGCGCCTTCACTTCGTACCAATCAGTTCGGCGATGGGTTCGGCTTCGGGCAGGACGGGGATGGGGCGGCCGGCGCGGTCGTGCTGCATCGCGCGCGGGTCGATCCCGAACCGCGCGTAGATCGTCGCCAGCAGCGCGTTGCTGTCTTGCGCGCGATCGGTGGGTTCCTCGCCGCGGGCGTTGGTCGCGCCGATCACTTGGCCCATACGAAGCCCGCCGCCGGCCGCGAGCACGCTCATCGCGCGCGGCCAGTGGTCGCGCCCGGGGCGGCGGCTCTCGTCTTGGTACGCGATCCGCGGGGTGCGCCCGAACTCGCCACAGAACAGGAACAGGACGTTCCGGTTCAGTCCGCGCGCGTACAGGTCTTCGATCAGCGCCGACACGGCGCGGTCCAGCACCGGGAACCGCTCCTCGTAGGCCCGGAAGATGTCGCAGTTCACGGAGTGGTCGTCCCACGTCGTGATGCGCCCGGTAGCCGGGCGCATCTTCATGTTGGCTTGGCACTGCACGAACCGCGCGCCGGCCTCCACCAGCCGCCGCGCGGTGAGCAGGTCGCGACCCCAGTCGGAATCGCCGTACCGCGCCCGCGTGCGCGCGTCCTCGCGCGAGAGGTCGAAGGCGGCGCGGGTCTTGGGGCCGGCGAGCAGGTCCACGGCCCGGCGCTGGTGCTTGCCGAACGCCGCGGCCGGGCCGGTGCGGTCGTCGAGCGCGCGCGGCAGCGCCTCCAGCGCGCGGCGCAGGTCGTCGCGCCCGCGCAGCTCGACCGCGCCGTCGGCGTCGATGCTCAGCCCGGCCCGGTTCGCCCCGGCGAGCGCGAGCGGGACCGGGTCGTAGGCGTTGGCCCCGGTCGAGGTGACGGGGTTGGCCGCGGGCATGAACGGCGCGGCGCTCGGCCCCAAGTACGCCGGCCCGCTGCCGTAGAACTTCGTGTTCGAGACGTACAGCGGCACCTCGCCGGCGCGCCCCTCCAACTGCTTCGCCACCACGGAACCGACGTCCGGGTATTCGGAGTCTTGCAGGTTCGCGGCGACCGACGAGTAGCCGGTGAGGAACCGGTGCGTGCCGCCGGAGTGCTCGCCGCGCGTGTGGTGCAGGCTGCGGACAATCGCGAACTTGTCGGCGATCTTCGCGAGCGCCGGCAGCTTGTCGCAGATGCGCACGCCGGGCACGTTCGTCGCGGTGGGCTTGAACGGCCCGCGGATCTCGGCCGGCGCGTCGGGCTTAAGGTCGAAGGTTTCGAGGTGGCTCGGCCCGCCGTTGGCCCAGAACAGGATGACGCTGAAGTCCGGGTCCGGGCGCGGGCCGCGCTCGGCGGCGGCCAGCAGCCGCGCGACGGTCGGGGCCGGGCCAGTGGCGAGCGCCCCGAGGCCCAGACCGCCGAGTTTCAGCCACGCGCGCCGGTTCAGCGTCATGGGGCCAGTGTCGCCCGCGGCGCGGTCGCGGTCAACCCTGTTTCCGGAGACGAGACGTGGCCCGGCGCTCCGCCGATCCCCCTTTCGCCCTGAGGCGAACCGCGTCACAATGCCCGTGTCCCACCCTCGGAGCGCTCCTATGCCGGCTACTGCCGTCGCCGCCAAGCCCCGGACGAAGTTCCCCACCATCGCCGACGTTCAGGCACGATTGGGGAACGTTCCGGAGGCGCGCATCCTGTCGTTCCCCGCGCCCGGCACCGCGTCCGCGCTCGATCTGTTGGACGGTTCCGTCACCGACGGGCGTGCCTGAGAACTCGTGGACGGCATCCTCGTGGAGAAGCCGATGGGTTTCAACGACGACCGCATCGGGACGCGACTCATCCGCCTGATCGGAGCGGACCTCGACACGAACAACATCGGCGACGTGTTCGGCGCACAAGCGCAGATCCGCTTCAAACTCGACCTCGTGCGAGTCCCGGACGTGTCGTTCATCCGCTGGGACCGCGTCGACGACACGGACGTGATCGAGAACCCGGCTGGCGCGTTCCTCGAAGTGCCGCCGGACTTGGCCGTTGAGGTGATCAGCCCCGGCAACTCGGCGGGCGAGATGGCGATCAAGCTCGACGAGTACGCGAAGGCGGGCGTGAAGCTGGTGTGGTACATCGACCCGGAGCGCAAGGAAGTGGACGTGTACCCGAAGGCGAACCCGAAGCGCAAGAAGACGCTGACCGCGGCCGACACGCTGACCGGGGCGACGTGCTGCCGGGGTTCGCGGTGCCCGTGGCGCGGCTGTTCGAGAGCCGCGCGCCGAAAAAGGGCGCGCGGAAGGGCAAGAAGTGACGCGCCGGCCTGTAACGCGAGCGTAATGACCGCGCGCCGAGCGCGTGCGACCCGCCCCGCGGCGCGGTACGGTGGGGGCCGCCCGTGTGGAGCGCTCCCATGACCCGGTTCCTTCTGCTCGTCGCGCTGGCAACGCTGCCGGCGCTCGTGGCCGCGCCGGTGCCGCCCAAGCCGCCCAGCGAGTTCGGGGCGAAGGGCGTGCTGTCGCGCGCCGAACTCGAGACGGTCACGTTCGACACCCGCGCCGCACCGAAGCGCGACGGCGACCGGGATTGGGCCGACGACGCGGTGATCGAGGAGAGAGTCATCGAGGACCGGCGCAAGCCGGACGCGCCCGCGAAGCCGCGCCCGGCCAACCGCTACGATCTCGCCGTCGTCGTGCCCGCCGCGCGCGCCCGCGCCGGCGACCCCGTGTACGCCTACTTCGTTCTTCGCAACAACCGCGACACCACGTTGCGCCTCGGCTCGCGGATGGACCCGTCCGGCGGGTACCCGGAGTTCCACGGCGGCGGCATGGGCTTCGACGTGCGCGACCGCACCACCGGCAAGAGCGCGCTGAAGGGGCTGGCCGCGAGCACCAACTGCGGCGGCGGGTCGCTCGTCGATGTGCCCGCGGACGGGTTCTACTGCGTGCGCGGCGACCTGAACCGCGTCGCCGGCGGCCTCGCGCCGGGCGAGTACGAGGTCGATTGGCGGTGCGGCAAGCTCGCGTCCGCGCCGGTGCGGTTCACCGTGCTGCCCAACCCCGGCGCGAAGCCGGCCGCGCCCGCCAAGCCCGACCGCGCCCGGTTCTTCCACCTGAACCACAATCTCGAAGACGACGACGAGGGCGACGGGTTCCGCGCCGGGGCGTTCGTGCGCGACGGCCGGCTCTCGTCGCTGTACGCCGGGCAGTTCGAGTCGGGCCTCGCGGTCGGGCCGGGCGGCGCGTACGTCCCCGACGCCCGCGCGATCCCCGCGGCCGACGCGCTCGTCGAGGCGTGGATCGAGTTCAAGCCGTACCGGGAGGGCGACCGCGTCGCGGTCACGCTGCGCGCGGTGCCGCCGCACGAGCGGGTCCGCTTTGACGACCTGCCGCGCCTGTACCTACAAGTGCTGACGCCCGACCGCGGCGAGGGCGCGGTGCCGTTCGAGGCCGAGGAGAAGCAGGCCGAACTGAAGCGCCTCAGCGACCGCTACGTTACCCCGCTGACGCTCGATGTCGCGCTACCGAGTGACTGGCGCGAGCGGTTGGGCGGGGGCGATACGGCGCGGCTCGCGGTGGTGGTCGCGGCGAAGGAGGTGGAACTGCCCCGCGGCGCGGGGCAGCGGCTCCAAAAGTTGGAAGAGAAGAAGGTCGAGCGCGCCGACCCGGACGCGCCGCCGGTGTGGGGCGGGCTGGTGCGCACGCCGCTCGTCGAGGTGCGCCTGCCGCCGCCCGCGCCGCCCGTCCGCCGGTAGGCGCGAGTCTTACGCACGGATGCCCGGCGAACCCGACCGGGGCGCGTGAGCGGCGCGCCCCGGTCGCACGACTACACCTTACGACTGGTTGTCCGGGCGGGCGTACGGCTTGCTGGAGTGGCGCAGGTACGCCTCGTGCTTGGCCCGCTTCGCGGACCCGGCGAAGTCGCCGCGCTCGATCTGCGCGTCGATCTCCGAAATCGACTGCAACTCCGCCGTCACCTCGGCGGTCGGGGCGAGCGCGACCAGCACCGCCCGCGCCTCGGCCAGCAGCCGCCGGGCCTCGGCCACCTCGTGGCGCTCCAGCGCGCGCGTCGCCTGCTTCTTGAGCCGGGCCACCGCGAGCAGCGCGGCCCGCTCCTGCACTTCGAGGTCCGGGGCCAGCGCGTCGTACGCCGCGCCCGGCACCGCGGGGAGCACCAGCCCGGCGGTCGCGGTGCCGCGGGCCGTTTCGCCCGGCGCGGCCCATTCGAGCCGCAGCGCGCACACCCGCTGTTCGCCGGTCGCGGGCGGCACGACGAACCGCAGCACCACGAGCACCGGGAACCCGGCAACGAGGTTCGGGAGCCGCACGCGCCCGTCTTCGGTCGCGTCCAGTTCGTTCAGCACGTCCGGCCCGGTCACGCCGGGGCCGGGTTCGACGGCCAGCGTCACGTCGGTGCCGGTGGTCGCGGTCAGCCCTTGCAGTTCCGCGGCGAACAGCGCCGGCAGCATCGCCGGGCTTTCGACGTAGTAATAGTTCCCGTCGCCGGCGCGCGCCATCGCTTCGAGCAGGTCTTCGTTGTAGTCGTTGCCGAGGCCGATGGTGGTCGTGGTGACGCCGCCCGCGGCGCGGGCGTGAACGTCGGTGGCGATGGCGTCCGGGCGGCTCTCGCCCACGTTCGCCAGCCCGTCCGAGAGGAGCAGCACGCGGTTCAGCCCGCCGGGAACGAGGTTGTCGCCCACCTGCTTCGCGCCCTCGGCCCAGCCGCCGTGCAGAGCCGTGCTGCCGCCGGGAACGATGCGCTCGATCAGTTCGAGGAGCCGCGCGCGGTCGGCGGCCGGGGCGCTGGGGAACGTGGTGTCGATGTGGTCGTCGAAGACCGTGAGGGCGACGCGGTCGGTCGCCGCCAGTTCCTTAACGGCGAACGCCGCGGCCTCGCGCGCGTAAGCGATCTTCGCGCCCTGCATGGAGCCGGAGCGGTCGATCACCAGCCCCAAGTTCAGGGCCGGGCGCGCGCCGCGCGCCTCCACCGCGGGCGGCGTGATGCGGACCAGAACGTCGAGCGTAACGGGCGCGTCGGTGCGGACGGCCGGGCGGAGCGGGAACAGTTCGATCTTCGGAGCGGGCATGGCGGTTCCTGTGGTCGAGGTGAGTGCGGACGGGTCGCGCGAAAGGGACACGCGCCGGCCCGCACGGGTTCGGTTCCCGCCGGGTCGTCCCAATTCGACGGTTCCGCGCGCGATTCTCGCCGCATAAGCTGACGGAACGATTCCCCCATCTCCGCGGAGCCGCTGCCATGCGCCCTTGCGCTTTCTTGCTGCTGTTCGCCCTCGCGCCGCTGGCCGCGGCGCAGGGCACCAAAGACGACTACGACCGCGCCAACTCGGTCGGCAAGTGGACCGCGGGCAAAGTCACGTCCGCGAAGGTCGCCCCGAACTGGACGCCCGATGGCACCCAGTTCTGGTATCAAAACGCGAAGGGCGACTTCGTGCTGGTGGACGCGGTGAAGGGCACGCGCGAGGTCGTGACGCAGGACAAGCTGCCGAAGGACGCGAAGCCGCCCGCGCCCAAGAAGAAGGGGTTCGGCGGCAGGGACGAAGCCGCGGAAATGGGAGACGAGGACGCGGCGTTCATTCGCGCGCTCCAGCCGCGGCGCGGGCCGGGCGAGTCGCCGGACGGCAAGTGGGCCGCGTTCGTGAAGGACAACAACGTCTGGCTCCGCGACGTGAAGACGAGCCAAGAAACCCAACTCAGCAAAGACGGCAAGGCTGACGACGGTTACGGCCGCCTGTCGTGGTCGCCCGACTCGAAGCGCCTCATCGCGATTCGCACAAAAGCCGGCGGCGACCGCAAGGTCACGCTCGTGGAGTCGTCACCGCGCGACCAGCTCCAGCCGCTCACCTCGACGTACTTCTACCTCAAGCCCGGCGACGCGATCCCGCTGCCGAAGCCGCACCTGTTCGACGTGGAGAACAAGAAGGAAATCGCGGTCAGCGACGAGCTGTTCCCGAACCCGTGGAGCGTCGGCAACGAGCACTGGAGCGCCGACGGCACGCGCTTCTACTTCACCTACAACCAGCGCGGCCACGGCGTCATGCGGCTGCTCGCCATCGACACCGGTAGCGGCAAAGTTACGGCCGTTGTGAACGAGGAGTGCAAGACGTTCTTCGACTACACCAACAAGCTCTACCTCCAATACCTCGACGAAACCAACGAAGCGCTGTGGATGAGCGAGCGCGACGGCTGGAACCACCTGTACCTCATCGACCTGAAGACGGGCAAGGCGCGGAACGTCACAACGGGCGAATGGGTCGTGCGCCGCGTCGACCGCGTCGACGTGAAGGCCCGCGAAGTGTGGTTCTGGGCGATGGGCGTACACGCCGACCAAGACCCGTACCACGTCCACCTGTGCCGGGTCAAGTTCGACGGCACCGAGCTCACGAAGCTCACCGGCGGCGACGGCACGCACATGAGCTTCGATCAGAACCGCCGGCCGGTGCTGAACGTCGAGTTCTCCCCGGATCGCAAGTTCCTCATCGCCACTTACTCGCGCGTCGATCTGCCCCCGGTCACGGAGCTGCGCCGCGCCAGCGACGGCAAGAAGGTGTGCGACCTCGAAGCGGCCGACGCGAGCGCGCTGCTGAAGACCGGCTGGCGCTACCCGGAGCGCTTCGTGGCGAAGGGGCGCGACGGTAAGACGCCCATCCACGGCTACATCGTGCGCCCGTCCAACTTCGACCCGAAGAAGAAGTATCCCGTCGTCGAGCACATCTACGCCGGGCCGCACGACCACCACGTCCGCAAGTCGTTCAGCCCCGCGCCCTACGAACAGCGCATGGCCGAACTGGGCTTCGTCGTCGTGAAGATCGACGGGATGGGCACGAACTGGCGCAGCAAGGCGTTCCACGACGTGTGCTGGAAGAACCTCGGCGACAGCGGGTTCCCCGACCGCATCGCGTGGATCAAGGCCGCCGCCGCGACGCACAAGGAACTGGACCTGTCGAAGGGCGTCGGCATCTTCGGCGGCAGCGCCGGCGGGCAGAGCAGCACGCGCGCGCTGCTCGCGTTCGGCGACTTCTACACGGTCGCCGTCAGCGACTGCGGGTGCCACGACAACCGCATGGACAAGATTTGGTGGAACGAGATGTGGATGTCGTGGCCGGTCGGCCCGCACTACGCGGAGCAGTCCAACGTGACGCAGGCGAAGAACCTGAAGGGCAAGTTGATGCTCGTCGTGGGCGAACTGGACCGGAACGTCGATCCGGCGAGCACGATGCAGGTCGCCAACGCGCTCATCAAAGCGGACAAGGACTTCGACCTACTCGTGGTGCCCGGCGGCGGGCACGGCGCGGGCGAACAGCCCTACGGCAACCGCCGCCGCATGGACTTCTTCGTCCGCCACCTGATGGGCGCGGAACCGCGGGCGCGGTGAGCGCGGGAATCGCACGATTCGCGCGCAAGTCGCGCGGCGGGCCGCGTTCGGAGGTGTTGCACCCTTCCGTTCGGGAGGTCGTCATGGTCCGCCCCCTCGCTTGGCTCACCGCGGCGCTGGCCGCGGTCGCGACCGCGCTCGCCGTCGGCCACTCGCCGCGCGCGACCGCCGCGCCGACCGAGACCACCCAGAAGCCGGCCCCGCGCGAGGACAACCCGCGCGTCACACCGGGCCTCGTGAACTGGCACGCCTCGGCCGCCGACGCCCGCGCCGCGGCGGCG
>VGZJ01000194.1 GCA_016872595.1 Planctomycetota bacterium
CGCCCCGTCGTCACACGGTGATGATGAAGAACGTCGCCGGACTCCACAACCGGATGTACGGGTAACGACCACACAGGATCGTCTGGCCGAAGTGCGACTGAACCAACACCTATTGCGCAACGAGTCTACTATTCCCCCACGGAACTATTTCGGGCCACCGGCCGTCCAACCGCGGGATTCTGCTGCCCCCGCTCGGACGGTGCCCGAACCGCGCCCCCCGAACGCGCCCGCCCCGACCCGAACGCACTCCACTACGCCGAGCCACATATGACCCGCGCCGCTCCGCGATCGCGCCTGCTCCTGTCCGCGTTGGTGCTCGGGGCCGTGGCGCTCGCGCTCGTTCAGAGCTACGGAGCGCCCGACGCTCAGGACGGGAAGGGTAAAGACAAGGACAAAGAGAAAGGCCCGGAGCGCGGGTCCATCGTCGAGGACCGGGCCGCGCGCAAGCTGCTCGAAGCCGGCGACGCGCGCCTCGAGGCCGGCGAGACTGCGAAGGCCGTCGAGGTGTGGCAGTCGGTCATCGAGCGCTACCCGCGCAGCAAGGTCCGCTTCGACGCCCACCTCAAGCTCGGCAACCACATGCTCACGAAGGAGCGGGCCTACGACCGCGCCCGCACCTTCTTCGAGTCGGCCGCGAGCGAGGAGAACCCCAGCGAAGAACTGCGCGCCGAGGCCACGCTCAAGGTCGGCGTGTGCTACTACGAGGCCAGCAACTACGGCAAGTGCTTCAAGTACATGCGAGACGTGATCGAGAAGTTCCCGGTCAGCCCGCAGGTGAACGCCGCGTACTACTACATCGGACTCGGCCACTTCAAGCAGGGCCACTACAGCCGGGCCATTTCCGCGCTGGAGCGCGTCGGCACCGCGCTGCCGCCCCCGGAGGCGACCCCGGACGGCCAGAAACCGATCCCCGAACTGCTCGAAGCCGGCAAGCGCCTGTTCGTCCGCGTCGAGGACGCCGACCTCGCGGCGCTCGAGGCCGGGAAGACCGTGGCCGTGAAGGTCGAGAGCGCCAGCGGCGACGTGGAAACCGTCGAGTGCGTGCCCATCGGCCGCAACGTCCGCGTCGTGATCGGCACGATCCCCACCGCGCTCGGCAAGCCGAAGCCCGGCAACGGGCGGCTCGAGATCAAGGGCGGCGACACGGTCAAGATTTCCTACCGCGACCTGCACACCGCGGCCGGCGGCAAGGAGAACCTCGTCATCAAGGAGATCCCGGTCGTCGGCACCGCGAGCGCGACCGTCGTGGACGGGGCGTACTCCGAGACGCTCCAAGGCGTCGTGCTCGGCAAGAACATTCACCTGCAAGTAATCGACGCCGACTTCGACCTGACCGACGGCGCGGACGTGGTGAAGGGCACCGTCGAGGTGTACCGCGAGAAGACGCCGGAGGAGTTGGCCGCCGAAGCCGGGCCGGGCGGCGTGCCCCCGATGCCGGGCAAGGCCGACCCCAACAAGCTCGACCGCTTCAAGAAGATCGACAAGGTCGATGTGATCCTGACGGAAGCGAAGATCGTCCGCGCCGCGCCGGAGTCGCTGCCGGTCGTGATCCCGCCCGTCGAGGAGCCGAAGAAGGACGGCGAACCCAAGAAAGACGGCGAGCCGAAGAAGGACGAACCCAAGAAGGACGAGCCGAAGAAAGACCCGGTCGCGCCGCCGATGCCGCCCGCGCCGAAACCGCCGGAAGACGACGGCACCATCCACAGCGGCACGTTTCGCGCCGTCGTCGCCATCGAGAAGGCCGAGGTGGTGAAGGCCGACGATCAGGTGCTTCAGGCGCAGCCGAACGACCTCGTCGTGTTCACCTATCAGGACGCGCGGAACGCGACCGGCGAGGCCCGCACGGTGGTGTTCAAGGCCCGCGTCGTCGAGGGCAGCCTCGGCAGCGTGCGCGTGTCGCAGACGCAGATTTCCGACCGCGAGCTGCACGTCAAGACGCAACTCAAGACCGCGAGCGCGCTGACCAACATCGGCAACCGCTACAAGGAGTTCGGCCTCAAGCAGCACGCCGATTCGAAGTACGAACAGGCGATGAAGTTGTGCGAGGAGATCAGCACCGACGCCGCGAAGCTCGGCGGGCGCACCCTCGAAGAGACCTACGTCCAACTGTGGAAGATTTACTTCGAGATGGACAAGCTCGACCTCGCGGCGGCGATGAGCCAGCGGCTCCAGCGCGAGTTCCCCAACAGCGAGTTCGTGGACGCGGCCCTAATCTCGCTGGCACAAGTCGCGCGCAAGCAGAACCAGATGCAGCGGGCCATCGGCATCTACACCAGCGTGCTGCGGCTGGAGAAAAGCCCGCTCCGCGGCGAGGCCCAGTACGGCATCGCCGAGTGCTACGAGGAAATGGCGAAGGGGGCGGACGGCGCGCAGGCGGCGCAGCTCTTCGACCAGTCGTTCCAAGAGTACAAGAAGGTGTTCGACAAGTACCCGGACAGCGGGCGCGTGGGCGAGGCCGTCGCGAAGATGGCGAACTACTACTACGTGCAAAAGGACTACGCCCGCGCCATCGACGTGTTCGAGAGCGTCCTCCGCACGCACCCGGACGCCAAGTTCCTCGACGTGATCCTGTTCAACTACGGGCGGTGCCTGTACCGGCTCGACAAGAAGACCGAGGCCCGCAAGCAGTTCGACCAGATGATCGCCGACTTCCCCGAAAGTCCGCTCGCCCCCGACGCCAAGAAGATCAGCGAAGCGCTCCGGAAAGCGGGGCACTGAGTCAGGGGACAGGGGACAGGGGACAGAAAGAACGTCCCTCTGTCCTCTGCCCCCTGTCCCCTGTCCCCTGTCCCCTGTCCCCTGCTTTCTCACCGATATTCGGCACCACGATATGTACTATCGCAAACTCGCGCTCGCCGGCCTCGTCCTCGCCCTGTTGGGCGTCGGCATCGCGCACACGCAGCCTAAGCCCGGTGACAAGGACAAGCCAGCGCCGATGGACGGCGAGATCGACGCCGTCGGCAAGCAGGCCGCGGCGCTCGAAACGCAGCTCGCCAAGACGAGCGCCACCAGCAAAGAGGGCGCGGAGCTGCAACTGAAGCTCATCGACCTGTACCACGAGCACGGCCGCCCGTTCGGGCTGGTGCGCACCGGCCAGACGTTCGTGGCCCAGCACACGACGCACCCGCGGCACAAAGAGGCCATGCTGAAGCTGATCGACGGCCTGCGCGTGACGGGGCGCAACAAGGAACTGATCGCCACCGGGCGGCAGTTCCTCGCGCGGCACCCCGGCGACCCGGCGGGCGCGGAGGTCGAGCGCTGGCTCGCGCGGCTGCTCCGCAAGACGAACGACAGCCTCGCGACCGCGGCCGTACTCGAAGCGCAGTGGAAGCGCCTCGGCAACACCCCGGACGGGTACCGCGCCGGGCGCGAGGCCGTCTCGATTTACTTCGCCGTCAACAACGCCGAGTCGCTGGCGAAGGCCGCGGCGCTGGGCGAGGAGATGCTCGACAAGTTGCCCGCGGGCGGCCCGGCCACCTACGTCGGGTGGTACGCGGTCGAGGCCCACGAGCGTCTCAGCCAGTGGGCGAAGGCCAACGCGGTCGGCGCGAAGCTGGCCGCGAAAAGTCCGCCGCCCACGGTCTACTACCTGCAATACCTGCACGCCCGCATGGGCGAGAACTACAACCGCTTGGGCCAACACGTCAACGCGGTCGCGAGCTGGCGCGCGGCCCTCGCCGTGCCGAACAACCCGCCCCGGCCCGACCTCCACATGCGGCTGATCGAGCAGATCGTTCAGACCAACCCGAAGCCCGGCGACCTCGAGCCGGTGGTCAACGACTACAACACGAAGTTCCCGGCGCGCCCGGATCGCTTCGCGGCGCAGGTGCGGCTCGCGAACGCCTACTCCGCGGACAAGAACCCGGCCCGCGCCGAGCAGATTCTGGCCGGCGTGCTGCCGTTCGACGGGCGCTCGCACAGCGCGTCGTCCGCGTACACCGCGCTGTTCGGGGGCGACGCCGACAAGACCGTGAAGGCCAACCGCCTCGCGGCGGCCGAGCAAACCCTGCGCGCCGCCGTCGCTAAGAGCACGCCCGCGAACGCCGCGGTGCTGCGCTACTCGCTGTCGCTGGAACTGCTCCGCGACCGCGCCCAGAACGTACCCGCGGCGAAGGCCGTGGCCCGCGAACTGGCGTTCCAGTTCCCCTCCAACGACGGGTACACCGCCGGCGCGATCAACTGGCTGCTCGACGCCGCGGCCGACGACGCCGAGTTCAACGCGGACGTGGCGCGCGTGGTCGAGGCCCGGCGCAAGTTCCCGTGGGTCACGACGTACCGCGGCACGCTGGCGAACTGGGCGCAAGGGCGCTTGGCGAACAAAGACCTCGCCAAGCGCGCTCAGGCCGCGCAGGTCGCACTCGCGGCGTCCAACAAGGAACCGGTGAACGCCGACTGGAGCGCCTACGAGACCGCGGTCGGCGCGAACACGTGGAGCCCGCAATCGGCGACCGCGCGCGCCAAGCTGCTCGAAGCCGGGCGCGTGGCCGCGTACCCCGACGACGTGGCGAACGACCTGTACTACCAGCAGCAGTACTACTACCGGCACTACGCGCCCGACGCGCAGCGCCCGCTGAGCATCGACATGGCGAAGGCGTGGGCCGCGCGGCTCCCGGCCTCGTTCGACGCCGCGGTCGCGTACCTGCAACACGCAACCGACTTCACCAAGCCGGCCGAGTTCCGCGCTGCCGCCCCGCTCGTGCTCAAGTTGGAACCGACGGGCGCGAACAGCGACACGGCGCGCCGGCTGTTCCTCGCCGCCGGGCACTTCAAGGACAACGCCGTCGCCACCCAAGCGTGGGCGTGGACCAAGAAGATGTTCGACAAGCACGGCTACGACAACGGCTCCGCGGCCACGATGGGCGACACGCTGACGGCACTGGGCATGAAGGCCGAGGCGAAGGAGTGCTGGGAGCGCGCCATGACCGGCAACCCGGACACGCACGACTACTACCAGTGCGCGCACCGCCTCATCGCGCTCCAACCGGACGCGCAGAAGCCGGCGTTCATCGACGCGCTCGTGGCGAAGGACAGCGGCTGGCACTTCAGCTTCGCGACGACGCGCGCCGACTACTTCGTCAAGGCCGGCGACGTGGACGCCGCGGCCCGGCTGCTGGTGCCCGCGGCCGACAAGGTCCGCGACCGCGCCTTCGGCGGCCAAGCCCCGGAGAACGACTGGAGCGCGCTGACCGGCTGGGTGTCGACGTACCGCGCGTTCGTGCCGCCCGCGCCCGACGCCAAGGTCGACCCGGCCGCCCCGAAGGTCGTCGTCATCACGCCGGCGATGAAGGTGAAACTGTTCACTCTGGTCCGCGATTTGAACGTGAACCGCTCGTCGATGGTCGCGCAGGCGGCGCTCGTGGAGGTGGAAGACCCGGCGGCGAAGGTGTCGCCCATGAAGCGGTTGCTCGCGCTCGCCGACACCGCGGTCATCACCTACGGCGACGCGACCGACTTCGACTACCTCACGCCCTACGTTCAGTCCGCGCTCGCCCGCAAGGACTACATGGCCGCGGCCACGATCATGAGCGGGCTGCTGGGCCACCACCCGAACTTGGACGAGGGCCGGCGCAAGACCGGGCGCGACATCCTGACCCAAGCCTACACCCGGCTCGGCGCGGCCGGCGGCGCGGTCATCGACGAGAAGTCGCCCATCGCCCCGCTGCTGTCCGCGGCCCTGCAACTGCGCCTCGGCGACCAGAAGCTCGCGTTCGAGACGTACCTCGGCAACCAGAAGCTGTTCGACGCGCACCGGGCCGAAGTGCCGGTCGATCTGCTCGTGTTCGTGTGCGAGAACCACATCGCGGCCGGCGGCGACGCCAACCACACGCGCGTCGAGGACACCCTGCGCGCGTGGCTCATAAAGAACGCCGACCTGAAGGAAGTGGAGGACGGTGAGAAGGCCCGCGTGCAACTGCTACTGGGCCGGAACTACTTCCGGTCGAAGCGGTTCGACCTCGCCCGCGCCGAGTTCACGACGCTGTTGAACCGCTACGGCAAGACCCCGCTCGCGGTCGAGGCCGACTTCGGCATCGGCGAAACGTACATGGAACAGAAGGTGTACGATCAGGCCGAACAGGTGTTCGAGCGGTTGGCCGGGAACCGCGACCGCGACATCGTGATCCGCGCCGAGTTCTTGCGCGGCGTGCTCGCCAGCCGCCGCGGGGACCGCGACGAGGCCCGCGCCATCTTCCGCAGCGTGCTGGAGCGCGTGCCGAACATCGACCTCGCCAACCAAGCCCTGTACAACCTGTCCGAGGTGTACGGGGCCGAGCAGCGGTACGTCGATCAGCTCGAACTGCTCCGCACGGTCGGGCGGCTGGGCCGCGCGAGCAAGCGGTTCCACACGCCCGGCGAGCCGCTGTCCATCGTCGTCCAAGACAGCGACCTCGGCGTGAGCCGCGGGCACAACCGCATCCCGGTGCTCGTCACCACGGTGCCCGGCGGCGACACCGAAACGATCTACCTCATCAGCGGCGGCGCGGGCAAGGGGCTGTTCCGCGCCGACCTCGAAACGCGCCTCGGCGCGGCCAACAAGAACGACCGCATCCTGCAACTGACCGGCAAGGACGTGATCCGCGTCGACTACCCGCCGGAGTTCAAGAAGGAGTTCAAGGACGCGCCGCTGCCGGACGCAGAGATCCGCATCGCGGCCGACGCCCGGCTCGACATCGCCAGCGGCAAGATCACCGACGACGATGAAGAGACGTTCGGCAAGAAGCTCGAGCGCGAGGCGATGGGCGAGAAGCCCGACGACAAGCGCGTCGGGATCGAGCGCCCGAAGGACCAGATCAAGCCCGGCAACCTGATGTACCTGCGCGTCAAGGACGCCGACCGCGACGTGAGCGACCAGCCGGACAAGATCACGGTGAAGTTGGTTGCGGCCAGCGGCGACACCGTGACCGCGACCCTGACCGAGACCGGCCCGCACACCGGCGTCTTCGAGGGCACCGCCAAGAGCGGCGAGCTTCCCGCCGGCGCGCTCGCCACCAACACCGCCATCGACCACAGCCCCTTGATGGCGATTGACAAGGACCGCAAGACCGCGTGGCTCAGCGAGCCGGACGGGGTGACGCCGAAGGTGCTGAGCATCGACATGAAGGACCTGAAGCGCACCGACCGCGTGACCGTGTGGACCCCGGACGCGAAGCGCAACGCCCCGATCCGGATGACGCTGGAAGGGAGCGACGACGGGCGCATGTGGTTCCGGCTCGCGGGCACGCACCCGGACTCGAAGGTGGTGCCGGTCGCGGGCGAGGTCGGCCCGATGTCGGCCCGCGTGTACGAGGGCACCGACGCCACCGGGTACACGACGTGGGATCAGGTGGTCGCGCTCACGAAGAACGCGAAGGCCACGACCGAGGGCCGCGCCGCCGACATGTTCTGGGCGCGCCTGCCCGACGCGATGGCGAAGAAGCCGACCGCGATCGTCTGGCACGGCAAGATCGTGCAGGCCAAGACCGGCGCGGCGCGCATCCACGTCGCCGGCGACAAGACCGCGGTGATGATCGACGGCCGGCTCGAACTGCCGGTCGGACCCGGCAACCGCCACGTGGACGTGTACCTCGACGCCGGCACGCACGCCCTCACGGTGTTCACCGCGGCCGGCGCGAACACGCCCACCCTTGAGGCACGCTGGGCCACCGGCGACGCCACCACGGAGGATGTGACGACGCAGCCGTTCCGCGCGTCCGACTTTGACCTCGAGCGCCCGGAGGCGAAGGCCGCGCCCGCGCCCCGCGCGCTGGGCGAGGCGGTCGCGGACAAAGAGGGCACGTCGTGGGACTTCAAGTTCGCCCCGCTCAGCGTGCGCCACGTCCGCACCGTGATCCACGAGTACCGCGGCGAGGCCGTCGCCATCAACCACGTCGAAGTGCGCGACGGCGAGAAGAACGTGCTGCACATCCCGACGGAAACGGACCTGCTCTCGCTCGCGACCAACGACGTGCTGGAAATCGCCGGCGGCGACTTGGTCGCGGCGACCTACATCGACGAGGTGAACACGACCGGCGGCGCGCGGCTCCTCACGGGGCGCTTGACCGCGACCTACTACAACGCCCGCGTCGCCGCCATCGCCTACGACTTCATGAAGACGACCGCGGGCGACGTGTACACGATCCGCAAGGAACTGCTCCGCATCGATCCCGGCGAGCGCATCGTGATCGAGGTCACGGACTACGACCAAGACGCGACCGCCGGGCCGGACAAGATCAAGGTGCAGGTGTCCGTGAACAACGGTCCGCCCATCGAGTTGGAGGCGACCGAGACCGCGGAGAACACCGGCCAGTTCACGAAGGAGATCGACACCAGCGCGGTGCCGGCCGAGGGGAAGATCGTCGTGAAGCCCGGCGACCGCGTGTACCTGCGGTACGTCGACCAGCAGAACACCGTCCCCGGCCACGCCTCGGTGCGCGAGGCCGTCGTGTACGTGAACGAGCCGACCGCGGGCCGCGTGCGCATCGTCGAGACGCGCGCCACGGTCCCGGTGCAGGTGCCCGGCGCGCCGCCGGTGGATCCGACGCCGATCATCCGCTACCTGCCGCCGACGCCGGCTTCGGCCGACCCGAAGTACGTCGCCGGGGTCGCGTTCGAAGCGCCGTTCACCGTCGAGGTGATCGACCGCGACGCCGCGAAGGACAGCCGCAGCAAGGTGATCGTGAAGGTGAAGACGACGAGCGGTGCCGAGGTCGATGTCGAGTGCGTTTTGGACGACCGGCAACTGCACGGCACCG
Source organism: Planctomycetota bacterium (assembly GCA_016872595.1). Taxonomy (GTDB): domain Bacteria; phylum Planctomycetota; class Planctomycetia; order Gemmatales; family Gemmataceae; genus Gemmata. The sequence goes on from VGZJ01000194.1 coordinate 8,730, forward strand.
GCGGCGCGCCCGAGCGCTACGGCCTCGCGCTGCTCGAGGGCCGCTTCACCGGCCAAGTGATCCTGCAACTCGGCGGCAAGGCCAGCGCGTCGCTGGTGCCGCTGACCGCGACCATGCCGCGCGACCTGATCGGTGGCCCGGTGATAACGAAGGAAGAGATGGGCGACGACGGCAAGGGCGGGCGCGACAAGGCGCTCGTCACCCGCGTGCTGAACCTGAACGGCTCCGACCAGATCGAGGTCGTCTATAAGGACGAGAAGCGCCCCGGCGCGATGGCCCCGGTCCCGCTGGCCGCGGGCGCGCGGCTCATCACCGACGGCAAGCTCGTCTGCACCGATTCCGAGTACGCGAAGGACGTCACCGCCGTTCACGTCGGCGAGCGCCTGTACCTGAAGGTAACGGACTTCGACGCCGACCGCGGCCCGGATCGCGACAAGATCAAGGTCCGCATTACGACCAAGCGCGGCGAGGACGAGGTCATCGAACTGGTCGAGACACTCGCCCACAGCGGCACCTTCACCGGCTCGGTCCTGCTGAAACCGGTCGAGAAGCCGACCGCGGGCAACATCAAGCCGGACGCGCCGGAACTGGAGTGCTACTTCGGCGACACCATCGAGGTGGCCTACGCCGACGAGCGCGCGGCCAGCACCGCGGACGGCAAACTGGTGTCGTCGGCCACGGTCGCGGTGGTCATCGGCACCAACGGCAAGCTGCAGGCGTTTAGCAAGGTGTTCACCGAGGAACAGCTCGCGGTGGAGACGCAGTTCCACATCGCGGAGAGCCACTTCGAGCTCTTCAAGAGCCACAAGGGGCTGGGTCGCGAGGCCGACGCGCGGGCCGCGCTGGAGTCCGGGCGGCGGGTGCTACGCGAGGTGATCGAGGACTACCCGAACCCGAAGTACACGCCGCGCGTGTCGTTCCTGCTGGGCCAGTTCGCCCAAGAACTGAAGCAGTACGGCGAGGCGGTGGCCGCGTACCAGACCGTGGTGAAGCAGTACCCGGACCACACCCTCGCGCCGAACGCGCAGTACAAGATGGCCCAAGCCTACGAAGAGGCCGGCGAGTTCAATCAGGCGCTGGAGGCCTACGTGACGCTGGCCGCGACGTACCCCAAGAACCCGCTGATCGCGGACGTGATGGTCCGCATCAACGACCACTTCTACAAGGCCGAGAACTACAAGGTCGCGGCGCAGGTGGGCGAGAAGTTCTTGGAGAAGTTCGAGGGCCACCGGCTCGCGCCGAAGATGGCGTTCCGGGTGGGCCAGTGCTACGCGAAGGACAAGCAGCACGCGAAGGCCGCGGAGACGTTCGACAAGTTCGTGAAGACGTTCCGCGAGGACCCGCTTGCGGCCGACGCGATGTTCTGGGCGGGCGAGAGCTACCGCACCGCGAACAACATGAAGAAGGCGTTCGAGAGCTACAACAAGTGCCGCTGGGACTACCCAACCACGGAAGCGGCCAAGTTCGCCCGCGGCCGGCTCGCGCTGCCGGAAATGCTCCGCCAGTTCGAGGAAGCCTCCAACGGGCTGGACAAAAACTGAGTCTGGGTAGGTGCCGCCTGCCGGGCGGCACTGCCCGACACTTCGGGCCGCTTCACGAACCGGGTCACAAGCCCGCCCCGGCAGGGCGGGCCTACTACCGCGACTACGACATGACGCTGTTTGCCGATAACGAGTGGTGGCGCGCCGGCGCGATGGGCTACATGATCGACGGCGGGCCGTTCATGTGGCCCATCCTGCTCCTCGCGGTGATCGGGGCCGGGGTCATCGTCGAGCGGTTCCGCGCGCTGCGGCTCATCGCCATTGATGCCGCGGCCCTCCGCGGGCAGGTCCTCGACCTGCTGCGCGCGGACAAGGTCGAAGAGGCCGTCGCGCTGTGCGCGCGGGCGCACGGCCCGGTGCCGGCGATTCTGGCCGTCGGCATCCACCGCTACAAGCTGCTCCGCAAGCTCAACTACGACCCCGGCAAGATCGAAGAGCAGGTGGTGAAGGCGATGGAGGACTACAGCGCGCACATCAGCGCGGCGCTCGAAAAGAACCTGTCGATCCTTTCCACCGTCGCCACGGTCGCCCCGATGCTCGGCTCGCTCGGCACGGTCGTCGGCATGGTGCTCATGTTCGAGGGCATCGCGACGATGGGCCGCGACCAAGACATCATCAAGGTCGCCGCGGCCGGCATTAAGGTGAAGCTGATCGTGACCGTGTGGGGGCTGATGGTCGGCATCCCGGCGTACATGTTCTTCAACTACTTCAGCTCGGTGGTGGGCGCGCACATTCTGGAAGCGGAAGAGACCGCGAGCGAGCTGATCGAGGCGCTGATCTTGCACCTCGCGCCGGGTTCGGGCGACACTCCGGGCGCGCTGCCGGCGCTGCCCGCCCCGGCGCAGGGGGGCACCTGATGGCCGCCGGACCCGCGACCGGGAAGGGGGCCGCGCACGCCGCGTGGGTGATGAACCTCCTCACCGACCTCGCCTTCAACCTGCTGATCTTCTTCGTCGTGTGCGCGTCCAGTTCCAAAGAGCAAAAGGGCAAGCCGCAACAGGTGCCCAGTTCGGAGACCGATAAGAAGAGCGCGGACACCAAACCGCAGAACGTCGAAGTGGCGATGACCCGCACGACCGTGTCGCTGAACGGCACCGCGGTCCCGCTGACGGAACTGAAGGGCAAGCTCTCCGCTCTGCTGGCTAAGAAGGGCAAGCCCGAAGAGCGGATCGTCGAAGTGAAGACCGCGAAGGACACGCCCTACGCCCACTGGATCAAGGTCACGAGCGCCATCGAGGACGCCGGCGGCATCGTGACGTTGCAAGTGGAAGTGGACCGCGAAGTGATCGTGAAGTAAGCCGCTCGCGGCTTCGCCAGAGACCCCCATGAAGTTCAAGCGCCGAAAACTGGAGGCGGTGCCCCCCTTCGTGGGGATGGCCGACATCGTTTTCAATCTGGTGCTGTTTTTCCTCATCTTGGCGAAGATGCAGGACGAGTCCCAGATCAAGTGGGAGCCGGCGCAGGCGACCGGGGCAAAAGCGGTCGGAAAACCGAAGGTTTCGCTAACGATCGACGACGCCGGTAAGGTATATTTGAACGGCAAACAGGTCGGCCTGATGAATATGACCGCGCTCGTGCAGGCCGAACTCGGAGACAGCCCGCCCGGTGAACGCACCGTACTGCTCAAGATCCACAAGGACACACTGGCCGCGACGTTCGAAGACCTCATCGCGAAGGTGAGCGAGGCCGGCGGCGAGATGGTCCACGCAGTCGAGGACGAGAAGCCCCAGTAATGGAACCGACAACCCGCGGGAGGGTG
>VGZJ01000195.1 GCA_016872595.1 Planctomycetota bacterium
ATTTCGCGCTCGCGGCGCTGATGCTCGTCCCGGCGCTGCCGGTGCTGCTGGCGTGTGTTGTGCTGGTGCGGCTCACGTCGCGCGGCCCGGCCATCTACACGCAGCGGCGCGTCGGCCGCGGCGGGGCCGTGTTCACGCTCTACAAGATTCGCACCATGTACCACGACTGCGAGGCCCTGACCGGGCCGACCTGGTGCAAGCCCGGCGACGCGCGCATCACCCCGCTCGGCCGCGTGCTGCGCAAGCTGCACCTCGACGAACTGCCGCAACTGTTCAACGTGTTGAAGGGCGAGATGAGCCTCGTCGGGCCGCGCCCGGAGCGCCCGGAGATCGTCGCCCGGTTGCGCGAACAGGTGGTGGGCTACGACCGCCGGCACGCGGTGCGCCCCGGCATTACGGGCTTCGCGCAGGTCCACCTGCCGCCCGATTCGTGCGTGCGCAGCGTCCGCAACAAGCTCGTGTACGACCTGTTCTACCTGCGCCACCGCACCGCGGGCATGGAGTTGTTCATCCTGTTCGCAACGGCGCTCAAGGCGCTGGGCTTGAAACGCCTGTACTACCGCGCCCCGCGCGTGCCCACGGAGTGAATGCCCCCGGGACCGCGGGCGTCCCGCCCGCTGCTGAGCGCGTCGGGGCGTGCTTTGACGGAACCGCACAACTTCAACCCATGCGAAGCAGCGGGCGGGACGCCCGCGGTCCCGCGGAGGACCACCCCATGCCCTCAGTATCAGTCGTCGTGCCGGTGCGGAACGAGGCGCGGTCCATCGAGGGGACGTTGCGCCTGTTGCTCACGCAGGACTTCCCGCGCGACGAGTTCGAGGTGATCGTCGCGGACGGCGCGTCCACCGACGAGACGGTGCCCATCGTCCGCCGGTTGCAGGGCGAGTTCCCGAACCTGAAGCTCGTGTTCAACGCCGCGCGGCTGTCGTCCGCGGGGCGCAACACCGCGATCCGGCACGCGCGCATGGACGTGGTCGTCATCGTGGACGGGCACTGCCACGTGCCCGACCGCGACTACCTCAAGAACCTGTCGGCGGCGTTCGCCGCGAGCGGGGCCGATTGCCTCGGCCGCCCGCAACCGTTGGACGTACCCGACCCGACGCCGTTCCAGCGCGCGGTGAGCGCCGCGCGCAGCAGCCGGTTGGGGCACAACCCGGACTCGGACATCTACTCGAACGAGGCCAAGTTCGTGCCGCCACAGAGTACGGCGGTGGCGTACGCGCGGAGCGTATTCCACACCGTCGGGCTGTTCGATCAGGCGTTCGACGCCTGCGAGGACGTGGAGTTCAACGAGCGGGTCCACGCGGCCGGGCTGACGTGCTACTTCACGCCCGCGGTGAAGATCGTGTACGAACCGCGGTCCAGCTTCCGCGCGCTGTTCTACCAACTGGGACGGTACGGCGGCGGGCGCGCGAAGCTGGCCTTCAAGCACCCCAAGTCGCTGACGCTGCCGGCGCTGGTGCCGCCGCTGTGGGCGGTGTGGGTGCTCGCGGGCGGGGCCCTCAGCCTTGTGGTGCCGTACTTCGGCGCGCTGTGGCTCGCGAGTCTCGCCCTGTACGCAACGGTCCTGTTGGGCGCGGGCGTTGTGCTGGGCCGCAAGCTATCGCGGGCCGCGGCCGTGCGCGTGCCGGTGGTGTTCGTCGCCATTCACTTCGGATTCGCGTGGGGCTTCTGGAAGGAAGTGGCGAAGCAACTGCGCCAGCGGGTAAGATGGTGGGCACCTCAACCTGCCGGGGCCTCATGAATCTGCTCGCCGCGTTCGCGCTCGTCACGTTTGCCGCCGCGCCCGTTCCGAAGGAGCCGCCGAAGGCTCCCGTCGAGAGCATCGAGGGCGAGTGGAAGCTGGTCGAGTTCGTCAAGGAGGGTCGGCCGCGCGAGAACGAACAGATCACGACGATGACCTTCAAGGCGGGCAAGCTCACCATCGCCGACGGCAAGCGCGACGAGACCGCCACCTACACGCTCGACCCGAAGGCGACGCCGTTCGCCATCGACTTGGTGCCGGAGAAAGGCCGCAATGAGACCGTGAAGGGCATCTACAAAATCGAAAAGGACAAGCTCGTCATCTGCTTCAGCATGGACGGCGCGGACCGGCCGAAGGAGTTCAAGTCCGAACCGAACACCAAGACCGGCCTGTTCACACTGGCGCGCGTGAAGAAGTGACGCCCGGCGACACCGTTCCCGATTTTGCGATCCTCCGGCCGGACGGCAGCGCCGTTCGGCTGTCGGAGTTCTGCACCTCCGACGCGCTGCTCCTCGTCTTCTTGCGGCACCTCGCCTGAATCGCCTGCAACGCCCACCTCGGCGAGGTGGCCGCCGCCCGCGACACGTTCGCGGCCCGCGGGTGTTCCGTTCTCGTCGTTTCGCAGGCGAAACCCGAACTGGTGGCGCACTACGTCGCGCGAACGCGGTTGCCCGTCCCCGTCGTATCCGACCCCGCGCGCGCGGCCTACGCCGCGTTCGGGTTGGAGCGCACGAACTGGTTCGCGTTCTTCAGGCCGCGCGTGCTGTGGGGCTACTTCCGCGGCATGTTCAAGGGCTACCGCGTGCGGAAGCCGAACCGGGGCGAAGACGTGCTCCAACTGGGCGGCGACTTCGTCCTGTCGCGCGAGCGGAAGTTGCTGTTCGCGTACCGGTCCGCGGACCCGACCGACCGGCCGACGGTCGCCGAACTTCTGACCGCACTCCCATCGGCCCCGCCGATTGGGGGCGAACGCGCGCCCGATGGCCCCCCGCGCGCCCGCCGATAGGATAGTCCCCCCGCACACACTCACGCCTCGTGCTCCCCTTTTGGGTCACGGCTAACCGTCGAGAGGGCTTCCATGACACTTCGTTTCTCTTGTCTCGTTGCGCTGGTGCTGGGCGCGAGCCCCGCGCTCGCGCAGCCCAAGCCCGAACCGGCCGACTTCCTGCTGCCGGACGAGTCTAAGATGACGCCGTTCAAGGACCGGGTCCCGATGGTGTTCGTTACCAGCAATCAGCCCGAGTGGAAGGCGCTCACCACCTTCTGGACCGAGGGAACGCAGGAGACAATCGACCCCGCGACCGGAGCGAAGGTGACGCAGAAGGTCGTGAAACTGAAGGTGCCTCTGGGCCTGACGCAAGCGCCGGCGGTGCCGGCCGAGAACCCCATGACCGTTGAGAAGTGGGTTCTGGGGAAGCAACTGTACTTCGACAAGATTCTGTCCACCAACGGCGAGGTGGCGTGCGCCACCTGCCACGCGCCGGACAAGGGGTTCGCGGACGCCCGCCGCACGTCCACCGGCATCAACAACGCGCTGGGGCCGATCAACTCGCCCACGGTGTTCAACAGCGCGTACAACCGGTTCCAGTTCTGGGACGGGCGCGGCAGTTCGCTCGAAGATCAGGCACAGGGGCCGGTCGGCAACAACAAGGAAATGTTCGGCGGTAAGGCCGACCCGTGGGAAGAGGCCATCGCCCGCTTGCGCGCGAAACCGGAGTACGTGAAGGCGTTTATGGCCGTGTTCGGCCACGCCCCGACGCGCGACGCCGCGGCGAAGGCCATCGCCACCTACGAGCGCACCGTACTCAACGGCAACAGCCTGCACGACCGGGCCGAGGCGCTCATGCGCAAGCGCGTCATCGCCGAGGAGACCGGCAAGTTCGTGCTGAAGGCCGAGGATTACACCGCGGCCCTGAAGGACGAGTTCGCGCGCAAGGGGCCGGCCCTGAAAGACCTGAGCCTCGTCGCCGACAAGGACGCGGCCAAGGCCGACGAGTTCGGCAAGCGCCTGCTCGCCGGGCGCGACCTGTTCTTCAACAAGGCCCGCTGCACCAATTGTCACACCGGTGACACGTTCACCGACCACACGTTCCACAACCTCGGCATCGGCGCGAAGGACGGCGAGTTGCCGCTCGACGAGTTCGGCCGGTTCGTGCGACTCCCCACGGGCCACAAGGACACGGCGCTGGTGGGCGCGTTCAAGACGCCCGGCACGCGCGGCCTATTGCAAACCGCGCCGTACATGCACAGCGGCGACGAGAAGACCCTCGAAGCGGTGGTCGATCTGTACGACCGCGGCGGCAACGTGAACGCGTGGCTCGACGAGAAGATGCGCGACACCGCGGCCGAGGCCGCGTACCTCAAGGCCCGCGCCGAGGGCAAGCCGGTGGACGCGGGCGTGAAGACCTACGGCCCCAGCAAGAAGCCCATCATCCCGCTGAAGCTGAACCTGACCGCGCAGGAGAAGGCCGATCTGGTGCTGTACATGAAGGCGCTCAACGGCGACCCGCTCGACCCGCTCGTGAGCGACCCGGCGAAGTTCCCCAAGTGAGGTGAGCCGCTTGCGGCTTCGCCCGGGCGAAGCCGCAAGCGGCCTTTCGTTCGCGCAGTTCCTAAAACACAGCCACACTGATCTCAGGAGTGGCCCTCATGTCGACGGACTCGACCCCCGCACCTCCGCCCCCGAACGAACCCAAGCCCGCGCCGAAGTGGGAGCCGCTGTCGCCGCTCGCGCGACGCATTCTGGGCGTGCTCGTTGAGAAGCAGAAGACCTCGAAGACCGCGGACGCCTACCCGCTCACGCTCAACGCCCTCGTCACCGGGTGCAACCAGAAGTCGAACCGCGACCCGGTCGTCGATCTGGACGAGGTCGAGGTCGAGGACGGCGTCGAGGCGCTGCAAGCGCGCGAGTTGGTGACGCGCATCACCGGCGGGCGCGCGGACCGCTTCCGCCACGAGCTGTACACCGCGTGGACCGACAACGGCCCGCAGCTCGCGGTGCTCGCGGAACTGCTGCTGCGCGGCCCGCAGACGAAGGGCGACCTGCGCGTCCGGGCCGCGCGCATGGCCGCCATCGACTCGCTCGAAGCACTCGAGGACGTGCTGAAACCGCTCGTCGAGCGCAAGTTGGTCGTATACCTGACGGAGCCGGATCGCCGCGGCGCGGTGCTGGCCCACGGGTTCCACACGGCCGACGAACTCGCGACGTTGAGGGCCACGCACGCCGGCGCGCCGGCCGCGTTCGACGCCGCGCCCGCACCGCGGCCCGCTCAAGTGCCCGCCCCGGTCGCGGACGCGCGCCTCGATACGGCCCTCGCCGAACTCGACGCGCTCAAGGCCCGCGTCGCGGCACTCGAAGTTCAACTCGCCCAACTGCTGAAGCCCCCGACGCCCCGGCCGGGATAACGCGGCATGGACGAGCAGACGTGGCTGACGACGATCGACGCGCGGGCGATGCTGGCCGCGCGCCACCCGGCGCGGAGCCACGGCAGCGCCGACCCGCAGACGCGCCGCCCCCGCATGTACCTGCTGGCGTGCGCCCGCCGCGCGTGGGGCCGGCTCCCCGCCGTGTGCCGCGCGCTGGTCGCGCTGGCCGAAACCTACGCCGACGCGCCGGACCAGCTGGAACCGCTCCGGGCCGCGGTCGCCCCGGTCGCCGAGGGGCTGTTGCACTGCGACGGCGCGGAAGGCGACCTGCGCGCGCTCTTTTCCGAACTGATGCAACTCACGGACCGGGTTCACGAGGCGCTGGCCGGGGCGACCCCGGCGGCGCGCGCGAACGCCCTCGACTGGGATAGGGGCCCGCCCGCCGAGCCGTTCGCCCCGGCCGACTGGCGCGGGCTGGCGGCGCTCGTGTACCTCCCGTTCGACACGCACACGCCCACGTTCGCGTGGGTGTCGCGCCGGTTCCACAGCGCGCGGCTCGTGCGCGAGGTGTACGGCAACCCGTACCGCCCGGCCCCCTTCGACGAGAGCTGGCGCAGCACCGACGCGGTCGGCGTCGCGCGCCGCATCCACGAGGCCCGCGACTTCGGTGCGATGCCCGTTCTGGCCGACGCGCTCCAAGAGGCCGGGTGCGACTGCGACGAAACACTGGCCCACTGCCGCGACCTCAGCCAGTGCCACGCCCGCGGCTGCTGGGTGCTCGACCGCGTCATCGGCTTGAAGTAGCGGCGCGCCGGCACGACCGGCGCAATTGGTTCAACTTCCCCGGTCCGGGATGTCGATTCTCCCGTGCGGCGGTGCGCCGCGCGGAGAGCGACGACATGGACGGTCCCGGTTCCGATCTGCTGCCCCTGTCGGCAATTCCCGGCCGCCGGCTGTCGATCCCCGGCGCGATCTGGCTCCAGATGCGGTTCGACCGCGACCCGCTCACGTACATGTACGGGCTTCGCGCCAAGTACGGCGACCTGACCCGGCTCCAGACGCGCATGGGCACCGTGCTGGTCGCGTTCGGGCCGGAGTACAACCGCGCGCTGTACCAAGAGACCGACCTGTTCCACTCGCGCCCGTTCGTGCTGCCGGGCCGAAAGCACACGGCCCAGCACCGCCTGCGCCAGAGCATCTTTTCGCTCAACGGCGAGGACCACAAGCGGATGCGGCACCAGTTGCTGCCGGTGTTCCAGCGGTCGATGATGGGCGTCCACCAGTTCGCGATCCGCGGGCACGTCGAGCGGGCCACCGCGCCGTGGGCCGCGGGGCAGGTGCGCGACCTGCACCGCGACGTTCACCTGATGGTCTGGAACGTCGTCCGCGACCTGCTGTACGGGTTGGACGAGGGGAGCGCCAGCGCCGACCTGCACGAGGCGATGGAGCACTGGATGTTCCAGACGTTCGCCCCGTGGGTGCGGGCGTTCCCGGTGAACCTCCCGTTCACCCCGTACCGGCGGATGCTGAAGGACGCGGCCAAGCTAGAGCAGCGGTTCCTCGACATCATGCGCGCGCGCCGCGCGGCCGGGGCCGCCGGCACCGACGCCCTCTCCGCGCTGCTCCGGTTCACCACGCGCGACGGCAAAGAGGTACCCCTCGAAGAAATCGTGGGCCACGCCCTTACCCTGTTCCTCGTGGCCTACGAGACCACCGGCAACACGCTCAACTGGACCCTGTTCCTGCTCTCGCAGTTCCCGCAGGTGCAGCAGAACCTGCTGGACGAACTCGCGGGCCTCGGCCCGAACCCGCAGTACGACCAGCTCGACGCCGCGCCGTACCTGACGCGCGTGCTGAAGGAGAGCATGCGACTGCTGCCCGCGGTGCCGTACAGCCGGCGGCTCACGTCGCGCGACGGCGCGCTCGGGAAGTACCTGATCCCGAAAAAGACGCGCGTCATCTTCAGCCACTACATGACGCACCACATGCCGGAGCTGTACCCGAACCCGGAGCGGTTCGACCCGGCGCGGTGGGAGACGATCAAGCCGACCCCGGCCGAGTTCCTGCCGTTCGGGGCCGGGCCGCGGACGTGCCTCGGCTCGTCGCTGGCGCAGTGCATCATCAAGCTCGCGGTCGCGCACATCGTGCCGAGGTGGGAGATCAACGTGGTGCCGAACGCGCGCGTGGACCGGCACATGGGCATCTCGCTGGGACCAAAGGGCGGGCTGCCGGTGGTACTAGGGGCGCAGGACCGCGATTTACACCAGTCCCCGATTACGGGTAACGTCCGCGATATGGTGGACTTGGACCGCGCGGCCCCGGCCCCGCGGGTGCCGGTCGCCGCGTGACCGCATGCAGTTGGGTGCATACTGTAGCCGGCCTCTGCGCGGCCGGAGCTACACGCGCCGTACAGCACCGGCCTCAGTGATGCCGGCTACAGCAGCAGAGGCGTGACCGCACAGGAGGTTCGGGCATGAAGCCAGTAACGGGGCACTCGGTGCCGCTGACCGCGGCCCGGCGCATGGTGGGCGACATCCTGCACGCGAGCCGGCAACTCCCGCTGGTGGGCGGCGAGCGCGTGATGAAACTGCACAAGCTGGCCGCGGCCCGGCGCGCGGCGGACCCCGCGCGCCGCCCCAGTTGGCTCGCCACCTTCGTGAAAGGGCTGGCCCGCGCCGCCGACCGGCACCCGGAACTGCGCCGCGTGTTCCTCACGCGCCCGTGGCACCGGCTCTGGGAGTACAACGAGAACGTCATCTCCGTAGTGGTCGAGCGCGAGTGCGGACCGAACGACCCGGGCCTGTTCCTCGCCCGCATCCACTCGCCGGAGAAGCTCACACTAGCCGAAATCGACGCCCAGATTCGCAAGCACAAGGACCGGCCCATCGCGGAGCTGTCCGGGTTCAAGAACGCGCTCCGCATGGCCCGGCTGCCGCTGCTCGCGCGCCGGGTCATCTGGTCGCTGCTGATGAACTGGATGCCGCGGCTGCGCGGCAAGTTCCTCGGCAACATCGGGATCAGCACGACGGCGGCGATGGGCGGGGTGGCGATGAGCCTGCTGGCCCCGTGGACGTTCACCGCGTTCTACGACTCGTTCGCCGACGACGACTCGCTGCGCGTCCGGTGCATGATCGACCACCGCGTGATCGACGGGCACCTGACGATCCGCATCTCGCGCGCGATCGAACAGGAACTGAACGGGGCGATCTTGGACGAGGTGCGCGCGCTCGCGCCCCCCGCCCCCGGGACCGCCCAAGCCGCGTGACGCGGCGCGCGCCCCCTACTTCCGCGGGAGCAGGTCCGGCAGGTTGGCGATGCGCACCGCCGTGACCGCCATCACCTGCGCGCCCTGAATCAGGTTCGGCTCGCGGGCCTTGTCGAACGTGTCCGCTTGCGTGTGGTGCGTCAGCCGGTACTCGTCGTTCTCCTGTCGGCACGCGAACCCCGGCACGCCCTTGTCGTCGAACGACTCGTGATCGGAGCCGCGCAGCCGGCCCGCGTCCAGCCCGACCCAGCCGTCCAACCCCTTCAGCGACACCAGTTCCGGGTCCAGCACTTTCAGCAGCCCGGTGCGACCCTGTAGCCCGAAGCCCTTCACCTTCCCGGTGCCGGTGTCGTGAACGAGCGCGACCGAGTGCTTCGGCAGGTCGGCCTTGTACTTCTCGACGTACTTGCGCGACCCGTACAAGCCCTGCTCCTCGCCGGTGAACAGGCAGAACCGGATCGTGCGCTTCGGGCGGTGCCCGGCCTTCGCCAGCGCCGCGACCGCGCGCGCGGTTTCGAGCACGACGCAGCTCCCGGTGCCGTTATCGGTGGTGCCGCTCGCCAGTTCCCACGAGTCGAGGTGCGCGCCCACCACAACGATCTCGTCCGGCTTCTCGCTCCCGCGGACCTCGCCGATGGTGTTGAACACTTCAACCGGGCCGGGCACGAACTTGTTGCTGATCTCGACTTCCACGCGCGTGACTTCCTTCTCGCGCGAGGCCAGCCGGTACAGCAGCAGGTAGTGCTCGTGGGCCATGAACACGCGCGGCACGCCGCTCTCGGCGGTGGCCCGGTCGCGGGTGCCCCAGCCCCCGGTGGTGACGAGCAGGTTGTACGGCTTGGGCGAGTCCGTCACCTCGCACGCGGCCCCTTCCTCTTTCAGGAACGCGAAGATTTCCGTCAGGAACGCGTTGCCCGGTTGAAGCTCCTCGCGCAGCCACGACCCGCCGCCGATGTCGCTGTACGCTTCGTCGATCTTCGGCCCCTTCTTCGGCTCGTCCTTCTTGGGTTCATCTTTCTTCGGTTCGTCCTTTTTCGGATCGACCTTCTTGGGCGCGGGTTCGAGGTAGCTCAGGTCCGTGACCGGCTTCACGTTGGCCGGCGGCGACAGCAGCACGGTCGCGTTCTTGAGTTTGCCCTTGTACGCCTGAAGCTCGGCCTTGCTGCGGGCCTTGAGCAGCACCACGTCGCCGGTCACTTTGCCCTTCGTGCCGGCCGTCCAGCCGCGCGAGGCGATGCTGAGCGTGCGCCCGGTGTTCGGCTCGATCAGTTTCATTTCCGCCTTGCCGCGCTCCCAGCCGTAGGGGATCTCCCACGGTTCGAGGCGGACGTTTTCGAGGCCGTAGGCCTTCATCTTGTCCGCGGTCCAGCGGTTGGCCTTCTCCAAGCTCGCGGACCCGGTGAGCCGCCCGCCGATGCGGTCGGAGAGGTGTTCGAGGTTCTTCATCAGTTCGCTGCGGGCCTTGATCTCGGCCAGCAGCGCGCGGTCGATCTCGGCCGGGGTCGCGGGCACAGCGGCGCGCGGGGCCGGGGCCACATCGACCGCAGGCGCGGGCGCGGCCGGTAACGCGAGCAAGAAGCACAGCCCGCCGAGCGCGGCGGACGGGAACAGGCGCGGCAGCATGACGAGCGCTCCGAAGGTGCGAGTGCGGATGGGCGTATTGTGGGCGCAGCGGCCCGCGGAAGCAACGGGCGCGTTCGACCCCGCTGCCGGCCCGCGCCGGTGTGGGGCGGGGATGGGGGCCTACACGACAGGGGGGCCAGATTGCCAAAAAGAGATCGTCAATTCCCGACCCAGAGCGCCACTTCCCCACCCCAGAGCGCCACTTCTTTTGGAGTGGCGCTCTGGGTGAAACGCTTGTTTTTCTAGTGTTTCACCCCCCAGAGCGCCAGAGCGCCAGAGCGCCAACTCGTCTGGGGTGCCCGGTCGCGGAGCGCGATACGTGAGTGCGTGACTTTCGGATGTGTACAATTGAGCAAGGCCGCGCCGTGTGCGGCGTGTTAGGTGCGGGCGCGGTCGCCGTCTGGTACTATCGGACCGGTTCGTGTCTCCGGGGTGCCCGTCCCATGATGCGCTCCTGCATTCCCCTTCTGCTGCTCGGTGCGGTGCCGGTTGCGGCCGCGCCGGTCCCGGAGCGCGTTCCCGACATCGTTCAGGCGCTGAAGAGCGGCAAGCCCGGCGAGCGGGTCATTGCCGCGGAGATGCTTGGCGACCTCGGCCCGAAGGCCGAAGCCGCGATTCCGGCGCTGGCGGGCGTGATCCGCGACACCCTGCACCCGGTTCCGATCCCGCCGTGGAGCCAGCGCACGTGGACGCGCGACGAGCGCGCGGCGCACTTCCTGCTCGAAGCGACGTGGGACGCGCTCGCGCGCGTCGGGCCGAAGGCAGTCCCCGCGTACATCGACCTCCTCGCCCACCGCGACGCCGAGGTGCGCGGGCGCGCCGCCGCGGCGCTGACGGCGCTGGGGCCGCTCGCCGCGGACGCCGTGCCCGCGCTCATCAAGCGGTTGGGCGAGGGCGAAAACCAGTGGGTGTTCCTGAACGCAATCGAAGCGCTCGCGGCGATAGGCCCGAAGGCCGAAGCCGCGATCCCCGCGCTGATTCAAGCGGTTCTCGACCCGCGGGCGACCGTTCCCGAGTTCAAGTTGGGCGCGAGTGACGGGCGCGGACCACTCTGGCCCGAACCGCTGTGGCTGCGTGAGGCCGCGTCGAATGCACTTGTTGCTATCGGCCCGAAGGCGCTGCCCGCGGTGAAGCGCGACCTGTTGCCGGCAATCATCCTGTCGCTCGCCGATGACGGCGATGCCAAGTACCGCGCCCCCTTTGGGCCGGTCGACGCGCGGGTCGTGTGGACACCGTTCGGCGCGGACGCGGCCCCGCTTGTGCCCGCGCTCGTGCGCGTCCTACGCAAAAACAGCAAAGACTCGCTCATTTCGAGCCTCTTGGAACTCGGCCCGGACGGGCACAAGGCGCTGGCCGCGCTGCTCGCCGACGAGAACGAGCTCACCCGCAATGAGCGGTTCAAAGCGCTGTGTAAGGGATCGCGCCATTTTACCTATCCACGGGCAACCGCAGTTCGGCCGTTCGTGCCGCGACTGATTCCGTTTCTGACGGGCAAGGATCACGAGGTCCGCTTCATCGCGTTAGCGTTGATCCGGCATTGTGGGGAACCCGTGCCGCCGGAGGTCGTAAAGGCCGCGCTCCCGCTTCTCGAAGATAAGGAGTTCCTGAAATATTTGGGTGCGCGCGGCGACGACACGAGGCGCGACACGACCGAAATGATCGCCGGATGGCGCGGCCCGCTGACGATCCCGCAGTTGCTGACAGATTTAGAGTCGGACGACAAAGCGCGCCGCGAGTCCGCTCTACGAAAACTCAAAAGCCCCAGAAGCGGCCCCGGGGCCGCGGCGCTGCTGCCCGTTCTTCGCGAAGTCGCTACGGGCAAACGGAAGCACCCCGCCATTACGCCGTGGGTTGCCGCGCGCATGGCGGTTCATTGCAGCCTCGACCCCAACGACGTTAGACTCGTTGCGCAATAGCGATCGATGGCCTATTCATAGGGTTATGACGAATTACGAGAAATTGCGTCGGAAGCCGTTGTTGTTCCGCATGTTCACGGGGCTCTCGGCCGACGAGTTCGACAAGGTC
>VGZJ01000196.1 GCA_016872595.1 Planctomycetota bacterium
CCAGCGGTGCGGGGCGGTGTTCCGTCGGCGACGGGGCGTACCCGAAACGCGGCACACCAGCGACGTTCTCCAATACCACCAGAGGCGAAACACCCAGGCCGCCAAGTCCCACAAGAAACAGCGGCATAAATGCGTCATCTAAACCCGCGCTGTACTGTTAGCCACTTCAACTCGATATCAATGAAGCCCGAAATAATAGTGGCGATGCCCGCGGCAGCGAGGCCAATCAGTATTCGGAAATAGTATTGCTGTGTCGGCGTTTGCCGGGGAAGCGCCACAGCCAGCGATACGGCCAACAGCAGGAAGACAATAAACGCGACTAGCCAGTACCACTCTGGTGGCTGTTTGCCGGTCGTGGTCCTTGGCGTTGACGGCCGCCTCCGTGCTTTTGGGGAGGGCTCCTTGGGAGCAGCTTGCTTGTCCGGCGTCGGTGTTGGGGTAGTCTCCGCACCTTTAATTGGTTCACCCATCAAAGTGCCTCCGGTGGCCGAACGACCAAGCTCAGCGCCCGGCCGCGCCTCGTGTGGCTTGTGAGCCACGCGGTTGCGTCCCGCGCCGGTGCGCAGCAGTGCCGGGGTCTACCGCGGCGTGCGGCGATTGGAGGGGACGTGTGCCGGCGCTGAGCCTGATCTCGGTGTCGGCCCGGGAGTTCGGCCAGCTCCCTGCTCGGTGGCCCACTTGGATAGGCGGAGCCACGTCCCTCGTACCGGCTTCCGCCGGTAGAACTTGTGATTAGGCGGGTCGGCCTAACACGGGTATTTCTCTCCGCGATGCTAACGCGGAATTGCTTGGTGGTCAACGGTTGGGGTGAGAATCGGCGGGGGTGGTGCCGGTGTTATGCGGACCGGCGCTCGCAATTGGCTCCCCAGCGGGCGGCACGACGGGGCAATCGCGGCACACAGGGTTCGCGCGGCGGCTCCGTTGTTGGCGGGCGCGGTTGCGACGGATAAGGTTTAGGGTGTGGGTCGTGGCCGCGAGGGGATGTTGTGTCGGACGCCGAAGCCCTGTTGCGCGCGATCGTCCGGCACCCGGACGACGACACCCCGCGCCTCGTGTACGCCGACTGGCTCCAAGAAAACGGGCGCGGCGAGGAGGCCGAGTTCCTGCGCGCGCAGTGCCGGCTCGCGGCCGGCGGGCCGACCGACCCCGAATACGCCGAACTGTCGCTGCGGGAGGACGAGCTGCGGGCGTGGCTCGGCACCCACGGCCCGCGCCCGCGGCCCACGTTCCCCGGCGGGCTGGCCGTCGAGGGCGGCAACCGTTGGTGGACGTACACCCACCGCGGGTTCCCCCGGTTCTTGGAGTTCGACGGGTACGAGCGCCACGGCACGAAGGCCATGCGCGCGCTCGCCAACGCGCTGGAGCGCGCGTTCGACGCGCTCCCGGCCCGGTGGCTCGTGCTCCGGTTCGTCACCGTCGCGCAGCTCCGCACGCTGCTCAAACAGCCGGTCATGGCCGGGCTGACGCAACTCACGGTGCAGCTCTCCGCGACCGGCGACGAGGCGACCGAGGCCGCCCGCGCTCTGGCCGCGTGCCGGCACCTGCGGAACCTGCGCGGGCTGGCGCTGGCGTTCGCGAACCCCGACGCCGCGTGCGAGGCGCTGGCCCGCGGGCCTTGGGAGAGCCTCGAATGGTTCTCACCCACCAGCTATGTGATCGGCCCCGCCGGAATGCGCGCGCTCGCGGGCGCGGAGTGGTTCCGCCGCCTGAGCGAACTGCTCCTCACCGACGGGCTGCCGGACGGCACCTTCGACGCGCTGGCGCG
Organism: Planctomycetota bacterium; assembly: GCA_016872595.1. Lineage (GTDB taxonomy): Bacteria > Planctomycetota > Planctomycetia > Gemmatales > Gemmataceae > Gemmata. The sequence goes on from VGZJ01000196.1 coordinate 1,766, forward strand.
CGGCCCGGCGCTGTCGCGGTTGCACACGCTTGACATCACGCAGAGCGCGATTCCCGAAGACGAGTGGCAGGCGTTCGCGCGGTCGCGGGCGTTCCCGGCGCTGGCGAAACTGACGGTGTCTTACGGGGACATGAGCGGCGGTCGGGTCGGCGCGCTGGCGGACGGCGCGCACGCGCCGCGGGTGCTGAACCTGCGGAGTTGCGGGCTGGGCGCGGGAGCGGGCGCGGCCCTCGCCGCCGCGCCGTGGGCCGCCGGCCTGACGGCCCTCGACCTCGGCAACAACGACCTCCCCGCGGCCGACGTGCGCTCGCTCGCGGCGTGCGACGCCTTCGGCGCGCTCCGCGTACTCGACCTGAGCGGCAACACCCTCGGCCCGACCGCGCTGAGCGCGCTGGCGCGGAACCCGGCGCTGCGCGGGCTGCGCGCGCTGCACCTGACCCGGCACGTCGGAACCGCCAGCGCCGCCGGGCCGGGCCACTACGAGCGGTTCCTCGCGCGCCTCGACCTGCCGGACCTGCGCTACCTCGACCTGTCCGGGTGCCCGCTGGGGGCGCGCGCCGCGCGGCTGCTCACCGACCCGAAGTTCGCGTCGCTCGCGCGCTTGCACCTGAACCACTGTAAACTGAGCGACGCGGCGGTGCGCGCGCTCGTTACCGCGCCGGCCCTGCGGAACCTGATCACGCTGGGGCTGGACGGGAACAAGCTGAGCACCGGCCCCGAACCGCTGGCCGACCGCGCCGTGATGCCGCGGCTCGCGGCGTGCGGGCTGGCGCGCAACGCGATCCCCGGAACCATCACCCGCAAGCTCCGCCGCCGCCCCGAAGTGCGGCTGTAGCCCCTTCCCCGGAGAACCTTCATGCGCCTCTTTTGCGCCCTGTTGCTCGCGGTCGCCGCGCCCGCGGTGCGCGCCGCGGACCCGCAACCGCTCGACCCGCGCGGGCTGCCCGGCCCGCTGGTGCTGACCGGCCCCGCGCCCGGCGCGGACGCGGCCCGCGCGCTCTTCGACCTCGGCGGGAAGGACAAGGCGAAGATCGTCGTGCTCGCGTTCGCCGCGAAGGGCGACGCCGGCGCGCCGGGCTGGACCGACCTGAAGCCGGCGGCCGTGGACGTGTTCCGCGCCGGCACCGCCCCCGACGCCGGGGCCGCGCCGCTGCTCAAGGCGCTCGACGGGGCCACGGCGGTGTGGCTCGCGGGCGAGAGCGCGGAGCTGTTCCGCACGGCGGTTGTCGGCAAGCCCGTCGAGAAGGCGCTGAAGGCGCGGCACGCGGCCGGCGTGCCCATCGGCGGCCCGCTCGCGGCGGAACTGGGCCTGATTTCCGGCTACCAGTTCGGCACCACGACCACCGCGAGCGCGGTCGAGAAGCAACCCGGCTCGGTCGGCGTCGGGTTCGGGAAAAGCGGCGCGATTGTGGTTCGCGGGCGCGTGGCGCGCGTCATCGGCGACGATCCCATCACGGTGCGCGTCGGCAAAGGTGCGGGCAAGCCGGCCGCGAACGAGCAGTACAAGGCCGGCTCGCTCATCGACCTGTGCCAACTGCAGCGCGCGGCGCTGAACCGCGCCGCCAAGGACAGCTTCCCGCCCGCGAAGCCGGCCGAACCGGAGGTGAAGAAGGGGGCACTGGTCATCGTCGGCGGCGGCGGGGCCGGGCCGGAGATTTGGAAGCGGTTCATCGAACTGGCCGGCGGGCCAGACGCGCCCATCGTCGTCGTCACCACCGCGATGGAAGACCCGCTCGCGCCGGAATCGGTCGAGGAGAAGATCCTCAAGAAGTTCGGTGCGAAGAACGTGACCGCGCTCCACACCCGCGACCGCAAGGAGGCCGACACGCCGAAGTTCAGCGAGTCGCTGCTGAAAGCGAAAGGCGTGTGGTTCAGCGGCGGGCGGCAGTGGCGGTTCGTCGATTCCTACGAAGGCACGCTGACGCAGACGCGGTTCGCGGAGGTGCTGGCCCGCGGCGGGGTGATCGGCGGCAGTTCCGCGGGCGCGAGCATCCAGAGCGAGTACATGCCGCGCGGCCACCCGCTGGGCAACACCGTGATGGCCGCCGAGGGCTACGAGCGCGGCTTCGGCTACCTGCCGGGGTGTGCCGTCGATCAGCACTTCTTCGCGCGCAAGCGCACCGCCGACATGACCGGGCTGATGAAGGAGTACCCACAGTACCTCGGCATCGGCTTGGACGAGGGCACGGCGATAGTCGTCACCGGGAGCGTGGCGGAAGTGATCGGCCGCAGCAAGGTCGCGTTCTACGACACGAAGAAGAAGCCCGACGGCGACAAGGACTACGAGGAAGTGTTCCCCAACGGGAAGTACGACCTGAAGGCACGCAAGCCGGTGAAGTAAGTCGCAGATCGAAGACCGATTGGCCACAAAAAAGCACAGAAGGGCACAAAAGAAAACCAAGACAAAAACCGGGTTCAAGACACACCGCTGGCTACCTCTTTGGTGTGTCTTCTGACCTGCTTTTCTGTCTTGGTTTTCTTTTGTGCCCTTCTGTGCTTTTTTGTGGCCATTCCTCTTCTGTCTGGCACTACTTCGGCGCGGTCGGAACTTGGTTGGTGATCTCGGCCACGCCCTTGCGGAACTCTTCGGCGCTGGGGGCCTTCAGGTACAGTTGCGGCTGGGCGTGCTTCTTCAGTTCGCCGAACAGCTTCCCGACTTCGTTGTCCATGCGCTTGGCGACCAGTTCCTTGCGCAGTTGCGCCTTCATCTTGTCGTCGAACGGCACGGTCGTGTCGGGCGGGATGATCGCGACCAGCTTCACGCACATGACCCCGGCTTCCACGTCGAACAGTTGGCTCATCTCGCCCACTTTGAGGTTGAACAGCGTCTCCTCGACCTTGTCCTTCGCGCCCCCGTGGCGGCCGATGGGGGCGACCAGCCCGGCCCCGGACCCGAGGTTGGAGTCCGGCTGGAGGCGGGCGATCCGGTCGAAGTCGGCGTCGCTGCGCCGGGCCTCTTCCCACTGGCGCAGGGCCGCGCGCCCGTCGCCCTTGTTCCAGCAGATCACCTTCGCCTGCCGGCGCTCGCCGTACTTGTTGTCGAAGGCGCGCTTCAGTTCCTCCTCGGAAATCTGGATGCGGTCGCCCACCATCTTCGTGAGCAGCAGTTCCGAGCGCAGCACGTCCTCGACGTACTCGTACAGCGACTTGCCGTAGCGCGGCAGGATGTGGTCCTCGAAGTCCTTGAGGCTGACGCTCAGCCCTCGGAGCACCTCTTCGAGCTTGGCGCGCAACTCGACGGTCGTGACCGTGACCCCGCGGCGCGCGGCCTCGATCTCGATGATGCGCTTGTTGACGAGCAGTTCGAGCTGCTTGTGCCCGCCGCGGGCGATAAGGTAGTCGCCCAGTTCTTCGCGGGTGATGGGGACGAGCTGGTTGTTGTTCGTGATGTACGCGACGACGCGGCGGTCCGGCTGGGCGAGCGGGGCCGTGGGCGCGGCCGGTTGCAGTACGGGCGTGCCGGGCAGCGCGCCGCCCGGTGCCGGCTGCGGTTGGGCCGACGCGCGGTCGCTGGTGATGCCGAACACATATCCGGTCGCGGCGACCCCCGCGAACGCCAGCCCGCGCAACCAGTTCCGTGGAAGCGTCATTGCATTTCCCTCAGCAACTTTAGCGAAAGTTCGCCCGGGCTTATAGCGAGGCTTCCGGACGCCGCAAGAGAACTTGAGGGAAAATGCCAAAAGGCGAGCGGCGCGGCGTAAGCCCGCCGGTAGCTGCACAACCCAGATGCGCTAAACGTGATTGAGTTGTGCAGCTACCGGCGGGCTTACGCCGCGCCGCTCGCTACTCGCGCTTGAACTTCTCCCCCGCGCCGGCAGCTTTGTAGATGGCCGCGGTGCGGTCGAAGGCTGTGTCCTTCGCGCTCTTACCCAGAAGGGTGAGCTTCACGTCCGGGGCGAGCAGGCCGAGCGCGTCGGGGATGTCGAGGACGCGCTGGACGCCGAGGAAGTGCGGGCCGTCGCGGTGCGAGGTCGGCGGATCGAGGATCACGACTTCGTTGACCTCTCCCGGCACGAAGAGCGCAGCGTAGGCAGCGACGACGCCGGCCGCGCCGGTGCCGACCACGCGTAGTGTTCCCGCTTTGTTCTTCTTCGCGTCGCGAATGCCGGCGAGGGCCGACGCGATGTCGCGCACGCGCCCACTGTCCGCTGTTTGGCCGAGCAACACGAGCGACCGCTCCACCGTATTCGGTGGGTTCTTGGTCGCCCACCGGCCGCGCGGCAGTAGCGCGTAGGAGACCGAATCTTTCGGGTACCGTTCGCCCCAGTATTTGTGGGCCTTCAGAGCGTCTTCGCCCTGATTGAGAATGACGAGCGACGCGCTCGGATCGCCGTCGGGGAACGCTTTCAGCGTCATCCCGAAGAACTCAACACCGTCCTCCGCGGAGTGATCCTCTGAGATGCCGTTGCGGGATCGAACCAGCTTTGCCGCGGGCACCTTCTCCGGCAGCGCGCGGAACACTTTTTCGCGAAGCTGTTTCACCAGCCCGGCTTTCCACTCCTTGAACGTCTTCGCGGTCGGCAGTTCCACCTTCGCCACCGGCACGAAGGTCTCGTCGGCGGTCGCGTTGATCGCGTCCTTCGGGATGTCCTTGTCGTCGGGGAACGCCCGCAGCAGCTTGCCCTCGAGCTTCTCGTACTGCGTGTCCTTCGCAGCGGCCTTATCGCCCTTGAGGTACGTGTTGAAGAAGTTGAAGATTGCGAGGCGCAGGTCTTCGCGGTAGTCGTGGCCACCCTTCGAGACGTGTTCGTCCACTTTGTCTTTCGCGCCGAACAGGTCGTAGCACTTCCGGAGGCGCTCGATGATCCGCTTGTTGCCGCTCATCGGGAAGATGCCGTCGGTGTCGCTGTTGGCGAACAGCAGCGGCTTGGGCGCGAAGAGCGCGAGCGCGGTCGTCCACTCCCACTGGTAGACGTTGTGGAAGAACATGCAGTCGCAGTGGCCGTTGATGACCTGATCGGTGACGTAGCACTGGAGGTCGCTGACGCCGCTCACTGGTACGCCGACCTTGACGCGATCATCGACAGCGATGATCCAGTTGGTCGTCGCGCCGCCGCCGCTGATGCCGGTCACGCCGATCTTCTCGCCGTCCACGTAGGGGAGCGAACTCAGGTAGTCGATACCGCGCACGCCGTTCCAGCACTCGACGCCGGCCGGCGTGTACCCCCGGCTGTGCCACCACCAGCGGTTCAGGTTGTAGGTGCCGTGGTGCTTGCCCGCGATCTCGCCGAGCTGGAGGGTATCGACCACGAGGCAGACGTAGCCGTTGGAGGTGAACCACATTCCGTGATCTTGGAACGCGGTCTTGTTGCCGTCGCGCCCGCGCCCGCTGTGCCCGCACACGTAGAGGACCGCGGGCAGCTTCGCGTCCTTCGCAATGGTTTTGGGCCGGTACAGGTTCGCGGTGACGTACAGGCCGGGCTTGCTCTGGTAGTGCAGGTTGTCGATGGTCACGTCGCCGCGCGCGAGCGTGCCGGTCACGGTGGCCTTCAGGGGCGTCTTCTCCGGAAGCGGGTCGAGGCCCAACATGTACAACAACTCGCCCTTGAGCCGCGCGCGCCTCTGCTCCCACTCGGCGCGCGTGGTTGCCCCATCGAGGACCTTCGCGGAGACGCGCTTCGCCTCCGCCGCGAGGTAGGTGCGGATCATCTGATCGGCCGAAGGGGGATCGGCGGCCCTGAGCGGGGGCGTGAGCCGGCCTGTGAGCGCGAGCCCGGAAGAGGCTGCGACGAACTGGCGGCGGTTCATGGTGTCTCCATCACTTCGGTTTCACGCGCTTGAACACCACGACCTTGTCTTGGACCTCGTCGTTGAGCACGAGCGAGCTTTTGTTGAGCAACACGGCGCGGGCCTTGTCGTTCTTGTCGCCGGTCTTGCCGGTCAGCACGAAGTAGCCGTTTTCGAGCTTGTAGCCGCCGAGGTCTTCGGTCTTGTCCTTGCCGATCCACTTCACCTTGCCGTCCTTCGTTAGCTCCAACTTCGTGCCGAGCGGGATGCCGTCGGTGGCGTCGGTGTACGTGATCTCCCAGACGCCCACGAGGAGCGAAACGGGGTCGTCGGCGGCGCGGGCCGGCGAAACGACGAACACCAGCGCGGCGGCAATCACGAACGAACGCATAGCGGCTCCCAACGTGCGCGACGGGCCCGCGCCCACGTTCCCATCTCGCGGCGCGCCGGTCAATAGCCTATGCTGAGCGCACTCGCGAGGGGAGTACACGATGCTGGGGCCGATCCGGTGGGCGGCGTGGGCGGTGCTGCGGTTCCTCATGTCCTTGCGCTACAAGCTCAGGGTGGAAGGGGCCGCGGCGGTGAAGGCGCGCCCCGGCCCCTATCTGATCCTCCCCAACCACCCCGCGTTCACCGACCCGCCGAACCTGCTCGTGCGCCTGTGGCCGCTGTTCAAGATGCGCCCGCTGCTGCTCGAAACCAACTTCAAGAACCCGATCTTCGGGCCGTTCGGCTGGCTACTGCGCGCCATCAAGATGCCGGACATTGTGAAGGCCAGCGCCGAAGACAAGCGCCGGGCGGAGGCCGCTGTGGGCGAGGTGATCGCGGCCCTGCGCGCCGGCGAGAACGTGATCCTGTGGCCCAGTGGCCGGCTCTCGCGCGACGGCTCCGAGCAGCTCGGCGGCGCGCGCACCGCGGCCGACGTGCTCGCCGCCGTGCCGAACTGTACCGTCGTGCTGGCCCGCACCCGCGGGCTGTACGGCAGCATGTTTAGCTGGGCCGACGGGAAGCCGTCGCTGATGAAGGCGTTCGCGCGCGGCCTCGGCCTGTGGGCCGCGAACCTGTTCCTGTTCGCCCCGCGCCGCCGCGTCACGGTCACGCTCGAAGCGTTCGGCCCGGAGCAGCGCCCGCAACCGGCCGCGCCCACGCGCGAGGCGGTCAACAAGTGGCTACAGGCGTGGTACAACGCCGACGCGCCGCGCGAAGAACCGACCTTCGTGCCGCGGCACATCCTCTTCGGCCCGCGCGCGCACACGTACCCGCCGCCGGTGCGCGAGGCGCAAGAGTACGACCTCTCCAAAGTGAAACCGGAGACGAAGGCCGCGGTCGCGCAGTTCGTTGAAGAGAAGCTGAAGCGCCCGCTGAGCGCCGACGAGGGCGCGCCCGAAACGACGTTCCTCCAACTCGGCATGGACAGCCTCGACGCGATGGAAACGGCGCTCGCGGTGGAGCAGCGGTTCGGGTTCAGCAGCGACACGGTGCCGACCACGCTCGGCGGGCTGTGGGCGATTGCCGAAGGGCTGAGCCAGAACGCGCCGCCCAAGCCCCCGCCGCCCGGCTGGTTCGAACCGCCCGCGGACACCGCGCCGCTGGCGATTTTGGGCGAGACCGTGAGCGCCGCGTTCCTGAACCAAGCGTTCGCGCGGCGCAAGCAGGTGATCGCCGCGGACGACCTCGCCGGCGGCGTCACCTACGAGAAGTTCATCGTCGGCACGTGGGCGATGAGCGCCAAGTTCCGCGCGATCGCCGCGCCGAACGTCGGGCTGATGCTCCCGGCGTCGGTGGCGTGCGACCTCGCGTTTCTGGGATTGCACCTCGCGGGCAAGCTGCCCGTGGTGCTGAACTGGACTACCGGTCCCGGCAACCTCGCGCACGCCGTCAAGCTCATGGGCCTCACGCACGTCGTCACCTCGAAGGCGTTCGTGGACCGCGTTCACGTCGCCATTCCCGGCGTGCAGTTCGTGTTCCTCGAAGACGTGAAGGCGAGCCTCGGCAAGTTCGGGCTGCTGCGGAAGCTGCTGGCCGCGCGCTGGTTCGGCGGCGCGGCCAAGGCGGCGCTTCTCAAGCGCGCCGAGAGCGACCCCAACAAGCCGGCCGTGGTGCTGTTCACCAGCGGCAGCGAGAAGGCCCCGAAGGCCGTGCCGCTGACGCACGCGAACATCATCGCCGACCAGCGCGGCGCGCTCGCGGCCCTGAAGTTCGGGCGCGACAACGCCGCGCTCGGGTTCCTGCCCATGTTCCACAGCTTCGGCCTCACGGTCACGGGCCTTCTGCCGCTGTTCACCGGCGTGCGCGTCGTCCACCACCCGGACCCGACCGACTCCGCGGCGCTCGTGCGCAAGATCGCCGCGTACAAGCCCACGCTCGTCGCCGGCACGCCGACGTTCATCAGCTACATCCTCGAGCGCGCCAAGCCGGGCGATCTCGATTCGCTCAAGCTCGTCGTCGTCGGCGCGGAGAAGGCGTCTGCCGCACTCTTCGAGAAGGCGAAGCAGCTCGCGCCGAAAGCCGAAGTGCTCGAAGGCTACGGCATCACGGAGTGCGCGCCGGTCGTGTCGGTGAACCGCCCCGGCGCGGCGCGGCCGGGCACCATCGGCCAGCCGCTGCCGGGCGTCGAGGTGTGCGTGACCGATCTCACAACGAAGGCCGTATTGCCGCCGGGCCAGATGGGGATGCTGCACGTCAGCGGGCCGACCGTGTTCCCCGGCTACATCGGGCACGACGGCCCGCCGCCGTTCGAGGAGCTGAGCGGCAAGCGGTGGTACATCACCGGCGACCTCGCGGCGCTCGACGAGGCCGGCGCGATCGTCTTCCACGGGCGCCTGAAGCGGTTCCTGAAGGCCGGCGGCGAGATGATCTCGCTCCCCGCGCTGGAGGAGCCGTTCGCGCGGAAGTACCCGCCCACCGAGGCCGGGCCGCGCGTCGCGGTGGAGGGCGTCGAAACGCCCGCCGGCCGGCGCGTGGTGCTGTTCACCACGGAACCGATCGCCCTGCGCGACGCGAACGCGCTGTTGCAAGCCGAAGGGCACCGCGGGGTGATGCGCTTGGACGACGTGCGTGTGGTGGAGGCGATCCCGACCCTCGGCACCGGGAAGACCGACTATAAGGTGCTGCGGGCGCTGATCGCGTAGCGCGCGCTTCGCGCCGATTCCGCCTTTCGCTCGTTCGGATCGCGAGTACAATAACGATCGCGCCCGGCGTTCGGGTTGGGAAACCCGGCCGGGCGTGCGTATCTACTTACGGGCGCGCCGCGTCCGCACCTTTACCGGAGGGCCGTATGGCGAAAGAAGAGGCGATTGAGGTCGAGGGCCGCGTCAAAGAGGCGCTGGCGAACACGCAGTTCCGCGTCGAACTGGACATCGGCGGCGAGGTCATCGCGCACGTTTCGGGCAAGATGCGCAAGAACTTCATCCGCATCATCCCCGGCGACCGGGTCAAGGTGGAAATCTCCCCTTACGACCTCACGCGCGGGCGCATCACCTACCGCGGGCGCAACGGCTGATGGCGCGGCGCGAAAACTCGGCCGCGCGCATCGTCAATCGCCACCGGGAACTTGAGGCAATCTTTGCCGGGCGCGCGCTTTTTTCTTGACTGTCGGCCCTCCAATCGCCACTGTATCCCCGTCGCTCACCGGACGGGCGACGCACTCAATTCCCCCACGGACCACGGAGGGTCACACCATGCTCGTTACCACCGAATCCAAAGCGCAGGGCTGGCGCGCGGTCGCGGTCTTCGACGACCGCCCGGACGCGCTGCTCGTCATCGGTCGCTCGTCCACGCAGGTCCGCCAGCTCTACCCCGAAGCCTTCCTCGAAGGCCTCGAAGACGAGGAGCGCGACCACGTCACCTCGATCCAGCTCCAGCAGTGGAGCGGCGCGCCGGACGCCGGGCGCTGGGTGCTGAAGAGCACGCTGAAGGTGCCCACCCCGGTCGCCAAGGCCCGCCTCGTCGCGGCCTGAGTACCCGCGCTCCCGTTCGCGAAGCCGCGGGCGCGCCGCCCGCGGCTTCGCCGCGCGCCGGCGCACGCATTTCGTTCCGATTGTGCGGAAAGTTCTTGCGGTGCGGGTTGCGCCGCTTATAGTGTCGCAATTACTCCGACCGAAAGGCGGATATTCTCGTGTCCGGGGCTTCGCGCGGTGGGGACCTGTCCCGCGTTCGGACAGGGCCGCGGACGGCTCCCACACAAGCGCACGGTGGCAGCGGTTCTCGCATGGCTACGAACATCTACGTCGGCAACTTGCCGTGGTCCACGACGACGGACGAACTCCACGCGATGTTTCAGCAGTACGGCGCGGTGACGCGCGCCCAAGTGGTGACGGACCGCGAGACGGGCCGGAGCCGCGGGTTCGGGTTCGTCGAGATGCCCAACGAGGCCGAGGCGCAGGCCGCGATCGCTGCGCTCAACAACCAGCCGATGAACGGCCGGCCGCTCACGGTCAACGTCGCCAAGCCGCGCGAGGGCGGCGGGGGCGGGGGCGGCGGGCGCGGCGGCTACGGTGG
>VGZJ01000197.1 GCA_016872595.1 Planctomycetota bacterium
AACATGCGGAACAACAACGGCTTCCGACGCAATTTCTCGTAATTCGTCATAACCCTATGAATAGGCCATCGATCGCTATTGCGCAACGAGTCTAATGTTTTCGAAAAAACGATCCGACCCATTTTGACAGCGCAATGTTTCCAATGTCATGGAGCCGACAAGGCGGCCGGCAACGTGAACTTCGCGGCCGTCACCGATGGCCGGGCGGCCGATTATTCACGCCGGTTGTGGCGAAAGGCGCTCGCGCAGATCGAAGCGGGGGAGATGCCGCCGGCGGATGCCAAGCCGCTTCCCGAGGCCGATCGCGTGACCCTGGTTCGATGGTTGAAGGCAATGGAAGCCCAAGCCGCTTCGCCCATCCGCGACCCCGGTCCGGCACTTACCCGCCGGCTCTCTCGACCGGAATACAACCGCACTATTCGCGATCTGCTGAACATCGAATTCGAGGCTGGCGAAGTGGTCGGCCTGCCCGACGAGAGCCAGGGGCACGGCTTCTCCAACCAGATCGGCGTGCTGGATCTCGCGCCAGCGCTGATGGAGAAGTACTTCGCCGCCGCTGACATCGCTCTCGAACGGGCCCTCGGTCCAGTCGGCGCGAAGGAGCCCCAGCGCGCGGTAGCGCCGAAGCCGCCGTCCGTCGAAGAACCGCGGCCGCCGGAGCCCAAGCTCGTGGGGAAAGGGCCGCTCCGCGTGCAATACAAGTGTGCGGGCGCCAAGGCGGCCGACAATCAACTTCGCCCGCACGTTCAGATCATGAACGATAGCCGGGAGGTGGTGCCGCTTCGGGAACTCACCTTGCGGTACTGGTTCACCGCGGACGGCGCGATGGAGTTTCAGCACTGGTGCGATTATGCCAAGGTCGATGCCAAGAACGTGACCCGGTCGGTGAAAAATCTGGAAAAGCCCGTGCGCGACGCCGATTCGTACTTGGAAGTCGGTTTCGCGGGCGCGACCCTCGAGGCCGGGAGCGGCTCGGGCGAAATCCAACTCCGCCTCGCCAAGCATGACTGGATGCCGTTTGACCAGGCAAACGATTACTCGTTTGACGCGGGGCGAACCGCCTTTGCCGACACGGCCCGCATCACGCTCTACCGGAACGGCAAGTTGATCTGGGGAACGGAGCCGACCGGGGTGCCGGCTGATCCGAAGGCGGTGCCTGATCCGCCCATCCCGACGATCGTAGCGCCAATGAAAAAGACGTCGCGGGACGCACTTCTTTTCACGAAGCCTGGAGATGGAGTGACACCCCGGCAGGCGGCGGGCAAAAACATCGAAGCATTCGCACAACGGGCTTGGCGCCGACCCGTGCGGAAAGCGGAAATCGATGCCCTCCTGGCGGTGTACGATCGGGCGGTTGGCAAGGGGGCGGACTTCACGGAGGCCGTACGCCCCGCTCTGAAGGCCGTGTTGGTTTCGCCGTACTTCTTGTTTCGGGTCGAACGCCGCCCGGAGCATGACAACAGCCCCTATCACAAGGTAAGCGACCACGAACTGGCCGTGCGTCTTTCGTACTTCCTGTGGTCCAGCCTGCCGGATGCGGAACTCGCCAAGCTGGCCGACGAACACAAGCTAAGCGATCCAACCGAACTCGAACGTCAAACCCGGCGGATGCTAGCTGACCCGAAAGCCCGCGCGATCACGGAAAACTTTGGCATCCCCTGGCTGCAACTCGGCAGCCTGTCCATTGCTCGCCCCACGGCCGAATTCTATCCGGGCTACACCCCTTCGCTGAAGGAAGCGATGTACCGCGAAACGGTGCTTTTCTTCGATGCGCTCCGCCAGGAAGATCGCAGCCTGATGGAGTTGCTCGATGCCGACTACACCTACGTGAACGAGGAGTTGGCTCGGCACTACGGCTTGCCTGGGGTGACGGGGCCGGAGATGCGCAGAGTAACGCTCCGACCAGAAGACCACCGAGGCGGCGTGCTCGGCATGGGCAGCGTGCTGACGCTGACCTCGCACACGTATCGCACGAGCCCGACGCTACGAGGCAAGTACGTGCTTGAGGTTATCCTCGGCACGCCTCCGCCGCCGCCGCCCGCGAACGCCGGCGTCCTGAAGGACGAAGTGAAGGGCAAGCCGCCGAAGACCTTCCGCGAGTCCATTGCCCGCCACGCGAGCGTGGCCGCGTGTGCCGCCTGCCACGGCAAAATCGATCCGCTCGGGTTCGGGCTGGAAAATTACGACGGCGTCGGCCGCTGGCGGCCCTCAAATGCCGACCTTGATACGAGCGGAGAACTGCCGGGCGGCGAGAAGTTTGCCGGGCCCGCTCAGCTGAAGTCGATCCTGCTGAAGCGCGACGATCAGTTCCGTCGCAACCTGGCCGAGCAGATGTTGGCCTACGCCCTCGGTCGGCCGGTCGAAGAATGTGACGAAAGCGCCGTCGCCGAAGTACAGACGGCTCTTCAACAAGACAAGATGCGGTTCTCGGCCCTCGTTGTGGCCGTGGTGAAAAGTTTTCCGTTTCAACATCGTCGTCAGGAAGGGACCAACCCATGAATGTGACCCGGCGAGGCATGTTGCGCGGCGCCGGCGTCATGTTGGCGCTGCCGTTTCTCGACTCATGGCGGCCGTACTGGGCGGCTGCCAAAGACGGAACTGCCGTGGGACCGCCGCTGCGGATGGCGATCTACACGGTTACCGGCGGCACGGTCATCGAAGCGTGGAAGCCCGCCGAAGCCGGCAAGCTTGGCAAGCTGCCCTCTATCCTGGAACCGCTTGAACCACTCAAGGACCAGTTGACCCTGGTCTCCGGCCTGTCGCACGGGGGTGAAGCGTTCGGTTGTGCGCATACCACCTGTGCGCGCAAACACCTGGCGTGCAGTAGCCCGATTTCGGTCGATCAGGCGGCGGCCCGGGCGGTCGGCGGCGAGAGCTTTCTACCGTCGCTCGAAATCGGCATGACCAATCATCAGACGAAGTTCTCCTACCGCGACGGGGCTGCCCTGCCGTTCGAGATGAATCCGCATCTCGTCTTCGACCGCATGTTCAAAGGACGAGCGCCGGCGGCGCCGAATTGGAGCAAACGGCAGGCGGCCCAGGCCAAGGCAGTCCGCGAATCGGCGAAGTCGGACTCGGTGGAGCAAAGCGTTCTGGATGCCGTGGTAGAGCAGGCCCAGGGACTGCGCCGGGATCTCGGCACGTCCGACAAGCGCAAGCTCGACGAGTATTTGGAGGGGGTCCGTTCCGTCGAGAAACGGCTGGCGTTTGTGGAGGCTCGCCAGAAACTCGAGGCCGATGAGGCGGCCGCCAAGGTTCCGCTTCCGACGTTTCCGCCGTACAGTCATTTCGAAAAGTACACGAACCAGTGGATGGTCTGGCGGAACCCGGAGATGCATGGCGAGTACATCCGCATCATGTCCGATCTATTCGTACTAGCGTTCCAGACCGATACCACCCGCGTCATCACGGCGGCCCTAGGCGAGGACAACGCGATGTTCCCCGGCGTGGTGACCGCGGGCGGCGAACTTCAAGCGCACGCCCTCGAACACAACGGCAATGCCCCGAAGAACCAGAAACCGAACGCAGTTGCGCGAGAGGGCTGCCGGCAGATTCACACGTGGTACACCAAGCTTTTCGCCGAAATGGTTGCGAAGCTTCAGAAAATCGACGAGGGCGGCTCCTCGCTGCTCGATAACTGCCTGATCCTTTACACCTCGTACATGGCGGACGGCGGCCACGGGATGGAGGACTACCCGACGCTGCTCGTGGGCAAAGCGCAGGGGACGTTGAAGTCCGGCTGGCATCATGCCTACCCGGTCGGCACGCCGGTCGCGAATTTGTACGTGGAGATGCTGCACAGGATGGGAGCGAAAGTAAAGTCGTTTGGCGACAGCCACATCGCAAAGAAACAGGCGTTCGACGGCCGACTACCGGGGTTAGGTTAAGAAATGCTCTCTGACTTCCCTGTCCGTTGACCGCCATCCCAAGGTCTGCGACATCCATTGGTCTTCTTGGCTTAGCACCTTATCCTCAGGCTGCATGGTACAGTTTCGGCCCGGAGGTTCGGGATGAACATCGAACTGTCACGCAGGTAGTCATTCGGTATTTTTGAACACCGTTCGGCCCCCTGTATTATGGGCGACCACAAGGGGCCGCGCGGAGATGATCGATGAGCATCGACTTCACGTCGCTGAGCGGGGCCGACGGCAAGTTGCATCTCGAAATCCCGGTCGATCAGCCGAACGCGGAGTTCACGGTCGAAGTCGTCGCCCGCCAGAAGTTGCCGGTTCAAAGCGGGTGGCCACCGGGTTACTCCGCGCTGTTCAGGTCCGTCGACGACGCCACGTTCACGACGCACCCTGAACCGCCGATGCCCGCCCCGGTTGAGCTCGAATGACGTGTGCGCTCGGCGCTACTTCTTGTCGCGCACCTTTGCCAGCACCGTTTCGAGCTTCACGACCGCGCCCTTCTGGCGCTTGCTCTCCTCCGCGGCTTCCATGAAGGCGAACAGTTCGGTCGTCTCGTCCGCGCTCACGGGCGGTGTCTTCGTCTTGAAGAACTTGACGATCTCAATCGCCGTGGCCTCGTAGCCCATGTACTTGTCGTTCGTCGGTACCACGCCCTTGACCGGGATGCCGTGCCCGTAGATGCCGGCGGTCGAGACGCCCTTCGTTCCGAACACGGTCGCGCTGTACTTCGGCGCGCCCTTGCGGATGCCGCGGTACGTCCCCACGCGGCCGTCCTTCCACGTGCCCGTTACCACGTCGGCAACGTCTGTTGATGTGCGCGTGACCGACACGCACCCCGGTCCCATGATCGTGTACAGCGTCTCGACGCCGTGGACGCCGTGCCAGAACAGGTCCGGGTGGTGCGGCTCGCGCGGGCACCCGCCGTACACGTCCGCGCCCAGCACCTCGCCCACGTCCTCGTGGTTCCGCATCCCGATGAACCCGGGGCTGAAGCGGTGCTGCGAGCACGAGAAGATCGGCGTCTTGTGTTCTTTCGCCAGCCGGAAGATTTCGACCGCGTCCGCGAGCGACGCGGTCAGCGGGCGACCGACGTACACCGGCTTGCCGGCCTTGAACACCGCCTTGAGCTGTTCGAGGTGCGCGCGCCCGTCGAGGCTCATCACCAGCACCGCGTCCACCTGCCTCAGCACCTCGTCGGGCGACTTCACGATCTCGACGCCGAGCTTCTTGATGCCCTCGGTCCACTTGGGCAGTTCGCGCACGCTCTCGTCGATGTCCGGGCTGCCGGCGGGGAACGCCGCGACCACCTTCAGCCCGCTCAGGTTGGGCGCGGCCTTCGGGTTGTGGAACAGTTCCGTGAACGCGACCGCCTGATAGTTGTCGAGGCCGATGACGCCGACCTTGATCGGCGCGGGGTCGGCCGCGGGCGCGAGGGCGGCGAACGCGAGCAGCGCGAGGGGCGCGAGAGCGAAGCGGCGCATGGCGGGTTCCGGTGGCGAGGGGAACGAAGCGAGCGGCGGGCCGGGACACCACTACAGTAGTGCCCCGGCCCGCCGCTCGCCGCGTCGCGCTTGAGGTCAGCGTCGGAACAGGCCGACCTTGCCGAAGTGCCCGCGCGGGGGGGCGACCGTCGGGCCGTAGGCCGGGACCGCGCCGCCGCCGGGGTACACCATCGTGTACCAGCCGCTCTGCCGCGTCGCGGGCTGTACGCCGCCGAGCAGCCAGTTGCCGGTGTCGTAGGGGAAGTAGCCCTCGGTGCCGACGACCGTGCCGCCGCTCTTGAAGATCGACACGCCGGGACCGGGCGGGCCGACGTAGGTCGGTGGCGGCGGCACCGGGTTCGGGTTCGGGATCGGGTCCGGGTTCTGGTTCGGGGGCGGTGTCGGCTGCGCGCCGGCCACACTGCCAAGCGCCGCGACCAGAACGGCCGCGAGTGCGAATCGCGTCATGCTGCGTCCTCCTGTTGGGGCACCTCTACTGTGCGCGCCCCCAAGAAAAGCCGCTCGCGGCTTCGCCCGGTTCTCATCGCCGGCGCGCGCGCGCGGCCGGCGCAACCGGCACGATCAGCCCATCAGTTCCTTGATCGGCTTCGGCTCGTCGAGGAGGAACTGCGGGCGGCCGGTGAAGTCGGGGATCGTCGCGGCCGGGTCGATGCCGAGTACGTGGTAGATGGTGGCGACCACGTTCTGGAAGTTGGTCGCCCCGGACTTCGCGCGCTCGCCGCGCCCGTCGGTCTCGCCGATCACCTGTCCCGTCTTCAGCCCGCCGCCGAAGAAGACCGCGCACCCGGCGTCGGCCCAGTGCTCGCGCCCCGGCCCCAGCGCGGTGATCTTCGGCGTGCGCCCGAACTCGCCCAGCACCACGACCAGCACGTCGTCGGCCAGCCCGCGCGCTTCGAGGTCCGTGACCAGCGTATAGATGGCGCGGTCGGTGGGCGGGACGATGTGCCGCAGCGAGTGGAAAATGTCGGCCTCCGCGCCGCTGTGGTGGTCCCACTGGCTCACGCGCAGCGTGACCACGCGCACCCCGGCCTCGACCAACCGCCGCGCCAGAACGAACGGCTTCGTCTCGAACGGGTAGTAGAGCGTCTTCACGGTCTGGTGCGTGTACTTGCCGGAGCCGTAGCGCTCGATGTTCTTCTTCGGTTCCTTGCTCAGGTCGAACGCCTCGCGCACCTTCGGCGACGTGATGATGTCCAGCGCCCGCGCTTGGAACGTGTCCAGTCCGCGAATGGCGTCGGTGCGGTCGAGGTCGCGGCGGAGCGTGTCGAACGCCTTCAGTAGTTGCTTGCGGTCGGCGAGCGCGTCGAGCGACTTCGCCGGGGCGAGGTCGTCCACCGCGTCCCCGAACGGGCGGAACGGGGCGTGCTGCGACCCGGCGTAGTACGGCTTCTCGAACTCGAACTGGTCCGTCGTGGGCCGGTTGAGGCTGACGTAGGGCGGCATCAGCCCCGCGCCGCCGCTCGCGCGACTGACGACGGACCCGAACGCCGGGCGCTTGCCCGAGCCGCGCGGCAGACCGCTGTACACTTCGCTCAGGAAGTGATCGTTCTCCACCGACTGTACGCCGCGCAACAGCGCGAGCCGGTCGAGAATCTGCGCCTGCATGGGCATGAGGTCGGTGAACCGCACGCCGGGGAGTTTGGTGGCGATGGTGCCGAACGGCCCGCGCACTTCGGCGGGCGCGTCCGGCTTCGGGTCCCACATGTCGAGGTGACTGGGGCCGCCGTCGAGGACGACGTAAATGACCGACTTCGGGCGCGCGGCTTTGGTGTCGGCGCGCGCCTCGTTCCGGAGCAACCCGGCGAGCGTGAGGCCCGCGGCCCCCAACCCGCCGGCGCGCAGCACCGCGCGCCGGTTCATCGGCCCGATACTCAGCACGGCGCGCCCTCGCGACCACAGGTGCGGAACGCGACTATCATACCGCGCGGCGGGCGCAAATGGCGGGTTTCGAGGCTACCGCCGTCTAACTATACGAAAGTGCGCGTCCGGCGCGAAACGGGCACTTTGAAAAATCGGTTGCACAAGGCCCTCCACCGCGCCGAAGTTGCAAAACAAAAAATCCTAGTACAACAAGCGCTTATCAGAATGTGTCCCGTCCGCAGCTCCGCCGAGGTTGCAAAACGAAACGCTGTAGTGCAACGGGCGCATATTAGAATGTCCCCTCGGTGGGTGCCGCGCCTCCAAAGGCCGAAGTCGGCGCGCCGCGGCCGTGGTGCGTCTATGTGGACACCTGTTTCATACTACACGTCGCGTGGGTCGAACTCAAGACCCGTAGTGTACATTTAGTGCGGGCCGTGCGCCACCCAACCCGGCGGCAGCTCCGGTTCTTCGTACAGCGGCTCCGGCTCCGGTTCCCAGTTCGCCACGCGCCGTGCGACGCAGTGCCGCGCGATGATGAGGAACCCGCCGTACCAGAGCCACGTGAACCGGAACAGGTTGTGCCCGAAGTTGCCCATGAACAGCAACAGGAACACCGCGACCGCGATGGCCCGCGGCAGCGTGAACACGAGGTCGTTGTGCCACTGCGGGGCGTCACGGCGCACGCGCGTGATCGCGCGAAAGTTCATCCAGAAACAACAGAGCAGGGCGGTGAACGCGAGCAGGCCGAGCGTGCCGGTTTCGCCCACGAGCTGACCGTACAGGTTGTGCGATTCGATCTTGGTATTGTTCGCGGGTCGCCACGCGCCCGGCCCGACCCCGGTCAGCGGGTGGTTGCCCCACTGCTGCAACCCCATGACCAAGCCGTGCCAGCGCCCCTCGCCGGACGTGCGTGCGTTCTCCGGCCCGACCGACGGGTTCACAATCGTCTCGAATCGCGTCTGGAGTGACTCCGGTAGTGCGATGAACGCGACCGGGGCCGCGACCGCGAACGCCACCAGCGCCGTGAACCGGTAGCGCGTGCCCCAGATGACGATCAGGAACCACACGAGCAGACCGAGCAGCGACGACCGCGAGCCGGTCAACAGGACGCACAGCGACGACAGGCCGACGTAGCCGACGAGCAGCGCGCGGCCGAGTTTCCCGCCGACACCGGCCTTCCACAGCGCCATCACGATGGGCAGCGCGAAGACGATGCTGGCCCCGAAGCTGTTCGGGTCGCCAAGCGTCGTGTCCACGCCGATCATGCGCGCGATGCCCATGCGGTACGTGTGTCGCCCGGCGAGGTACTCGCGGAACGAGTGCAGCAGGTACAGGCCCATCACCGCGAGGAACCCGACCGCGAGTTGCTTCAACCCCTCTTCGTCGTGAACGCAGGTGACGAGCAGCACGTAGAACACGACGATCTTGAGCCAGTCCTCGACGACGGGTTGCCCGTGCGCGGCCCACGGGCTCGCGGCCCACGCCATGAGCACGGCGCAGCCGAAGGCGAAGTACGCGGCGTGCTGCACGTTCGGCAGGAACCGCTTGTACGGGTACACGACCCACACCGCGAGCGTGCAGAGCATGTAGACGCGCTCGACGTGCAAATCGCCGAGCCACGGCCACACCTCGAACGGCCGGGCGATGAACAGGAACATGTAGCCAATGAGCAGCCAGCGCATGACACCATCCTTGGCGGGGGGGACGATCCCCGTTAGCCGCGAGCCGCAGGCGAGCGCGACGAAGTGGAAGATGATACCGACCGCGCGGAAGGGGTGGGAAGCCCAACCTATGTTCCATCTGTAGCGACGGCGCAATTTGTGCCGGCTGCTGCCCCCGCCAACTCGCGCAACACGCACGGTCACGCACGTTCCGCTCGCGCCGGTTGGGTAAGCTAGGAGGTACCTGACGAGGCGATTTCATGGCGCGCGACTTGGCCGGGAAGCGGGCGATTCTGACCGGGGCCAGCGGCGGCATCGGCCGCGCCGTGGCCGCGGAACTGGTGAAGGCCGGGGCGCGGGTCGCGCTCGCGGCGCGCAGCGCCGACAAGCTGACCGCGCTCGCGACGGAACTGAAGGGGGGCACGATTGCCGTTCCCACGGACGTGACCAAACCCGACGACCGCCGGCGGCTCGTCGAAGCCGCGGTCGCGGCGTTCGGCGGCCTCGACCTGCTCATCAACAACGCCGGGGTCGGCAGTTGGGGCCACTTCGCCGATTCGACGGAGTCGATCTGCCGCACCGTGATGGAGGTGAACTTCTTCGGCCCCATCGAGCTGACGCGCCTCGCGATCCCGCACCTCACGAACGGCACCGCGCCCGCGGTCGTGAACGTGACGTCCATGTGCGGGCGCAAGGGCATGCCCGCGTGGCCCGAATACTCCGCGAGCAAGTTCGCGCTCGTCGGCATGTCGGAGGCGTGGCGCGGCGAGTTCGCGCGGTTCGACGTGGACACGCTGACCATCGTGCCCGGGATGACCGACAGCGGGTTCCAGAACAACTGGCTGCGCACCGACGGCAAGGCCGACCTGCGCTTCGCCGACGGCATGACGCCGGCGTACCTCGCGACGAAGATCGTCGACGCGATCCGCCGGAACCGCACCGAGACCGTGTGCGGCAGTGAGGCGCGCCGGTTGCTGCGGTTCAACCGCTGGTTCCCGCGCCTCACCAACTGGCTGATCGCGCGCAAGGTGAAGAAACTCTATTCCAAGCGGTAGGCGCGCGCCGGGGCGCGCCCGACCCCGACGGAGGAGTTCGGATGGCGACCTTCGACCGCGCGGTGCAGGTCGCGTCCGCGGCGCACGCGGGGCAAACGGACAAGGCCGGGCACCCGTACCTGCTGCACGTTCTGCGCGTGGCGCTCGCGGTCCACGACCCGGACGCGCGCATCGTCGCGGTGCTGCACGACACGGTCGAAGACACCAGCGTCACCTTCGCGCGACTGTACGCGGAGGGCTTTTCGCGCCGGGTTCTGGAAGCGGTGCGGTGCCTGACCCGTCGGCGCGGGACCGCGTACGCCGATTACGTCGTGGAACTCAAAGGGAACGCGCTGGCCCGGCAGGTGAAGAGCGCCGACCTGACCGACAACTCGCGCCTCGACCGGAACGTCCTCGACTCGAAGAGTTTCGACTGGGCCAAGCGCCGCATCGTGAAGTACCTCGTGACGTACAAGTTCCTCGCGGACCAGATCGACGAACGGACCTACCGCGAGTTGATGGCGAGCCTCGAAGACGAGCACCCATGAGCACCGCAGAAGCCGCGCGCGACACCCTCTCCGACCCGGCGCTGAAGGTGGCGCTACAGGCGCTGCGCCGCACCGACAACCTCACGAACTGGTGGTTCGTCGCGCGCACCTACGTGTACCTCGCGCTCGTCGTCGGCGGGGCCGTGGCGTTCTTCGAGAACCGCGAGGCGTGGGGGCTGGCGTGGGCGCTGAACGTGCCCGTCGCGCTGCTCGCGGTGTTGCTGGTCGGCGCGGGGCAGCACCAACTCAGCGGGCTGGCGCACGAAGGCTCGCACTATGTGTTGTTCCGCAACCGCGTGCTCAACGATCTGGCGTCCGACCTGCTCACGATGTTCCCGCTGTTCGCGAGCATCTATCACTACCGCTTGCAGCACCTCGCGCACCACCAGTTCGTGAACGACCCGGACCGCGACCCGGACGTGTCGCAACTGAAGACCAGCGGGCACTGGCTCGGGTTCCCGCTCGCGCGCCCGGCCGTGATCCGCGCGCTCGTGCGGCAGATGTCGCCGTTCCGCCTGATCCGGTTCATGCGCATCCGCGCGCAGTACAACGCCACCGGGACCGACAAGAACCCGTACATGCTGAAGGGGCAGAAGCCGTCGAAGGGCGCGGTGCGCGTCGGCGTACTGTACCTGCTCGCCGTCGTCGCCGCGCTCACGACGCTCTTCTACACGGCGGACGAATGGTGGGTGCTGCCGGCCGTTACGGGCGCGATGTGGCTGGCCGTGACCGCGGTGTTCCTGCGGCTGCCGGACCACAAGTACCACCAGAGCAAGCTGCGCCCGGTGATCCACGCTCGGTACACGTCCGCGCTGCGCGTCGGCTTCATCACGCTGTTGCTCACGGCGCTGGCCGTGGTCACGAAACTGACGGGCGCGCCCGCGGTGCCGTACTTCTTGCTGCTGTGGGTGGTGCCGCTGTTCACGTCGTTCGCGTTCTTCATGATCCTGCGCCAGTTGGTGCAGCACGGGAACGGCGGGCGCGGGTGGATCAACAACACGCGCACGTTCCTCGTCGCGCCGCTGATCCGGTTCGCGGTGTTCCCGTTCGGCCAAGACTACCACCTGCCGCACCACATGTACGCGACCGTACCGCACTACCGGCTGAAGCGCCTGCACGCGCTGCTGATGGGCTACGCGGAGTACCGGGCCGAGGCGCTGGAGGTTCACGGGTACTTCGCATCGCCGGAGAAGCCGCAGGTTCACCCCACGGTCGTGGACGTGCTCGGCCCCGACTACGCGCCGCGCACGGCCGAAGTTCACATCGACGCCGAAGCCGTGTCCGTGGTCGAGTTCAACGACACAGAAGGGCTGGCGAAGGAAGTGGAAGCGTCGAAGATCGTAGGACAGGCCTCTGGCCTGTCCAATTAATGACAGGCCAGAGGCCTGTCCTACGACACGATCTGCTTCCGCCGCTTGATGTAGTCCCAAATCACGTAGCGGTCCAAGTCCTTGCCCGCGGTGAAC
>VGZJ01000198.1 GCA_016872595.1 Planctomycetota bacterium
TGGCCCGGTCGCGGGCCGCGAACCGCTCCCACGCCCCGGCCGCGGGGAACCGCGCCCGCAGCTGCGCCAGCGCCGCGGCCCGCGCCGTCGTGTTGTTCCGCAGCGGCAGTTCGGGCCACGCCACCGCGACGCGCCCCGCGGCCTTCTCGTCCAACACTTGCGGCGAGTCCCACCCGGCGGCGCGGTCCAGTTGAACGTGAACGCTCACCCAGTCGGGCAGCGGCGCGGCGAGGAGCGGCGTCGGCGCGGCGGTGGACCCGGCGAGCGGGTCCGCGGACGTGTAGTGATAGAACGGGCGGCTGTCTTCGACGCCCAGAACGGGCAGCACGCGGCTGTCGAGGTCGCGGAGCGCGACGCGCAGGTCGGCGCTCTGCTTGGCGAGGGCCGCGGCGTCGCTCTGGGCCCGCTCGACGCGCAGCGCCGCCACCGTCACCCAACCCAGCCCCGCGAACACGAGGGCCGCGATCAGGAGGAACGTGACCGGACCGCCGACGGGACCGAGCAACCGCCTCATAGGTTCGTTCTCAGGGATCGGCGGACAAAAGGCAGTTTCGACAGGATCACGGGATGAAACAGGATGAAGAGAAGAGTTCCGTTCTTCTCATCCTGTATCATCCCGTGATCCTGTTAAAACTCTTCTGCCTTTTGCCTGCTGTTCGCTAGCGCTTGCCCGCGGTGGTAGCGACGACCTCGTCCGCGACGGTCAGCGCGGGGCCGGCCATGTACCCGTGGGCGCGGACGGTGACGATGGCCTCCGGTTGGTCGTCGCCGGCCGGGTCCTTCAGTTTAGCGCGCAGGCGGGCGACGTGCATGTCGACCGCGCGCGTTTCGAGGCCCGCGGTGCCGATGCCCCACACGCGCGACAGCAGTTCCTCGCGGGACACCGCGCGCTCGCGGTTGCTCACGAGGTACTTGAGCAGGGCCGCTTCGGTCTCGGACAGGTCGGCGCGGGTGTTGTCGGCCCAGCGGATCTCGCGCCGGTGCAGGTCGATGGTGCCGCCGCCGATCTCGACCAGCCGCACCTCCGGCACCGGCTTCATCGTGCGCCGCAGGATCGCTTCGACCCGCGCGATCAGTTCCTTCGCGGAGAACGGCTTCACGACGTAGTCGTCCGCGCCGCTCTTGAGGCCGCGGACGCGGTCGTCCTCGCTGCCGCGGGCGGTGAGCAGGATGACCGGGCGCGTCGGGTTGCTGCGCCGCAGGTCGCTGAGGACTTCGAGGCCGTCCTTCTTGGGGAGCATGATGTCGAGCAGGACCAGATCGACGCCGGCGGCCCCGGCCTCGCGCAGGCCGACCGCGCCGTCGGCAGCCTCGGTCACGTCGTACCCGCTGAGGCGCAGCGCGTCGGCCACGCCCCGGCGGATCGCCGGCTCGTCTTCCACGACCACGATTCGGGCCTTCGGCATGGAACACCAGAGAATAGTGGGCAGTGGGCAGTGGGCAGTGGGCAGGGGATAAGAGGCAGACGAAGCTGGGGCGTGCGATCAACGTGCTTTTCACTGCCCACTGCCCACTACCCACTGCCCACTGCCACGGATCACTTCTTTTGGGCCGCTGCTAGTACGACGTCGAACACCCCGGTTTCGATGGTGCCGCCGGCCACTTTTGCCTGTTCCAGCGTGATGATCAGCGACGCCTTGATGAACTGGTCCTTGTCGTTGAACTTGTCGCCCTTGAAGTACAGTTGGGTGACGAGGTTCGCGTACCCGGCCTTGCGCACGAGGTAGTGGATGTGCGCCGGCCGCCACGTGTCCGGGCCGGTCTTGTACGCGCCGGGGTGGATCGTCTCGTACTCGTAGTACCCGGTTTCGTCGGTCAGGACGCGGGCGCGGTTCACGTACACGCCCTTCGCGGGCGGGTTCTTCGGGTCGTCGTTGTCGTACCGGCCGTTGGCGTCGGCCTGCCAGATGTCGAGGACCGCGTTCGCCAGCGGCTTCTTGGTGTCGAACCCCCACACGCGCCCGCGAATGAGCATCGTGGTGCCCTTCACCAGCGGCGGCGTGACCTTCGCGCGGAACGGCGCGCCCTCGCGGAAGTACGGGCCGAGGATGTTGTCTTCGGTGGGCTTTGTGCTCGCGGGGAGTTGCACCGCAGGCGCGACGAACGGCAGCGGGGCGTCGGCCAGAACTTGGAACTCCGGGTAATGCGTGAGGGTGCCGCTGGGGAGCGTGGGCAGGGCGTCGGCGCGAAGGGTCAGCGCGCCGACCCCGGTCGCGGCCAGACCCCCGCGGAACAGTTCGCGACGGGACAACGACATCGTGAGACTCCTACGAAAGGGGAACGCGGCCATAATACCGCGCCCCCTCCTTTCCCGCGAGCCGAACAAGTTGATCCCGATCCGCGCGAGCGGCGCGGCGTTAGCCCGTCGGTGATTGGTTTGACAACACACCGGCGGGCTAACGCCGCGCCGCTCGCGCGCCGAGCTACTTCGCCAAGAACCCGCCGATGTTCACGTTCTTGTCGAGTTCCATCTTGAACTCGTAGTCGATGAACAGCGCCTTTTCGCCGTGCTGCTTGGGGTCGATGTTCACGTCCCAGCGGAGGATGCCGCGGGTCTTCTCGTCGCGCACGTACAGGGCGTCGTCGCTGAGCGCCGGCTTCGGGTTGATGACGTTGATCGCCAGCGTCTGCGCGGTCTCGGCGTGCGGCGTGCGGTCCCACACCTGCACCGGCACCGCGGCCTGCTTGTAGCTCGACAGCATGATGCGGTACTTGAACGTGAGCACCTGATTGCCGCCCTGCGTGGTCCGCGTCTTGTCCACGAGGATGCGCGACACTTGCAGTTGCGGGTCCACCCCGAACCCGACCGTGAACGGCTTGCCCGCGGCCACCAGCGGCAGCCGCGTCTGGCCCACGAAGTCGCCGTTGAGGTACATGGTCGCGTCGCCCGGCAGCAGCACGTTCTTCTCGTCGTTGGTGAGGTCGGCGAGCCGGTACACGTTCGGCGTGAGTACCGGAACGGCCTTGTAGTAGAACTTCGGCTTGAGGTTCAGGCGCACGATCTCGATCACCTGTTCGTCGTTGCGGCTCGGGATCGACAGCTTGCCCGGCTTGTAGGTGACGCTCGGCCCCTCGCCCGCGCCCCCGGCGGCGGGCGCGGCCGCGGCGATCAACTCTTCCTTCGCGGCGAACAGGTCGCGGAACTGTTCGAGCGCCGCGGCGTTGTTCGCGAGGTCGCCCGCGGCCTGTTCCTTCTTCTCGCGGTAGTTGTCGGCCACCTGACGGCGCAGGTCTTTCGAGAGCTTTTCGAGGTCGCGGGCGTAGGCGGTGGCGCTGGGCATCCCGCCCGGCCCCATGCCCCCCCCCCTGCATCGGCTGCGCCGGTGCGGGCACCGGGATGCCGGTGGCCGGATCGACCGGGGCCACCGCGACCGCCCCCACCGGGCTGACGTTCACCGACAGCGCCTTGAGGTCCGGCGGGGCCGCGTTCAGCAGCGGTTGCGCCGTCGAGAGCGTGATCTCCGCGTTCGTCCAGTCCTCGCCGGTCTTCTGATCGACCGCGGCCTGATACTCGACCGTGACCGGGTCGGCGTCCTTCCCCGTGGTGCGGAACTTGTACTGCGGACGCCACGCGGCGTTGCTCACGAGGTAGTTCAGCTTCACCGTGCCGCCGCCGGCCTTCTTGTCGAGCAGGATGACGGCGTCGCGCTCGGTGCGGACGCGCCCGCCGGCCTTCTCTTCCAGTTGGCGCTGCGCGAAGGCGATCTTGCCATGCACGTCTTCGAGCTGCTGCTTAATCGCGAGCTGCTCCTTCGTGCGCTTGGCCCGGTCGTCCTGCACGAACTTCGCCAGCGTGATGATCTTCTCCGGGTCGAGTTGGCCCTTGTCGGTGAGGTTCTCCAGCGACTTTGCGGTGAACCCTTCGAGCTTGTCGAGCAGCTTCAGGTTCTCGACCGCGGCCTTCAGGTCGGCCTCGAACCCGGCCGCCTTCGCTTGCAGGGTCTTGATCTCGGCCTCGACCTTGCGCACCTCTTCGCGCGTGTCCTCGGCGATGGCCCGCGTGCGGTACCGGACGCTCAGCACGCGGATGTTGTCGTTCCCCTCGGCGTACAGCGAGCTTTGCATGGTGAACGGGGGCAGCGGCGAAACGACGACCTCGTTCAGCCCGGCCGCGTCGGGCACCGTCACCTCGCGCGTGACGAGCGCGGTGGTGGCGTACACCGTGACCGCCGTGACCTTGCTCGGCGCGGGCTTGACGTCCTTGTCCTTCTCTTTGTCCTGCGCGCGGGTGCCCGCGGCGGAGACGAACAGCGCGATGCCGACGGCAAGCGCGGAGAGGCGGGGGAACATGGTCAGGCTCCAGCTACAGGGGGGTGTTCAGGGTGCATAGCGAGTGCGGTCGCCAGAGGCGACGAACGCGCGACGAGGCACTGGGAGGGTTCTGAAAGAGAGGAGCCGCTTGCGGCTTCGCGAGCGCCGCGCTCGCGAAGCCGCAAGCGGCTGAGGGCACTACTTCTTCTCCGGGGCGACCTCGAAGCCCTTGGCCTTGGCCTGCTCGCGGATCACGCCCTTGAACGCCTCGTCGAGCGCCTTTTCGGTCTCGTTCTTGGGGGTCTTGGCGCGCTCCTCGTCCACCTTCTTCTGCCGCGCCGCGGACAGCTCGGCGATCTTCTTCTGGAGCGCGGCCCGCTCGTCGGCCTTCTTCTGGAGGTACGCGAGCCGGTCTTCCGGCTTGATCTTCTTCAGCTCGTCGCACAGGTCCTCTTCCTTGACCTTCTTGATGTCGAAGTCCTTCTCCTTCATCTTGTCGACCAAGTCCCACGTGGCGTTGCGGTACAGGCCGCCGGCCTTCGTGAGGCTGCGCTCGAGGGCCGCGGTCGGGGCCGCGCCGGGGGCGGCCGGTTTCGCCTCGGCCGCGTTCTTGTCCTGAAGCTGTTGGTTGTCGGCCTTCTTCTTGCCGTCCGCGCCGTAGACCACGTAGGTCTTGTTCAGTTCCTCGCCCAACTTAATGATCTGGTCGTCGAACTCGGTCTTCACAACCACTTGTTGCGTGGCGCGGTTCTGGTCGATGTTGACGTGCTTGCCGCCGCACTGCTTGGAGAACTCGGCCCAGCCCGCGATCTCGGTGTCGTGGCCCCACTTGCAGTAGATGGTGTTCACCACGATGCCGGCCTTCTTCGCCGCGCCCGCGACGTCTTCGAGGTTCACCTGTTTGTCTTGGTTCACCGGCTCGTTGCCGCAGACGAAGATCACCTTCAGCGCGTCCTTGTCCGTGCTCCACTTCTGCTCGTCGATGGCGGTCTTGGTGACGCGGGCGACCAGTTCGTCGCCGCCGCCGGTCTTCAGACCGTTGAGCACTTTGTACACCTCGTCGAGGTCTTCCGTCAGATCGACCTCTTTGTTCACCCAGCCCTTCTTGACGTCGAACTTGCTCGCGCCGTAGCTGTAGATCGCGACGCGCAGGTTCGGGGTCGGCTTGATGCGGGCCAACTCGTTGACCACGTTCCAGAGCTGTATCTTGGCGGACGCGATCAGCCCGTCCATGCTGCCGGACACGTCCAGACAGATGACGAGGTCGATGGGCTTGCCCTCGACGGCTTTCACCTCGGCCGGGGGCGCGGCGGCGGGCTTGTCCTTCGCCGACAGCGGGAGCGCGACGCCGACCGCCAGCGCGACGGCGGTCGCGAGAGCGGCGAACCGCAGAGAGAGGGCCATTGTGAGCCTCCTGAGTAGGGCACGAATGGGGCACGGGCGCGGTCGCCCGCCACGACAGTTCCGACGAGGTAGTCAAGATAACCGATTGGACCGGGTGTAACGCGAGAGTAACGCGCGAATGCGCGATGGGACGGTGAATTATCGCCGCAAGTCACTTGACACATTGGAGATGCGGAACGGGGTCGGCACGACGCAACCGCGCCCGGTCGCCGCCCTGCCGAGCGCTCCCGCGGCCCCCGCGCGACACCGCCGCGCCAGACAGCGGGCCGCGGCGGTCGTAAAATGATCGGGCGCGCCGCCCCGCGGCTCGCTCGCGCTTTGCTGTTCCGCTTCCGGTCGCGGGTCGCTAGAGACCGTGACGGGTTCCCGACGCGCTCCCCCTCACGTGCCGATGCCCCCACCCGTTGATCTCGATTGGTCGTCCGTCTGCCGCGCGGCGCTCGCACGGTACAGCGAGCCGCTGTTGCGCGCCGTCGCCGACAAGCTCGTGCGCCCGCGCACCAAACTCGGCGCGGACGAGCTGCTCGACAAGGCCACCGCGACCCTCACCAATGCCCCGGTGATCGACCGGCGGATCAAGGAGCAGCCCCCGGCCGCGCGTAAGCTACTGGCGCTCGTCGGCCTGAGCCGGCAGCCGCGGTGGGCGGTCGGGCACCTGCTCGCGCTGCTCGCGGCCCTCGACCACAGCGACGGCCTCGCGCCGGTGCTCGCGCTGCTCGAAACCGGCCTGCTGTTCCCGGAGGTGGGGCCGAGCGACGCGCCGGTGACGGACTTCGGCGCGTGGTGCGGCGCGGCCGGCGCGACCGCGGCCGTGGTGTTCGCGCACCCCGGCGTGGCCCACCGCGCCCGCGGCGAAGACTTGGGCCTGCCCAATCTGGCACGCGACGACGCCGGCGCGCGAGCGGCGCGCGTGGCCGATGGCCTCGAATGGCCCCTGCGCCTCGCGGCCGTGTGGCAGCAGGTTCACGCGGACCCGGTGCGGCTCACGCAGGGGAACGCGCTCTTCAAGCGCGACCTCCAGCGCCTACAGGCCGACCCGGTTTTGGGCGCGGCCTCGGTGGAGCAGCTCGCCCCGGTCGCGGACCCCGGCGTGCTCGCGCTCCTGTGGGCGCAGGCGACCGGGCTGTTGGCCGAGCGCGACGGCGCGCTCGCGGCCGGGGCGTTCCCGCCGGCGTGGGACGGGCCGCTGGTCCCGCTGCTCGCGGACCTGTTCGCCGCGCTCCCGCTGGTGGAGGCGTGGGACCCGCTCGCGGGCTACGCGCCCCGTGACGGCGGGCCGTCGCCCGCCCCGACCGCCGGGTTCCTCGCGCTGCTGCTCGCGCGCCAGTTCGTCACCCCGGACGCCATCGCCGATTGGCTCTGGTCGCACCACCCGTCGTGGGCCGGGGCGGTTCCCACGCGCGCCGCGGCCGACCGCGGCGCGGGTTGGGTGCGCGCGTACCTGCTCGGCGTCGCCTTCCCGTTGGGCCTGATCGAAGTCGGTGGCGACCTTCTGCGCCTGTCGCCGCTGGGCCGGCACCTGCTTGCGGGCGAGCCGGAACCGGCCGCGCCCCCGGCGTACCCGCAAGCGCTCATGGTGCAGCCGAACGCCGAGGTGCTGGCGTACCGACAGGGGCTGACGCCGGGGCTGATCGCGGCGCTGTCGCGGTTCGCGCGGTGGAAGGGCGTCGGCCCGGCGTGCACGCTCGAACTGACCCCGGAACAGACGTACCGCGGCCTCGAAAGCGGCCTCACGCTGCCGATGATCGTGCAGACCCTGAACAGGCACGGCACGCGCCCCGTGCCGCCGGGGGTCGCGGACCTGTTGCAGCGCTGGGCGAGCAAGCGCGAGCGCATCACGGCGTTCGCGTCCGCGGTGCTGGTCGAGTTCCCCACGCCCGCGGACCTCGACGCGGCCGTCGCCCGCGGGGTCGTGGTGCTGCGGCTGACCGACCGCATCGGGATGACCGCGGACGGCGGCGAGCCGGCGCTCGCGCAACTGCGGCTGATCGGCAACCGCGACTACGAGTCGCGCCCGCAGCGGTGCCTCGCGGTGGCCGACGACGGCGTCACGCTCACGGTGGACACGCCCCAAGCCGACCTGTTGCTCGAAGCGGAGATCGGCCAGTTCGCGGAGCCGCTGCCCATCGAGCCGAACGGGACGCGCAAGTTCCGGCTCACGCCGGCGTCGCTGCGCCGGTGCACCGGCCGCCCGCTCGCGGACACCGACCAGTGGTTTCTGGAGCGCACCGGCGCGCCGCTCTCGCCCGCGGGCCGGCTGCTGCTGCTCGGCGCGCAGCTCCCGCCGCCGACGGCGGCGCGCGTGCTCGTGGTGAAGTTGCCGACGGCGGACGTGGCCGACGGGGTGACGCAGTGGCCCGGCACGCGGGCGCTGATCGCGGAGCGCCTCGGCCCGCTCGCGGTCGTGGTGGAAGAGGACAACTTCGCCGCGCTGCGCGCCGCGCTCGCTGAAGCCGGCGTTGTGTTGGAGTGAGCCACACGCGGAGTCGCCATGCCCGAATCGCCGCAGGTCGTTCACGCTCGCCGCACCGCGCTCGCGGTCGGGGCGCTCGTGTGCCTCGTCGGGCCGACGCTCGCGGTCCTCGTGCTGGACGTGGCGGACGAGGCCCGGCGCGCGACCGCGATTTGGTTCGCCGCGAGCGCGCTCGGCGCGGCCCTCGTTCCGCTGCTGTACTGGGCACCGTACCGCGCGCTGGGGTTCGTGCCGCCGGCGGCGCTGGCGTGGGTCGCGGCGACCGCGCACGGGGCGTACTGGCACGAGTGGCCGGGGTGGGCGCACGGCGCGCCGCTCGGCCTGATCGTCGGCGCGCTGGTGCGCGGGCGGCGCGGCACCGAGCCGCCGGCCGAAACCGCGATGCTGCTCCTCGCGGTGCTGTTCGGCGCGGGCCTCGGCTGGGCCGTCGTGGACCGCAACCGGCCGTTCGACGTGGCCGAACTGCTCGTGCTGGCGGCGTCACTCGCGGTTCTCGCGCTCGCGTGGGCGCGGCTGTTCCGCCCGCTGTTCGAGCTGTGCGTGGAACCCGTGCTGTGGCTCTCGTACCGCATCCGCGGGGCCGGTCCCGGCCTCGCCGACTTCCCGCACACCGGGCCGTGCCTCGTCATCGTCAACCACGCCTGTTGGTTCGACCCGATGTTCCTCTCGAAGGTGCTCCCGCGGCCGACCACGCCGATGATGACGGCCCGGTTCTACGACCTGCCGATCATGGTGCGGCTGATGAAGGCGTTCGGTGTCATTCGCGTGCCGGAGAAGGCGCTGAAGAAGGACGCGCCCGAGATTCAAGAAGCGGTCGCGGCGCTGGACCGCGGTGAGTGCGTCGTGATCTTCCCCGAAGGGTACTTGCGCCGCACCGAAGAGAAGCCGCTGAAGCGGTTCGGGCAGGGCGTGTGGCAGTTGCTCAAGGCGCGCCCGGATACGCCGGTGTTCGCGACGTGGATCGAGGGCGCGTGGGGCAGCTACACCTCGTACGCCAACGGCCCGCCCACGAAGAACAAGAAGAAGGACGTGCGCCGGCCGCTGGGCGTGGGTGTCTCCGCGCCGGTCGTCGTGCCCGCGGAGGTGATGGCCGAGCACCTGCGCGCCCGCGTGTACCTGATGAACCTCGTGAGCGCCGCCCGCGCGCACGTGGGGTTGGACCCGCTCCCGCCCTTCGAGTTGCCCAAAAAGGGCGAGGACGGAGAGGGGGAGTGAGGGCGCCGATAGCTCCGGATTCGCCCGCAATCCCCATGCGCATCCGCCTCGCGCCCCGATTGCCCTTCGCGTCGCTCGTGCTACAACGGCACCGTCGGTCGCGCCGGTCGGGTTTAGCTCGTCGCTTTGCGACAGGGCGATGTTGCGTCGCCCGGGCGATTGCCTTTCAGTGCGACTCGGGGAAGGCTGTTCCAGCACCGCTATCGGTGCGCAGCCCCGGGTACCCGGGGCTGTCTGGGGCAAGCCCGCCGATCGTGCTTCAGCCCCGGGTACCCGGGGCTGCGCACCGGCGGTGCCGTGAGCCTTCCGCGCCTCAGGTCAGGTAGTAGACCGCCGGCGCGACCGACACTCTTTCTTCTCGCTTCGCCCACACGCCGCCTTCACATTGCCGATTCCGGGTTGCCGGGGCGCGCGGGCCGCGTTGAATAGACGCCGTTCCGCTCCTCACCGGGTTCCCCCATGCGCTCCCGCATTCTGGCCGGGTTGCTCCTCGCACTGGCGCTCGCGCCGGCCGCGCGCGGCGACGATCCCAAACTGGTCACCAAGATCGTCTTCGGTTCGTGCGTCGATCAGGACAAGCCGGTGCCCATCTTCGACACGATGGCCGCGCTCAAGCCCGACCTGCTGCTGCTCCTCGGCGACAACATGTACGCGGACCTCGACAAGAGCGTGAAGGTCACGCCCGACGTGATCCGCCAGAAATACCAACAGATGGCGAAGGTGCCCGGGTTCATCAAACTGAAGGCCGCGAGCGCGCACATCCTCGGCACGTGGGACGACCACGACTACGGCAAGAACGACGCCGGCGCGGACTGGGAGCACAAGGACGCGGCGCAGAAGGAGTTCCACGACTTCTTCGGCACACCGGCCGACGACCCGCTGCGCAAGCAGAAGGGCATCTACCGCGCGGAGGTGTACGGGCCGGTCGGCAAGCGCGTGCAGGTCATCATGCTCGACACGCGCTACTTCCGCAGCCCGCTCAAGAAGGGGCCGTTCAACCCGACGCTCCGCTACGCCCCGTACCTTCAGAACAACGACGAGGGCGCGACGATGCTCGGCGCGGACCAGTGGAAGTGGCTCGAAGCGCAGCTCAAGAAGCCCGCGGAGGTACGCTTGCTCGTGTCCAGCATTCAGGTGATCTCGGAAGAGCACCCGTTCGAGAAGTGGACGACGATTCCGAAGGAGCGCGAGAAGCTGTACGCGCTGCTGAACAGCACCGGGGCCAACGGCGTCGTGATCCTCAGCGGCGACCGGCACTTGGCCGAGATCAGCGTCGATACCAAGGCGGTCGGCTACCCTCTGTACGACATCACGTCGAGCGGCTTCAACCAAGCGAACAAGGGCTGGCGCGCGCCGGAGAAGAACAGCGCCCGCCTGAGCGGAATGCCCTACGGCGACAACTTCGGCTACATCACGATTGACTGGAGCGACGACCCGCGCTTGGCCGTGCAGGTGCGCGACGAGGACGGCGACGCGACCTGCGGCTTCAAGGTGCGCCTCAGCACGCTGAAGGGCAGCGGCCCGGTGATCGTGGCGAAGTTGCCCGACGGCGTGATCGCGCCCGCCGCCGCCGCGAAGAAGGTGAACGAGAAGGTGACGGTGCAGTTCGCGGTGAAGTCCGTCGGCGGCAAAGCCAACCTGTACCTGAACTCGCAGACCGATTTCCGCGCGAAGGACAACTTCGCGGTGGTGCTGCCGGTGAAGCTGCAAGTCGGCGCGTGGGCGAAGGCGAGCGCGGACACGTTCGTCGGGAAAACGATCCGCGCCACCGGCACCGTGACCGTGAACAAGCAAGGCTCGGTGCAGCTCGAACTCGCCGACGAGAAGGGATTGGAGTTGGTGAAGGAGTGAGGCCCTGTTCGTAGTGACCCGCTGAAGCGGGTCTTCACTCGGTGAGCTACGGCGAAGGTCGCTGGCCCCGCGACCCGCTGAAGCGGGTCACTACGAACATGATCGATCCGCGGCGCGCCACGCGCGCAGGGTGAGCGCGGTCAGCACCGCGACCGCGAGCCATTGCACCGTGCTCGCGAGCAGGTACGCGCGGTGCAACTCGTAGAACGCCGGGCTTGTGGCGTCGCCCAGTCGCGCGCGCAGCGCCGCGTGCAGCGCGAACAGCAGCGTGTGGCACAGGGTCGCGAAGCCCCAGCACGCCCACCGCGCGCGGCCCCCGCCGGCGCGCAGGTCGAGGGCCAGCGCCGCCAGCGCCGCGACCCCGAGCGCGTTCAGCGCGACCGTGACGCGCGCGGTCACGGCCCCTTGCGACGCCGCGCCCAGCAGGTGCGTGCCGACCGGCACCACGACGGCCGCGTAGAACACGAACCCGCCCTGCCACAGCAGCAGCGCCTGAACCACGACGAACCGGCGCAGCACGACCGCCATACGTTGCCCCCGCGCGTTGGCGGTCATCATAGGGGCGCGCGAACCGAGCTTCCTTGTGATACCGGGCGCGCCGGTATAATAGACTCGTTGCGCAATAGGTGTTGGTTCAGTCGCACTTCGGCCAGACGATCCTGTGTGGTCGTTACCCGTACATCCGGTTGTGGAGTCCGGCGACGTTCTTCATCA
>VGZJ01000199.1 GCA_016872595.1 Planctomycetota bacterium
TCGGCCGAGAGCCCCGTGAACATGCGGAACAACAACGGCTTCCGACGCAATTTCTCGTAATTCGTCATAACCCTATGAATAGGCCATCGATCGCTATTGCGCAACGAGTCTGGTGTTCGCCAGCACCGCGTACAACCTCGTCGAAGGGCAGACGCGGTTCAACAGCACGACGACGACGCAGAACGTCTACCTGTACGACACGACCACGAGCGCGGTCACGCTCGTCAGCCACAACGCGACCACCGCGACAAAGAACGGCAACGCGCACTCGTTCAACCCGGTCATCAGCGCCGACGGCTCGACCGTCGCGTTCTTCAGCTTCGCGACCGACCTCAGCAGTTCGTTTTCGATCACCAGCGGCACGGCGCAACTGTACCTGTACGACGTGTCGGACGGCGACCTCACGCTCGTCACGCACACGACCGGCAGCACCACGACCGGCGGCGACGCGGAGAACCCGTTCATCCCGGACACGCCGGCCAACGACTACGGCGCGGTGAACACCCTCGGCTACTACGCCGGCGTCGCCAGCTTCGGTATCGTCGGCGGCGGGTTGGGGCTGCCCAGCCTCAGCGCGAACGGGAGCTACGTCGCGTACATCACGAACGCGACCGACCTCGGCGCGACCGTCGGCGACTCCGGGTTCGGCGCGTACACGCAGGCGTTCCTGTACGATCGCTCGAGCGGCACGAACACGCTCCTGAGTCACACCACGAGTTCGACGACGACCGGGGCGGAGGGCTACGCGAGTACGGTCGCAATCAGCCGCGACGGAACCACGGTCGCGTTCACCTCGCCGGCCGAAGGGATCACGAGCGGCACCACGGACGGCACGAACGACCAGCTCTACATCTACAGCCGGACGGACAACACCAACACCGGCCTGAGCGCGGGCCAGATCGTGCTCGCGAGCCACAAGGCCGGGTCCGCCAACGGCGCGACCGTCAACGGCGGCCTGTTCGGGTTCACCGCCGACAACCCGCCCACACTGAGCGACAACGGGCGCTACGTCGCGTACTACCATCAGGGCGAAGACCTCGTCACCGATCAGGCCGGCACCCCGAGCGTGCTGAACGTGTTCCGCTACGACGCGCTGGCGAACACGAACAGGCTCGTCACGCACACCGGCAACGGGAAGACCGCGGGCGACAACCCGGAGAACCGTATCGCCCCGCTCGGCGTCGGCCCGGCCGAGGCCACCGGCCCGCAGATCAGCAGCGACGGGCGGTACATCGCCTACGCCAACAACTCCAGCAACCTGCTCGGCTCGTCGTTCAGCAACTACGACGGGCGCGATCAGGTGTACCTGTTCGACGCCAGCGCGTCCGATTCGAGCGCGAACAAACTGGTCAGCCACGCCGACGGCTCGCTCACGACGCCCAGCAGCACCGGGGCCACCGCGCCCAGCATGAGCGGAAACGGGCGGTACGTCGCGTACATCGACTGGGCGTTCCCGGCCAGCGACGCCAACGACCCCGTGGCCGCGGTCGCGGCCAGCGCGCGCCTGTACGACCGCACCGCGACGAGCACCGCGATCCCGCAAGCGCTGGGCGTTGTGTACGACACCAACTCCGGCAACGCCAGCGGCAGCCCGGACGACGCCGAACTGAACGCCGCCATCCTCGCGCCGACCGTGATGAGTCGTAACGGGGGCGTCATCTTCTGGAACGGCAACGTCGTGTTCGACGTGCCGAGCAGCACCACCGACGACAACAACGGCGCGATCGACGTGTTCCTCGCGACGAACCTGCCGCCGGCCCCGACACAACTCGCGCTCACCCCGCTCGACGCCCCGGCCCTCGACAACACCAACATCGGGCAGTTCGTGACCACGGCCGACGGTACCGACCGCGTGTTCCAGTACACGCTCGTGACCGGCACCGGCGACACTCACAACGCCCAGTTCGTCGTGGACAACGACACGCTGAAGACCGGCACGGCCTTCAAGCAGTACGTCCTCGACAACCCCGCCGACACGTACACCATTCTGGCCCGCACCACCGACGCCGATTACCCCACGGTGTTCCTGAACCAGCAGTTCACGCTGAACGTGATCACCGCGCCCACCGACATGGGCCTCGTACCCCAGCGGTTCGTCAACAACACCGCGGGGACGACGATCTCCCAGTTCACGACCAACGGGCCGACGAACCGCACGTACCAGTACACGCTGGTGAACGGCACCGGCAACGCCGACAACGGCAAGTTCACCATCAGCGGCGACGCGCTCAAACTCGGCAGTTCGTTCCCGATCACCGGCACGCAGACCTCGTTCAACGTGCGGGTGCGAACCACCGACAGCGTGTTCAGCGGTCTCTTTTACGAAGAGGAGTTCACGATCACGATTGTCGCACCGCCGACGAACATCAGCGCGAACGTCTCCGACGTGCCGGCGCTGGCGAACACCTCGTTCGCGCAACTCACCACCACCGGCGACGGCGACAGCACGTACACCTACCAGTTCGTGACCGGCACCGGCGACACGCACAACAACCTGTTCGTACTCGACCAGAACACCGGCGCGATCGCCACCGCGACCAGCGGGTTCCCGGCCAACGGCGTGACGCAGTACAGCGTGCGGGTGAAGGCCAC
This sequence comes from Planctomycetota bacterium, assembly GCA_016872595.1. Classification (GTDB taxonomy): domain Bacteria; phylum Planctomycetota; class Planctomycetia; order Gemmatales; family Gemmataceae; genus Gemmata. The sequence continues at coordinate 2,593 of VGZJ01000199.1, forward strand.
CGACGCCGACTTCCCGACCCTGACCACCACGAAGGTCCTCACCTTCAACGTGGTGAACGCCCCCACCGACATCTCAGTTTCGGCCGACACGTTCCTCGCGCAGGCGAGCCTCGACATCGCCACGCTCTCGGTGCCGGGGTCGAACCGCACCTACACCTACGAGTTCGTGACTGGGTTCGACGAAGGGTTCTTCACCATCACCGGCCGGACGCTCGCCACCGACAGCGACTTCCCCGCGGGCGTCGAAGACACCTACGAGGTGCGCATCTTGGTGACGGACGCGACGTTCCCCGGTCTCACGTTCGAGGAAACGATCACACTGACCGCGGCCCTGCAACCGGCCGACCCGACGCTCGACGTGCCCGCGCAGTTGCAGGCGGTCGAGGCCCAGACGTTCGCGGTGAACATCGACGCCGCGCCCGGCGACGCCGCCTCCACCGTGACCGTGACGATCTCGGACGTGCCCGACGGCGTCGTGTTCTCGGCCGGTACCGACAACGGCGACGGCTCGTGGACCTTCGAACTGGCCGACCTCACCGGTCTGACGATGACCGTGCCCGACAACGCCACCTTCGTGCTGAACGTCGAGGCGACCGCGGAGATCACCCCCGGCGGGCCGACCAGTTCTGTGAGCGACACGATCCCGGTTACGATCACCAACGCCGCGCCGACCATCACGGTCAACAGCCCGGCACAGTTCGACCCGAAGGGCGGCGCGATTACCATCGGCGTCACGACCGACGACCCCGGCACCGACGCGGTCCAGTTCCTCCTCATCAACTGGGGCGACGGCACCACCGAGCGGTTCAACGTGGCGAGCGGTGAGTTCACGCACCAGTACCCGCTCGCCGACCGCACCTACGACATTCAGGTGACGGCGACCGACGAGGACGGCGCGTTCGCGCTCCCCGGCGGGGTGGAAATCGATGCCGAACTGCCGCCCGCCGAGGCGGTGGTGGCGGAACTGTACCTCGACCTACTCGGGCGCGACGCGGACCCGACCGGACTGGCCGGGTTCAGCGCCGCGCTCGCCGCGGGTATGCCGATGCAGCAACTCGTGACCGCGTTCGTCAACTCCGCCGAGTACAAGGCGAAGGTCGTCAACGACCTGTACCTGAAGTACCTCGGGCGCGCCGCGGACCCGGTCGGGCTGCAGGCGTTCGTCGGGGTGCTCAACGCCGGCGGGAGTGCCAACACGGTCGCCGCGGCCATCCTCAGTTCGGAGGAGTTCTTCGCCAAGTCCGGGGGCACGACGGCTGGGTTCGTGTCGGCCCTGTACCTCGCGGTTCTGGAGCGCCCCATTACGCCGCCGGAACTGGCCGCGAACGTGCCGGTCGCCGACTTCGTCGGCCGCAACGGGTACGCGCTCGGCGTGCTGACCAGTACGGAAGCGGCGACCCGCGCGGTCGGGGACGCCTACGAACTGTACCTCGGGCGCGAGGCCGACCCCGGCGCGCTCGGCTGGGTGGCGCTGTACCAGAGCGACCCGGCCGCGTTCCTCGTGACGTTCCTCGCCACCCCGGAGTTCACCAGCAACCTCGTCAACAACTGACGGGGCCGGTTTGGGTTCACACCTCTCCCCCACCAAAGCGTGGGGGAGAGGTGTGAGCGTTCTGGCGCTTCACAACCACTTGAGCGCCGCGCGAAGGGCTGGTGTACACCCCTCCCCCACCGGAAGGGTCGCAGGGGGACCGTGCGTTCCCCCTCACGGACGGATGGGGGAGAGGTGTCAGCGCGCGGATTCCCGTTCCGCGTGCCGGGGCCGCGCGCTAGGATGGTTCCTATCGTTCGTGTCGCGCCTCCAACTCGGACAACCGATGCCGCCGCCGGGGTTCTCGTGGGTCGATCCGCCGCGCCTCGCCGCGCTGGCGCGCCCGCACTCGGTCGAAGACCTGTGGTGGCTGCGCCGCAACGGGATCGACGTACTCATCTCGCTGACCGAGACCCCGCTCCCGCGGCCGTGGGTGAACGACACCGGCCTGCTGGCGGTGCCCGTGCCGATCCCGGACATGACCGCCCCGAGCGCGGGCCAACTCGACTACGTCCTCGCCACGATCCGCAAGGCGAACGCTTCCGGCATGGGGGTGGCGGTGCATTGCGCCGCCGGGCTGGGGCGCACCGGCACGGTGCTGGCCGCGTACCTCGTGGCCGGCGGCCTGTCGGCGCGCGAGGCGCTGGCGCGCGTCCGCGCCCTGCGCCCCGGCTCGGTGGAGACGAGCGCCCAAGAGCGCGCCATCGAGGACTTCGCCCGCCGCCCGCCCGAACCGGACGCGGTGTGAAGAACCTTTCACGCGGCGGGCGGTTGCTCGCGCGGCGCGCGGGGCGTACAACTCCCGAACGCGCCCGCCCCTCCCCCCCGCTGCACCCCTCATGCGCCCCGCCGCCGCGCTCGTTCCGCTCGCCGCGATTGCCGCCGTCGTGACCGGCGTGGCACTGGTCGGGGTGTCGCGCCCGCTCCCGCCGCAACCCGAACCGAAGGTGCGGCTCGCGGTCCTCGTGGTGTTCGACCAGTTCCGCGGCGACTACCTTGCGCGCTGGGGCGCGCACTTCGGCCCCAATGGGTTCGCGCGCCTGACCCGCGACGGCGCGTGGTTCACCAACTGCCACTACCCGTACGCCGTTACGACGACCGGCCCCGGCCACGCCTCGATGCTGACCGGCACCACGCCCAGCGTTCACGGGATCGTGAACAACGACTGGACCGAGAACGGGAAGTCGGTGAACTGCACCGGCCCGAAGCGGTACCGGCTCACGGCCCCGCCCCCGCGCGACCCGAAGAGCAAGGACGACGGCCTCGCGCCCGGCGCGCCCGAGATGCTGCTGAGCGAGACCGTGGCCGACGTGCTCAAGCGCGAGGTCCGCGGCGCGAAGGTGTTCGGCCTGTCTCTGAAGGACCGCTCCGCGATCCTCCCCACCGGCCAGCGCCCGGACGGCGCGTTCTGGTTCACCGGCGCGTTCGGCACCAGCGACTACTACACGCGCACGCGCGGCGTGCCCCGCTGGGTCGAGCGGTTCAACGCCGCGCGCGTCCCCGACCGCTGGGTCGGCACCCCGTGGAACCGGCTGCACCCGAAGGCGCAGTACGACGAACTGGCCGGCCCGGACGACGCGCCCGGCGAGGGCAAGGGGCAAGGACAGGGCACCACGTTCCCGCACCCCACCGGGTCGCACGCCGCCGTCACCAACTCGCCGTTCGGCAACGAACTGCTCCTCGAGTTCGCGAAGGCGTGCGTCCGGTCCGAGCGCCTCGGCGCGGACACCACCCCGGACCTGCTCGTCGTCAGCTTCTCCTCGAACGACAGCGTCGGGCACACGTGGGGGCCGGACTCGCACGAGGTCATGGACGTGACCCTGCGCTCGGACGCCATCATCGCGGAACTGATGGAGTTCTTGGACGAACAGGTCGGGCCGGGGCGCTACCTGCTCGGCCTGACCGCGGACCACGGCGTGTGCCCGCTGCCGGAGGTCGCGCGCGCCCGGGGCGAGGCCGGCGCGCTGCGCGTGGACCCCGCCGACCTGCAAAAGGAACTGAACGCGCACCTCACGGCCCTGTTCCCCGCGACGAAGCCGGCCGACGGCAAGCCCGCGGCGTGGGTCGAGGGCTTCAGCGGCCCGTGGGTCCACCTGCGCACGACGGTCGTGCGCGCCAGCGGCCAGCCGCGCGCGCGCGTCGCGGCGGAAGCGGCTTCGTTCCTCGCGACGCGCCCCGGCGTGGCCCGCGCGCTCACGCACGCGGACCTGTCCGGCCCGGTCCCGGAAACCGACACGGTCGCGGTGATGTTGAAGCGGTCCTTCTACCCGACCCGCTGCGGCGACGTGGGCGTCGTGCTTCACCCGTACTGCATCCCGTCCGCGCGCCTCGGCACGGGGACGACGCACGGCACGCCGCACCCGTACGACACGCACGTGCCGCTGGTGGTGTACGGCCCCGGCATCCGCGGCGGCCCGCGCGCCGAGCGCACGACGCCGCAGGCGCTGGCGAGCATCTTCGCGAAGTGGCTGAACGTCTCGCGCCCGAAGGACGCGGCGTTCCCGATCCCGCTCACGTTGGACGAGTGACGGCGCGCGAGGGGTTCGTAGGTCGCGGTCGAGCGGCGTTTCGCCGCGCGGCCCGACGGTCGACGAGCCGACCGGATCGGCCGCCGGCCGTTTTCCGCCCTGAAGGGGCGGAAAACCGAGTCACGCCGAACCACCCCGCCCGTCGCCTTCGGCGGAACCGCGAACGTGGTGGGGCGTCGGGCCTCGCTCGCAAAGCCTCGCTCGACCGCGGCCCACCAAACCGCACCTGAGCCCGGCCGCACAGCACGGCCGACTACGGTTTCGGCGGGTCGAACTTGCCGGCGAGCCGGCGGCCCACCGCGGCCTGCCACTGCGCGGCCCGGTCGGTATAGTCGTGGTCGAACTTACTCAAGTCGCGGAAGAGGGCTTCCGCTTCCTCGTATCGCTTCTTCGCCGCCACCGGCAGCACGACATCCGTACCGGGCTTGACGGGGCCGACCGCGCGGTCGCTGATCGCGACCAAGCCGCGGGCCAAGTACCACCGGGTCGCGACGATCTCCGGGTTCGTTTTCGGCCCCTCGTGCCGGAGCAGCCACTGGCGCAGGGCGCGGTTCGCGTCCTCCAACTTCGCGACGCTCCCTTCGGTCATTGCGGCGATGAACGTGCGGCGGTTGGCGAAGAACGCCGCCAGCCGCTTGCCCTCGGCCGAAGCCGGGTCGCGACTCATGGCGACTTCCTTGTGCGCGTCCGCGGCGAACTTGTGGTCGTCCTGTTCGGAGTACACCTCGACGAGCCACGCCCGTGCGAGCCACGCGACGCGCCCCGCGTCCGGGTTCCGCGACAGATCGACCAGTCGCTGACGGGCCGCGTCGAGGTTCTGGGCGCGCGCGGCGCGCGCGCCCTTGTCGTCCGCGGTGTACGTCTCCGCGATGTCGTAGCTCGCCACGGCCCGCGCCAACTCGACCTCGGCAAGAAGCGCGGTCCGCTTCGCGCGCGGCGCGGCGGCGAGGGTCTTGTCGTCCAGTTGCCGCTTGAGGCGCGTGGCGAGGTCGGCGTACTGCGTCGCGGCCAGTTGGAACAGCGGCCGGGCCTTGGCGAACTCCTCCTCGCGCTTCAGCCGCGCGTCCGCAACGGCATTGTCGTCGCCGTCGCGCGGGATCACGACGGCCCACCCGCGCCGGGCCTGCTCCTTCGCGTCGAGGGCGCGCAGGCCCGCGAGGGCGAGGGCCGCGTCGTCGGCACGGGCGTCGGTCGGGTTCTTCGCGAGGAAGTCGGTGAGCGCCTTCTTCGCCCCGGCGCGCAGCTCGGCCCGCTTGTCGGCGCGCTCGGCGGCGTCGGCCGCGGCGAGTTTGCTCAGCGCCGCATCGACCGGGTTCTCGGGCGCATCGGCGGCGCGCCCGGCGTGCGCGAACAGGAACAGGGCACAGGCGAGGGGAGCGGAGCGGCACACGGCGTCACCTCGGAACCGTGGGGCGTGTCACTCGTTCGGGATCACCTCGCCCGCGCCGCGGGTGGCGAGCGCCGCCAGCGTGCGGATGTTCATCCCCTCGCGCAGGAAGCGCACGCTGCCGTCGGCCATCGCCGCGTTCGCGCCGCCGCGGTGGAAGGCGTACACCTCGAAGGCGTTGTTGCAGTTGATCGCGCACTCGCCGGGGGACGTGAGCCCGTCGGGGCCGGTGCCCTCGATCCCGAAGCCCTTCTCGTGGTCGGCCCACAGCCCGCCGCGGACGCGGCCCGGCCCGCCGCTGGCGAACGCCGGCGGCTCCGCGCTCGTCACCAGTTTGCCCTTCACCCAGTACTCCGGCCGCCCCGCGTCCTCCACCAAGAGGAGCGTGTTGGAGAGGCCGTCGGTGATCTGGGCGACGGTGGAGCCTCTGGAACTCATGACCCCGCGCCAGACGCTCTCGTAGTCGTCGCCGGGGTTGGGGTAGCCGAGGTACGCAAGGGCCGGCTTCGAGACGACGGCGACGTTCGAGTAGTCCCACGCCGCGCCGGTGAACGGGGACCCGGCGACGCCGGGCACGGCGCAATCGCCCACGCGCCCGCTCCGCGCGCTCGGGCACAGGAACGTCTTCACCTGTGCGTTGCGGGCGGCGTCGTTGGCCGGGTCGTACCAGTTCGCGGCGACGACGTAGATGTTGCGAACGTTCTCCTGCTCCAGTTGCGGCAGGATCGACGGCACCCACCCTTGCAGCGGCGGGGCGAAGTTGTTGGACGCCGGGTACCGCCCGTGTGCGCCCTCGTAGCTGGTGCAGGCGATGGCGATCTGCTTGAGGTTGTTCTGGCAGCTCATGCGGTTCGCGGCCTCGCGCACCTTCTGGACCGCGGGCAGCAACAAGCCGATCAGCACCGCGATAATCGCGATGACCACCAACAGTTCGATGAGGGTGAACGCGGGGCGCGTGCGCATGGTGTGTGTCGCTGGGGGACGGGCGCGGGGGGCGGGAAGTGTCAGCGTAGGGCGCGCCGCGCGAAGGGGTAGGCGCGTCAGCGCGCACGGTTCGCGCGGCGGTACAGGAGCAGCAGAACCGCGCCGTAGGTGGCGATGCCCGGTCCCTCGGTCGCGGCCCAGTACCACGGGACGCGGGCGTCGAGATCGACCGCGAGCATCCCCAGCCCGAACACGATGTGCAGCCACGCGAGGACCGGGGCGAGCGGGCGGTAGCGGTCCCAGTTCAGGGTGACGGCGAGAACGGTGGCCCCGTGGAGGGCGTACACGAGCGAGAGCGAGCGGGCCATGTAGCGGGCGATGGGCGAGTCCGGGAACGGTCCGAGGCCGAGCCAGCGGTCGTGGACGAAGTCCATCCACGGCACCGGCAGCAAGGCGCACGGGGCCGCGCACAACACCACAAGGGCGTCGAGGCGGAGCAACAGGCACAGCGCGCGGTCTGCGGTCATGGTTTGGGTGGCAGGGTCTCCCCGGCGAACCAGCGGCGCAGCCCGTCACGGGCACCGTCCACCTGCTCGCGGGTCTTCTCGATCCGGTCCTTGGTGTTCTGCGAGGCCCCGGGCAAGATCTGGGTTCCGTGGACAATGGCACATAGTTCGTTGTAGTTCCGTTCGGGCAGGGTCCAACTGAGCGCGGCCGGTTGGGGGCACTCGAACGTAGCGATCGTGAAGAATGGCCGCGCCCCTTTGGGCAACTCCCCGCGCCCGTTGAACGACTCGTCGAGCATGTGGAGCAACTGGTCGTTGCGGAAGTACGCGCTACGCGCGTACAGGTTGTAGATTGCTTCGAGCGGGCTGCTGAACTCGGACAGCGCCCAGGTGTACCCGCCCTCGTCGAGGGTGCCGTCCGGTTGCGTGACCTTGTAACGCAACTTTTCCTCGCGACGCGGGTACGCGCGAATCTCCACAATCACCACGCCGGACGTGTGTTCGCAGATTTCCTTCTTGTAGTGGTTCAACCACATCGCGGCGAAGTTGATCCCGAAGTTGTCGAAGTACCCGGCGTCCACCACGCGCCGTGGCGGGTTCGTGGGCAGACTGACGGCCGGGCCGACGAACGGAAACGACGCCGACATTCGGGCCGCGGTACTCACTTTGAACTTCGAGTGTGCGTCGGGGAAGTACCGCCAGAACTCCAGCGCCGGAACCGAGAGGGTGTTCGGGTCGGCCACGTTGGGAAACGTCAACTCCTTGTTCTGGTGGCGGGCCGTGGTCGCGGTGAACCAGTCGAGCGACAGGTTGCTAATCATCACCCGGCGGCAGTCTTCCACCAGCATCGGCGAGAACACGAGAACGGGCCGTTCGCACTTCTCCTCTTGTTCTTTCAGTTTGTCGAAGGTGAGGGTCAACGGAGAGTCCAGAGAGTTAGGGCCCCGTGGCGGCGTGTACAGATTGCGGACCCAGTTCGGTACGTCACGCTTCCAGTCCGTCGCGAGCGTGTTCGCCCACCACGCGGCCTCGAGTTGTTTGCCGCGGTCGTTGTCGAACCGCTTCGGCACCAGTGCGCCGGGCATGTCGTGGGTCAGCATCGTTTGGAGCGTGGGCCACAGGCTGTCGCGCGCCAGTTGCTCATCGAGGCGGGTCTGGTTGGGACGGGGGTTGCCGAAGTCCGCGACGTGCAACCCGGCCCCCTGCATCCCGCCGCTGGCCCCGGTGATGAGCCGGATCTGGTTGTGGAACTCCACGAGTTTCAGGTTCTCGTCGTTCTGCAGCGCGTCCATCACCAGCGACGTCCAGACCGAGGCTTGGATCCCGCCCCCGGTCGTCGCGATGATGACGAGGCGCGGCTTCGGCGGGTCGTAACCGGCACCCTTGCGCCGGTCGCGGGTGGCGTTCCAATTCGCGCTGTTGGTCGCCAGCAGTTTCTTGGTGTCGATCAGCGTCAGGGTGTCCGGGAGCTTGGGCACTGGGCCGTCGAGGTCGGGTCGTCGGCCTTCGGTGTAATAGGCGTCCACGCCCGGCAGCGCCATCTTGTACTCGTGCCCGATGTTTGCCACGGCCAAGATCAGCACGACCAGCAGGGCCGACACGTACTGCAACCCGGCGAAGTGGAACGCGACGAACCCGTACGCCGAGTTGAACAGCGCGAGGAACAGGCACACGAGCCAGACCGGGGACCAGACGGCATCGAAGTAGAGGTGCTCGACGAGGAACACGGCCAGCGCCCCTAGCGGGATCAGGGCCGTGAGTACCCCGGACAGCGCGTGCAACCCGCGGTACGGGTCCGTATCCGGTGGCACGTTGCGGAACGCCGGCAGCGAGTTTAAGAACCGGCTACTGTGCCACTGCTCGCGCCACCAGAACTCGTAGACCGCAACGATCACGAGCGTGACCGCGACTCCGGCCAGCAACCCGATCGGCATCCACCCCGTCTCGGTGCGGAACCACTTGTCGCCGGGAAATCCTTCGCCGGCGAGCATCTTGGGGAAGTAGAAGAACGCCAGCGCGGGGAACCACGTCCACAACAGGAACGACCCGACCCGGCGGATCTCGTCGGCGTGAACGAACCGAGGTGCGGTCCCAGTGTCCCCACGCGCCCGGTCCACCGAGCAGATCCACAGGAACACAAGGGCATAGGTGACCAGCACTGCCGGCACAAAGATCCACCAGCGATACTCGTTCCCGACGAGGGACTATGGTGGACCCCATTGTCTAGACCAAAATCGGGCTTCCCGCGAAGTGGGTTGGCCCTCGAGCGTTCGCTCGCGTTTCTTACTTCTCCAAGGGTCTTCGGTTTTCTGACCGATGCACCTCGGCGGGC
>VGZJ01000200.1 GCA_016872595.1 Planctomycetota bacterium
CGCCCCGTCGTCACACGGTGATGATGAAGAACGTCGCCGGACTCCACAACCGGATGTACGGGTAACGACCACACAGGATCGTCTGGCCGAAGTGCGACTGAACCAACACCTATTGCGCAACGAGTCTAATAAACCACAGAGTCACAGAGGGCACAGAGCAAGACAGAAGACAGAGAAGGCCGAGAATGCCGGGCTTTGAAGACCACGCTTTTCTCTTCTTCTCTGCTTTCTGTCTTGCTCTGTGCCCTCTGTGACTCTGTGGTTAATCGTCTTCTGTCCTCTGCCCACTACTTCTTCTCGGCCTTCTCGACCCGCACCGACTTGATGACCACGTCCTTCGTGGGCACGTTCTCGAAGCCCTTCACGGTGTCCGTGTCCACGCCCTTGATCTTGTCGATCACGTCGGTGCCGCTGGTGACGCGGCCGAACACGCAGTACCCGACGTTGTCGCGGGCCTTCGCCTTGTCGAGGAACGTGTTGTCCTTGGTGTTCACGTAGAACTGCGAGGTCGCGCTGTCGGCCACGTTGGTGCGGGCCATCGCCACGGTGTACTTCAGGTTCGAGAGGCCGTTGCTCGACTCGTTCTTGATCGGGTCGCGGGTCTTCTTCTCCTTCATCCCCGGCTCGAACCCGCCGCCCTGAATCATGAAGTCGCTGATGACGCGGTGGAAGATCAGCCCGTCGTAGTGTTTGTCCTCGACGTACTGCAGGAAGTTCTTCACCGTGCCCGGGGCCTTGTCCTCGAGCAGCTCGATCTTGAACGAACCGAGGTTCGTTTCGACCACCACGACCGGGTTCGCGGCGCGGGCCGTGCCCGACACCACCGCGAGCACGACGAAGCACATCACCAACACCTTGACCGACATCATGGGAAACCTCCGGTTGCGTTCGTTCGCCCGCGCCCGCCAGGGGCGCGCCACACCCCGATTCTAGCAAAATGGGCGTTCCCTAATCGGGAGTTCTGGGTAACAATTGGCGCGCCGTAACTACCCAGCCAGCTCACGCTGGCGGTTCGACCCTCGTTCGTGTCGAGCCGGGTGGGGTTTGTCGAACCGCCAGCGTGAGCTGGCCGGGTTGTTCCACCGAGGCTTCCATGCGCTCGTTCGTTACCGTCGCGCTGTTCGCGCTCGTCGCGGGGTTGGTGGCGGTCGCGGAACCGGCCGCGCTCGTCGCGCAGGACAAGAAGGACGACAAGAAGAAGCAACCCAAGGTGGACCCGAAGACGTTCATCCCCGACGCGGAGACGCTGAAGGCGATCAAGGACAAGACCGAGGAACTGCGCAAAGCAGTCGCGGCGCTGAAGGCGAAGAAACTGCCGGACGATGTGCTGATCGAGGTCGAAATCTACCTGAAGGCGGCCGAGAACATCGTCCGCTTCGAGGAATGGCTCGCGGCGGCGAGCGTGAAGTGGGCGCAGCAAACGCTCGACCTAGGCCTCGCCCGCGCGAAGCAGGCGGAAGGCGGGAAAGCCGTCTGGCGCGACGCGCCCGGCAAGTGGGTGCTGCGCGCCTACCGCTCAACCATCGACGGCTCGATTCAACCCTACGCGGTGCTTCTGCCGCCCGACTACGGCAAAGACCCGAAGAAGAAATGGCGGCTCGACATCGTCCTCCACGGCCGCGACGGTGCGCTGACCGAATCGAAGTTCATCGCCACCCATCAGGGCAACGCGCCAAAAGACTTGGGCTACGTGCAACTCGAACCCTACGGCCGCGGCAACAACGCCTACCGCTGGGCCGGGGAGACGGACGTGTTCGAGGCCGCGTCCACGTTCCGTGAGTCGTCTAAACGAATCGACCGGGACCGCCATGTTCTTCGCGGGTTCTCGATGGGTGGAGCCGGGACGTGGCACATCGGGTTGCGCCACCCCGATAGGTTCTGCGTGATCGGCCCCGGTGCCGGCTTCACGACAACGCACGGCTACATCGGGAACCTTCCCAAAGAACTGCCAGACTATCAGGAGAAATGCCTGCGCATCTACGACGCGCTCGGTTACGCGGAGAATGCCTTCAACGTGCCTATAGTCGCGTACAGTGGTGAAAAGGACGCGCAGAAGTTGGCCGCGGACAACATCGAGAATGCGCTGAAGAGGTTTAAGGAACCGCACAAGTTCACGCACCTCATCGCGCCGGGGTTGGCGCACGCCATGCCGAAGGAGTGGCAAGACAAAGCAGAGATCGAGTACCGCAAGTATGTGGAGAAAGGGCGCGACCGCTCCCCAGAACGAGTGCGACTCGTCACATACACGGGTGGCGATTGCGAGTGGGTGAAAATCCGAGCACTTGACGCGATGTACGAGAAGGCGATTGTGGACGCGCGGCGCGATGACAGGTCATTCACTGTGAAAACTACCAACGTCCGAGTGCTCGCGCTCTTCGCGAGTTCGTCTCCTTCACCGTTTACAGTCACCATTGACGGTCAACAGGTCAAGCTGACCGACAGAGCCGGTGAGAATCGACTCGGAGCCGTCATTGAGAAGGCAGACGGGAAGTGGATCGAAGCTAAAGATCTCACGGATCGTCAGAAAAAGCGGCCTCAGAAAATCGGCTGGTTTACGGGTCCAATCGACGATGCCTTCAAGGATGAGTTTGTGGTTGTCGGCTCTGACGGGGCGGGCTGGCACGCTGCCGCTCACAAGCAGTTCGCTTCGGTTTGGGATCGTTATTTCCGCGCTGCGTTGCCAACAGCCTCGCCGAGCACCTACGACCCGAAGAAGCGGGACGAAACACACCTCATCCTCTTCGGCGACCCGCAATCGAACCCACTGATCGCGAAGGTACTGCCCAAGTTGCCGATCAAGTGGACGACGGACGAGCTTGTCGTGAATGGCGTCAAGTACGACCCGAAGACGCACGTTCCCGTGCTGATATACCCGAACCCGTTAACCGAGAATCAGAGTTACGTCGTCATCAACAGCGGGCACACGTTCAAGGAAGCGGACCTGAAGGGCACCAACGCGCTGCTGTACCCGCGGCTCGGCGACTGGGCGGTCATCAAGCCGACGCCCACCGACAAAGACCCGGCCGCTTATGAAGTGGTCGCCGCCGGGCTGTTCGACGAGAACTGGCAGTTCCCCAAGAAGAAATAGCGCGCGAGCGGCGCGGCGTAAGCCCGCCGGTAGCTCCACAACCGAGATCAGTTCTGCGCATCTGAATTGTGGAGCTACCGGCGGGCTTACGCCGCGCCGCTCGCCAACACTCGCAGAGGAGTCTCAATGCTCGCCACATTCGCGTTCGCGCTGCTCGTCCCCGCGGTGCCGCCGGAGTTGACCTACGTCGCGCCCGGCTCCAAGATCGAAAAACTGTGGGGCGAGGGGGAGTTCACCGAGGGGCCGGCGGAAGGGCCGGACGGGTGCGTGTACTTCTCCGACATTGGCAACCGCGTCATGAAGTTCGACCCCAAGACCGGGAAGACGACCGCGTTCCGCGACCCCGGCGGGCGCACCAACGGCCTCAAGTTCGACGACAAGGGGCGACTGATCGCGTGCGAGGGCGCGAACACCGGCGGCGGGCGGCGCATCTCCATCACCGAGAAGGACGGCAAGGTGAAGGCACTCGCCGACAGCTTCGAGGGCAAGATGTTCAACTCGCCGAACGACCTCACCATCGACATCAAGGGCCGCATTTACTTCAGTGACCCGCGCTACGTGGGCGACGAGAAGCGCGAACTCGATCACGAGTCGGTGTACCGCATCGACCCGGACGGCAAGGTGCATCGCGTCACGACCGACACGAGCAAGCCGAACGGCCTCGTCATCTCGCCGGACGGCGTCACGCTGTACGTCTCAGACCACGCCAGCGACCCGAAAGGCGCGCGGGCGCTGGTCGCCTACCCCATCAACGCCGACGGCTCGCTCGGCAAGCGCGCGGTGCTGCACGACTTCGGCAAGGAACGCGGCATCGACGGCATGACCGTGTCGAAGGACGGCACCGTTGTGGCGACCGCGGGCAAGGGTAAGGCCGGCGGCATCTACTTCTTCGGCGCGACGGGGAAGCAGCTCGCGTTCCTGCCGACGCCCGAAGACCCCAACAACTGCTGCTTCGCCGGCAAGGACAAGAAGACGCTGTACATCACCGCCGGCAAGAGCCTGTATCGGGTGGACCTGACGATTGGGGGAAAGTGATTCCACAGCGAGCGGCGCGGCGTCAGCCCGCCGGTAGTTCCACAATTCAGATGCGCGGAGCTTTTCTGCGTGGCGTAACTACCGGCGGGCTGACGCCGCGCCGGTCGCTTACACGAACGTCACCGCGTGTACCGGCGGCAGCCGCGCCTCAATCGCCTTCCACGAGTCGCCCTGATCTTCGCTGACCCACAGCCCGCCGGTCGTAGAGCCGAACGCCAGCCGGTCGCCGCTGTCGTCCACCGCGAGCGCGTGCCGGTACACCAAGTCGTAGGCGTGTTCCTGTGGCAGCCCGTTGCGCAGCACGTCGAAGGTCGCGCCGCCGTCGCGCGTGCGGCTTACCACCACCTTCCCATCGACGGGCACGCGGCGCTCGTCCTTCGTCGCGGGGACGAACCACGCGGTGCGCGGGTCGCGCGGGTGCACGGCCACCGCGAACCCGAACACCGACGGCGCGACGTTCGGCACCACGTCGAACGTGCGCCCCGCGTCCGCGGAGCGGAACACGCCGTTGTGGTGCTGCACCCAGATGTGATCTGGCGACTCGCGACACTGCACCATCATGTGAACGTCTTGTACGTTCTGCTCGAACTTGCGGTCGGGCGGCATGTAGTCGGCGAAGATGCCCTTGCCGTCGAGTTGCCACGTCGCGCCGTCGTCCTCGGTGGTCCACACGCCGCCGGTCGAGACCGCGAGGCGCAGCGTGCGCGAGCAACGCGGGTCGCGGCAGAGCGAGTGAATGCCGGGTTGGTCCGCGCCGCCGCCGAACCAGCCGGCGCGCTCCGGGCGGTCCCACAGGCCGCGCACCAGCGCCCAACTCTTGCCGCCGTCGTCGGAGCGGAACAGCCCGCCGGGCAGCGTGCCGCACCACAGCCGGCCGGGTTGGTCCGCGCCGCCGCTCTCGAGCGCCCAGATCAACTTGAGGGTCGCGACCGCGGGCGGCTTCCCGTCGGCCACGGCGAACGTCGCGCCTTCGGGGTACGCGGGGGCGGCGCGGTCCTCCCACGTCGCACCGGCGTCCGGCGAGAACTTGAGCTTCACGCCGAAGTGCCCGAGGTTGAGCGCCGCGAACCACCCGCCGTCGCGCGGGTCGGCGTGCGCGAGCGTCACGTTCTCCGCGAGGAACGACACCCGCGCCACCCGCCACCCGCCCGCGCCGCGCGCCACGGTGAACAGCCCCTTGCGGGTCGAAACGAGCAAGCGGTCGGCCATGGCTCAACCCCCGGAGAGTGCTTGGAACACGTAGATTTCGCCACCCGCGGGAACGGGTTCCGACAGCGCGGCCTTGTCCCGCACCGCGACCCCATTGACGAAGCAAACGACGTGGTGCCGCAGCGCGCCGCGCTCGTCGAGCACGTAGCCGCGCAACACGGGCACGCGCGCGAAGAGCGCGTCGAGTACCTCGCGCACGGTCGCGCCTTCAACGGCGAACGCGCGCTCGCCGGCGCTCGCGCCCGGCTCGGGCGCGAGCCACCGCGCCAGCGCCGGGGCCACAACAACGGTCGGAATGGCTACGCCCTCACAAATGAGTGAAGTGGGGGAATGTACACAGGCGTGAAGTAGGAAGGAAGCTCAGTCGGCCCCGAGCGGCCGGCGCGCGCGGCGCGGCCAACTTTACTACACTGAGCGCATCTGACCTTCGAGCACTCACCACCATGCGCATTCTGGTTACGGGCGGGGCCGGGTACATCGGCTCTCACACGGTTCGGCAGTTCCTCACCGGCGGGCACGACGTCACCGTGTTCGACAACCTCGACGCGGGGCACAAACGGGCCGTGCCCGCCGAGCGGTTCGTCGGCGGCGACCTGCGCGACATCGACCACCTCGACCACCTGCTCGTGGTCAACCGCATCGAGGCGGTCGTTCACTTCGCGGCGTTCGCGGCCGTTGGCGAGTCGGTCACGCACCCGGCCAAGTACTACACCAACAACCTGCTGTACTCGCTGCAACTGCTCGACCGCTGCCGGCGCAACGGCATCGGCAAATTCGTGTTCTCCAGTACCGCGGCCGTGTACGGCGTGCCGAACGAGGTGCCGATTCCCGAAACCGCGCCGCCCGCGCCCGTCAACCCTTATGGGAACACCAAACTCGCGTTCGAGCGCGCGCTGGCCGACTACGCCGGGGCGTACCCGTTCGGCTACTGCGCGCTCCGGTACTTCAACGCGGCCGGGGCCGCGTCCGACGGTTCCATCGGCGAGGACCACACGCCGGAAACGCACCTCATCCCGCTCGTCATTCAGGCCGCGACCGGGAAGCGCCCGCACGTCGAGATTTTCGGCACCGACTACCCGACGCCGGACGGCACCTGCGTGCGCGATTACGTCCACGTCGATGATCTCGCCGCGGCGCACGTCCTCGCGCTGGCAAAGGTCACGCCGGGGGCGAAGCTGACGTACAACGTGGGCGTCGGCCGCGGGTACAGCGTCCGCGAGGTGATTCGCACGGTCGAGGACGTGACCGGCAAGAAGGTGCCCGTGAAGCACGGGCCGCGCCGCGCGGGCGACCCGCCGGCGCTGGTCGCACGCGCCGACGCCATTCGCGCCGAACTGGGCTGGGCACCGAAGTACACCGACCTAAAGGCGATCATTGAGACGGCATGGCGCTGGCACCAGAGCCATCCGAACGGGTACGGGGAGTAGCGCGCGGGCGCTTGCTTCCCGCGCAATCGCGTTCCAGAATCGCGTGATCCCTTTTCCGCCTCCGGGGTACACCAATGTTTCGCCTCTGTGTGTTCCTACTCGCCGCCGTCGCGCTGACAGGGGCCGCGCCGCCCGAACCCAAGAAGGACGTGAAAAAGGACACGAAAAAGGACGACAAGAAGGACGACAAGAAGGACGACAAGAAGTTCACCGCCGACGAGCAGGCCGTCATCGACCTGACCAACGCCGAGCGCGCGAAGGGCGAGAAGAAACTGCCGGCGCTCAAGGCGAACCCGTTGCTCATGGAGGCCGCGCGCAAGCACGCCGCGAACATGGCCGCGCAGGAGAAGATGGATCACGTTCTGGACGGGAAGAACCCGGCGGACCGGGCGAAGGCCGCGGGGTACAAGTACCGCGGCCTCGGCGAGAACGTGGCCGCCGGGCAGGAGTCACCGAAGGACGTGGTCAAGGCGTGGATGGACTCGCCCCCGCACCGCGAGAACATCATGAAGGCCGACTACATCGAAATCGGCGTCGCGGTCGTGAAGAGCAAGACCGGCGACCGCTATTGGGTTCAGGTGTTCGGGCGGCAGTAACACCCACCCACAGGGGCGCGCGTTCCTCGCGCCCCTCATCGCGCCCTCACTTCCGGCGCGTACACTCGCGGCACCATCTCTCCCCTTCGTGAGTGCACCTCATGCGCTACGCTCGCGCGCTCGCCGTCCTGTTCTTTGCGGCCCTCGGCCTCGGCTCAGCCGCGGAGGGCGACCGGCCCAAGCCCAAGCCCGCCGCCGACCTGCCGGAAGTGAAGGAACTGCCCAACCCGTTCCTGTTCGCCAACGGCACGCCCGTGCGCACCAAAGACGACTGGGCCAAGCGCCGCGCCGAGCTGAAAGAGCTGTTCCAAGAGTACGAGTACGGGCACCTGCCGCCGAAGCCAAAGGCGACCGTCACCCGCGATCCGGTGACGACCGACGAAGTCGCGAAGGTGTCCATGCGCGCGCTCGCGGTGAAACTGGAGCACGACGGCAACGCGATCACGATGCGCGTCACGGTCGCGTGGCCGACCGAGGCGAAGGGGCCGGTGCCGGTGGTGCTGCAACCGGCGTTCAGCTTTGGCGCGCCGAAGGCACCGTCGGCGAAGTCGTTCGTCGGGCACACCAAGCGCGGGTACGCGGTCGCGCAGTTCAGCCTGACCGACGCGGCCCCGGACAACCGGCGCACCGGCGGCGTGTACAAACTGTACGGCGACAAGATCGACTGCGGTACCCTGATGGCGTGGGCGTGGGGCTTCCACCGCGTGCTCGACGCGCTGGAGGGCACGGCCGAAGTAGACGCGAAGAAGGCGGTCGTGACCGGGCACTCGCGGTACGGGAAGGCGGCGCTGCTCGCGGGCGCGTTCGACGAGCGCATCGCCCTGACCGTGCCGAGCCACTCCGGGGCCGGCGGGTCCGCCCCGTACCGGCTCATCTACGCCAAGAACGAGGAGCTGAAGAACATCGTCGGCGCGTTCCCCAACTGGTTCCACCCGGACTTCAAGCAGTTCGCGGACAAGGTGACACGGCTGCCCGTCGATCAGCACCTGCTCATGGCGCTGGTCGCGCCGCGGGCGCTGCTGCAACCCGAAGGGACGCAGGACACGTGGACGAACCCGGAGGGCGTGCAGCAGACCTACGCCGCGGCGAGGACCGTGTATGAGTTCTTGGGCGCGGGCGACCGCGTGAGCGTGCGGTTCCGCCCCGTCGGGCACGTCCCCAGCACCGACGACCTGCTCGACTACGCCGACTTCGTGTTCCACAAGAAGGCGCTGCCGGAAGCGTTCGGGAAACTGGAATACAAGGACGACAAGAAGGCGTTCTCGTGGTCCGCCCCGAAGTGAGTCGTCGTGAATGTTCGTAGTGACCCGCTTCAGCGGGTCATAGTTCAGCGACCTTTGCCGTAGCCTCCTGCGCTAAGACCCGCTGAAGCGGGTCACTACGAACTCCGCGCGGCGCGAGTTCGAGCGCGACCACCGCACACGCGTACGGCCCCAACCCGGCCAGCACGCCCAGCGCGATGCTCGCCCACGTCGGCTCCGCGGGCACCATCAGTACCCAAACGAGCGCCGGCGCGCACGCGGCGCACAGCGGCTTCAGCCAACTCGCGAACAGGTAGTCGCGCGCGCTGACGCCCAGCGTGCGGCAGGCGTAGGTGATCGCGAACAGGCAGAACAGCACGTTCGGCACCGCGACCGCCAGCGCCACCCCCACCAACCCCAGCGGCCCGACGAGCGCGAGCGCCAGCGCGAGGTTCAACGTCGCCTCGACGAGCGCGAGGCGCGCGAACAGCTTCAACTTGCCCGTGCCGTACAAGATGCGTGCCGCCACCGACTGCGCGACGCCGACGGTCAGCGTGGCCGAGAGAACGGCCATCGCGGGGAAGCACCACTCCGCGTACTGCGCGCCGCCCACCCACCGCGCGAGGAACGGCCGCCCGAACGCCAGCAATCCCAAGTGAATCGGCAGCACGAGGTACAGCACGAAGCGCGTGCCGTCGAGCAGGACGCGGCGCACGCCGTCGAGGTCGCCGCTCGCCTCGCGCTGGCTGACCGCGGGCGTGAGCGTCGTGGTCGCGGAACGCAGCAGGTTCTTCGCGAGTTCGACCAAGCGCGCCGCGAGCGCGTAGTGCGCCGCCGCCGCGACCGTCAGGAACCCGCCCACGACAATCGCCCCGGTCTGAACCGTGACGCGCCCCGCGAGCATCGCGAGGAACGCATCGACGCTGTAGCCCTTCACCTCGCGCAGCGTCGCGCGGTCCACGTACCGCCGCGACAGTCGCAGTTCCGGCAGGAAGCGCCAGCACAGCCCCGCCATCAGCGCGTGTTCGAGCAGGTTCGTAACGGTGAAGACGAACGCGAGCGGCAGCAGGCCCGGTTGCGTTTCCATCACCCACACGATGCCGCCGACGCGCAGCGCGAGGCACAGCAGCCGCACGGCGCTCTTCGCCCCGAACCGCTGCAAGCCGTCGAGGATCGTGGGAAACACGCTGAGCGGCAGCGTGATCGCGAGGTTCACCAACATGAGCAGCATGAACGGCAGCACGTCGCCCGGCGCGCCGAGTTTGTGCTCCAGCGCCGGCGCGACCAGCGGCACGAGCGCGCCGCCGAGCAGCAGCGCGCCGCCCGCCGCGAGCAGGAACAGCCCGAAGCTCGCGGAAACGACGCGGTTCAACTCGACCGCGCTGTTCGTGGTGTGGTACTTGGCGACGAACCGGACGAGGCACGCGGCGATGCCGAGGTCGAAGAGGGTGAAGTACGCGAGGATCGATTCGACGACGCACCACACGCCGTAGCGCGCGTCGCCCAACCCGCGCACGAGGTACGGCGCGAGGAAGAACCCGACGGCGAGCGTCGCGGCGAACGCGGCCCAGTTGGTCGCGGCCCCGATCAGGAGAGAACGGTTCGCGGAAGAATCGGCCAACGCAGCGGCCTCCGTGCCGACGGGCGGAACACGGAGGCTAACAAAAGAACGGAACGAGCGTCGAGGGCAAACGGCAGTCGAACCGCCGGCTGGGTGTTGTCAACCCAGCCGGCTGACACCGGCGGTTCGCCCCGCTTACTCCGCGGCGGCCTTGCCGCGCTTCTTCTTGGGCGTCGCCTCGACCTCCTCGCCGATGGCGGCGAGCTCGGCGGCGGCCTCGGCCTCGTCCTTCGCGGCGGCGGCCTCCAGCGCGGCCGGGTCCACCACCTTCGGCGTCCGCTTCTCCTTCACCGCGGCGACGATCTCGTCGCGCACGGCCGCGTTGTGCTTCAGGTAATCGACCGCGTTCTTCTCGCCGTGGCCGATCTGCTGGTCCTTGTACAGGAACCGCGCGCCGCTCCCCTTCTCGACCACCTCGTCCTCGACGGCCAGTTTCAGCAGGTCGCCCTCGAAGTCGACCCCGCACTCCGCGAGGATGTTGAACTCGGCGTTGCGGAACGGCGGCGCGATCTTGTTCTTCACCACGCGCACGCGGGTCTCGGAGCCGATGATGTCCTCGCCGTCCTTCACGTGCGTGATGCGCTTCACCTCCATGCGCACGCTGGCGTAGAACTTGAGCGCCAGCCCGCCCGTCGTGGTGTTCGGGTCGCCGTACATCACGCCGATCTTCTGGCGGATCTGGTTTATGAACACGAGGCTGGTGCGGCTCTTATTCACCTGCGGGTTCAGGATGCGCAGCGCTTGACTCATCAGGCGCGCTTGCAGGCCGACCTTCGTGTCGCCGATCTCGCTGTCTTCCATCTCGTTCTTCGGCACCAGCGCCGCGACCGAGTCGATGACGATGATGTCCACGGCGTTCGACTTGATGAGCATCTCGGCGATGCGCAACCCCTCTTCGCCGTAGCTCGGCTGCGAGACGAGCAGGTTATCGAGGTCCACGCCGAGGCGC
The DNA here is from genome assembly GCA_016872595.1 of Planctomycetota bacterium. Lineage (GTDB taxonomy): Bacteria > Planctomycetota > Planctomycetia > Gemmatales > Gemmataceae > Gemmata. The sequence goes on from VGZJ01000200.1 coordinate 11,167, forward strand.
TTGGCCCAACTCGGGTCGAGCGCGTGCTCGGCGTCGATGTACGCCGCGACGCCGCCCGCCTTCTGCGCCTGCGCGACCGTGTGCAGCGCGATGGTGGTCTTGCCGCTGGCCTCGGCCCCGTACATCTCGGTGATGCGGCCCCGCGGGATGCCCTTGCCGCCGAGCGCGAGATCGAGGCTCAGCGCCCCGGTGGAGATGCAGTCCACGTCCATCGAACCCATATCGCCCAGCGACATGATGGACCCCTTGCCGAACGTCTTCTCGATCTCGGACAGGGCGTGCTTCAGTTCCTTGTTGTCCGCGCCCGCGTCCTTGTCCTTCTTGGCCTTCTCCGCCATGACACTGCTCCCGATGTGTTAGTGTGGGTCAGTCGTAACCGACGTGAAAATACCGCGCCCGGCGCGCCGATTGAAGGTCGGTAGCGGGGCCGCGACGAAATTAGACTCGTTGCGCAATAGGTGTTGGTTCAGTCGCACTTCGGCCAGACGATCCTGTGTGGTCGTTACCCGTACATCCGGTTGTGGAGTCCGGCGACGTTCTTCATCATCACCGTGTGACGACGGGGCG
>VGZJ01000201.1 GCA_016872595.1 Planctomycetota bacterium
GGTCGAGCCGTGGAACTCCAACTTGATCTCGCGGTCGAAATCCACACGCAGGGGGTCATTTCGGCGGTCACCCATTGGGTTCCTCGGTCATTTCGGCAGGAAAGAGGCAGAAACGCTGGGAATCCCAGGGTTCCGGCGCACATGCCATGCCGAAAGTCGAAGGTCATCTGGGAAATAGGGGATCAAGGAACTGATGAGCGGTAATGCGATCACGCGGTTGACGCTTATCAAGATTCGTTCACTTTGCTTCAAAGTCGCGCCATTCCCCGAACAGCAAGCCATCGCCGCCATCCTCTCGGACATGGACGCGGAGATCGCGGCGTGGGAGGCGAAGCTGGCCAAGGCCCGGCAGGTCAAGCAGGGAATGATGCAGGAACTGCTCACCGGGAGGGTCCGACTGGTATGAAGGCCATCTACCGCGTCATGCTAGGCGAGAAGAGTGCCCACGCCGCTGAATGCTTCGCGGGCAACTTCATCGGCGCCGACTACGGTATCACCGAAGACCTGTCCGGCAAGTTCCCGGAAGCTTGGCGGGACTTCAACGCCGCCTACATCCCCGTCTTCCTCGCCAACCGCCCGCACAAGACGAAGATCGCCGCCGGGCTGGCCTGCGGGTCGCTCTGGACCGTCGGGAAAGGGATTCAGGACGGCGACCTCGTCTTGTGCCCCGACGGCACGGGCCGCTACCGGGTCGCAGAGGTCACTGGCGGCTACTACTACGCCCCCGGCAAGCCACTCCCGCACCGCCGGCCGGTCAAGTGGCTGCCGCAGGTCATCGACCGGGCGGACATGAGCGAGGGCCTGCGGAACACGACGGGATCACCCGGCACCGTGTGCAACGTCAGCAAGGCTGGGTACGCGGACGAGGTAGAGAAGTTGCTCGGCGGCCCCGTCGTCCCGCCGCTGGTTGTCACAGACCCGCCCGTCGAGGACCCGTCGGCGTTCGCGATGGAGAAGCACCTGGAAGACTTCCTGGTGAAGAACTGGGCGCAGACGGAACTCGGCAAGCTGTTCGACATCTACGAGGAGGACGGCGAACTGGTGGGGCAGCAGTACCCGACGGACACCGGCCCGCTCGACATCCTGGCCGTCAGCAAGGACAAGAAGAAGCTGCTCGTGGTCGAGTTGAAGAAGGGAAAGGCCAGCGACGTGGTGGTCGGCCAGACGCTCCGCTACATGGGCTTCGTACAGGAAGAGTTGGCCGAGGAAGGGCAAACGGTAGTGGGCGTCATCATCGCCTTGGAAGACGACCAGCGGATCCGCCGGGCACTCACGATGACCCCGAACATCGAGTTCTACCGCTACCAGATCAGCTTCAAGCTGGTCAAGGTGTGACATGAATACCGTCGGCCCGCCCGAACGTGCCACGCAAGACCGCGTCATCGCCCTGTTCCAGGACGAGTTGAAGTACCGCTACCTGGGCAACTGGCACGACCGCACCAACAGCAACATCGACGAGAAGCTGCTGTCCGACTGGCTGGCGAAGCGGAACGTCACCGCGCCCCAGATCAGCGCCGCCCTGAAGCGACTCCGCGACGAGGCCGGGAACCACAACCACAGCCTGTACCAGAACAACCAGGCCGTCTACTCGCTGCTGCGCTACGGCGTGCCGGTCAAGACCGAGGCGAGCCAGCCGACCGCGACCGTCCACCTGATCGACTGGCGAAATCCCGAGACGAACGACTTCGTGCTGGTCGAGGAGGTCACGCTCAAGGGCGGGCTCGAACGCCGGCCGGACCTAGTGCTGTACGTCAACGGCCTCGCCGTCGGCGTCATCGAACTGAAGCGCAGCACCGTCAGCGTGGGCGACGGCATCCGGCAACTGCTCTCCAACCAGCAGCCGGAGTTCAACGCCGGGTTCTTCAGCACGGTGCAAATCGTCTTCGCCGGCAACAACACCGAGGGGCTGCGCTATGGCACCATCGGCACGCCGGAGAAGATGTTCCTGCAATGGAAGGAAGACGAGGCCGACAACAGCCGGTTCAAGCTGGACAAGTACCTGCTCAAGCTGTGCGCGAAGCGGCGGCTGCTCGAACTGATGCACGACTTCGTGCTGTTCGACGGCGGGGTGAAGAAGTTGCCGCGGGTGCATCAGTATTTCGGCATCAAGGCGGCGCAGGAGTTCGTGAAGCAGAAGAAGGGCGGCATCATCTGGCACACGCAGGGGAGCGGCAAGAGCATCGTCATGGTGCTGCTGGCGAAGTGGATTCTGGAGAACCACCCGAACGCCCGGGTGGCGGTCATCACCGACCGCGACGAACTGGACAAACAGATCGAGGGCGTGTTCGCGGCGGCGGGCGAGACGATCTACCGCACCAGCAGCGGCCGCGACCTACTGGCACAACTCGGGCAGGCGAAGCCGCGGCTGCTCTGCTCGCTGGTTCACAAGTTCGGCCGGCGTGACGTGGACGACATCGACGCCTTCATCAAGGAACTGGAGGACCAGCCCAGCCCGACCGTCGGCGACGTGTTCGTGTTCGTGGACGAATGCCACCGCACGCAAAGCGGCAAGTTGCACCGGGTGATGAAGGCGATGATGCCCAGCGCGGTCTTCGTCGGCTTCACCGGCACGCCGCTCTTGAAGAAGGACAAGCAGACGAGCTTGGAGGTCTTCGGCGGGTACATCCACACGTACAAGTTCAGCGAGGCGGTCGAGGACGCGGTGGTGCTGGACCTGATCTACGAGGCCCGCGACATCGACCAGCGGCTCGGCTCCGAGACGAAGATCGACGCCTGGTTCGAGGCCAAGACGAAGGGGCTCAACGACTGGCAGAAGGCGGAACTGCGGGCCAAGTGGGGGACGATGCAGCAGGTGCTCAGTTCCCGCTCGCGGATGGACCGCGTGGTAGCGGACATCGTGTTCGACTTCAGCGTCAAGCCGCGGCTGTCGAACGAGCGGGGCAACGCCATCCTGGTGGCGTCGAGCATCTACGAGGCGTGCAAGTACTTCAGCCTGTTCCAGAAGACGCCGTTCAAGGGCAAGTGCGCGGTGGTCACGTCGTACAACCCGCAGGCGAAGGACGTGACCAAGGAGGAAGTCGGCGCGAACACCGAGACGGACAAGCAGTTCGTGTTCAACACCTACACCGATCTGCTCAAGGACGTGGAGGCCGCCGCCGGCCAGACCAAGACGGAGACCTACGAGGAGCGGGCTAAAACGCTGTTCGCCAAGGAGCCGGCGAACATGAAGCTGCTCGTCGTCGTGGACAAACTGCTGACCGGGTTCGACGCGCCGCCCTGCACCTACCTGTACATCGACAAGTCGATGCAGGACCACGGGCTGTTCCAGGCCATCTGCCGCACGAACCGGCTCGACGGCGAGGACAAGGACTTCGGCTACATCGTGGACTACAAGGACCTGTTCAAGAAGGTCGAGAAAGCCATCGCGGTGTACACGTCCGAGATCGACAAGTCGGCCGGAGGGGCCGACCCCGAGGTGCTGCTGCAAGACCGGCTGACCAAGGGGAAAGAGCGGCTGGACAACGCGATTGAGGCATTGGCCCTGCTGTGCGAGCCGGTCGGGCAACCGAAAGGGGAACTGGAACACATCCACTACTTCTGCGGCAACACCGAGGTGCCGACCGACCTGAAGGATCGCGAGCCGCAGCGGACGGCGTTGTACAAGTCGGTGGTCGCGCTGGTGCGGGCCTACGCCAACATCGCCGACGAACTCGAGCCGGCCGGCTACGGGGAGAAGGACATCGCCCGGATCAAGGGCCAGCTGGAGCACTACCTGAAGGTCCGCGAGGTGGTCCGCATGGCCAGCGGCGAGACGCTTGACCTGAAGGCCTACGAGGCCGACATGCGGCACCTGATTGACACCTACATCGAGGCCGACGAACCGCGGAAGATCTCGCCGTTCGACGGCATCGGCCTGCTCGACCTGATCGTCAAGACCGGCATCGCCGACGCCATCGCCGCGAAGTTGGGCGGGATGAAGGGCAACAAGGATGCCGTCGCCGAGACCATCGAGAACAACGTCCGCAGCAAGATCATCAAGGAGCACCTGAACGACCCGGCGTACTACGAGACGATGTCGAAGCTGCTGGACGAGATCATCGCCGCACGCAAGGCGAAGGCCATCGAGTACGAGGAGTACCTGAAGCGGATCGCGGAGTTGGCGAAGAAGGTCGAGGCGGGCCAGGCCGAGGGCACCCCGGAGACGCTCGACACACCGGGCAAGCGGGCCCTCTACAACAACCTTGCGCAGAACGTGGACTTGGCCTTGCGGATTGACGACGCGGTGAGGAAAGTGCGCCCCGACGACTGGCGCGGCATCCAGGCCCGCGAGCAGGTTGTCAAGAAGGCGCTTTACGACGTGCTAACGGACGAGGCCGAGGTGGAGCGGGTGTTCCTCATCATTAAGGCGCAGGCGGAATACTGATGACAACCCAGATCCAACTTGGCGATCTGGCCATCGGGGTGACGCTGAAGGACATCAAGAACGTTCACCTGAGCGTCCACCCGCCGGCCGGGCGCGTCACCATCTCCGCGCCGCGCCGCATGAACCTAGACACCGTCCGGGTGTTCGCCGTCTCCAAACTCGACTGGATTCGATCCCAGCAGCGGAAGATTCGAGAGCAGGAGCGCGAACCCGAGCGCGAGTACCTTGAACGCGAAAGCCATTACGTTTGGGGCAAGCGGTACCTGCTGTCCGTCGTCGAGCGCGACGAACCGCCCGCGGTCGAATTGAAACACACCACACTCCTGCTCTCCGTTCGGCCCGGGTCGGGAAAGGAGAAACGCGAAGCGGTCGTGGATGCGTGGTATCGGGAACTGGTCAGGCAGGCGATCCCGGCGCTGGCCGCCCTGTGGGAACCGCGGATGGGTGTGAAGGTCGCCCGGTTCTTCGTCCAGCGGATGAAGACGCGGTGGGGGAGTTGCAACCCCACAACCCGCAGCATCCGGCTGAACACCGACCTAGCCAAGAAGCCGCGCGAGTGCCTCGAGTACATCTTGGTTCACGAAATGTGCCACTTGCTGGAGCCGACCCACAACGCCCGGTTCGTCGCGCTAATGGACCGCTTCATCCCGCGCTGGCAGTATCACCGAAACGTCCTCAACCGACTCCCTCTGAGCCACGAGGATTGGGACTATTGAACGTCACCAGCGAACCGCTGCGGTTCGTCGAGCGTCACGTCATCTGAACAGCCCCCGCGTCGCGGGGGCTGCGTTCGTTTGAGTTCACGCCCGTTACCCGATCTTGGCCGCAACGCCCGCGGCGAGAGCCTCGTTCCGTTCAGCGTAAATCTGCGTGGTATCCGCTTTCGAGTGGCCGAGCGTCACCTGCGCGGCTTCCAACCCGTGAGTTTTCCGAACGCGGGTCGCGAACGTGTGGCGGAGTTGGTTGGGGGTCCATCGGTGCGCGGAGTGCCACGCGAGCAGTTCGGAACGCTGGGCAGCCGTGAGCCGCTTCTGCCACTCCGCGACCGATTCCGCGTCGCGCTGAGTCAGCGGTTCCGGTGGGGGAAACAGGCGCTCACACGCCCGCGCAATACACCTCCCGTAGCTCGCTGTAGTGTACCGCCCGTCGGGAGCGCGCTTCGGCTGATCGACCCGTTTCGCCGCGTTGCGCTCCATGTGGGACGGATAGCGGGGTGTCGCGCGTGCCGCAGACCGCTCTGCGAGTAGCCCTTCCATGACCCGTCGCGGGCTGAAAAGGTAATCGGCGGGTTCCCCTGTGAAGAACTGTGCCAGCAGTTCCTGCGCTTTGGGACCGATGGCGATGACGCGCGCCTTGCCGCGATGAGCATTCTTGTGGTGCCGGGGGCGGAACACCCACACCGGACCGCTCGTGTCGATATCACAGCGGCGCAGAATACACGCCTCACCGGGCCGGCAGCCGGTGAGCCGCTGGAACTCGACCAACCCCCGAACGTGGCGGTTGAGAAACGGCAAGGTCGCATCGACCACCGTATCCTCGACCGGTAGAACCGGATCGCGCTCTTTCGCTGCCGACCGCCCGGCCCGAAGGCCGGTCACGGTTTGGAGTGCGTGGAACACGGACGCGGGAATCATCTCCTCGCTGGCCGCCCACTTGAACGCCCGCTTCACCCGGCCGACCGCGGCGTTCACCTGACCGCGGCACCACTTCAGCCCGATCATGTGATCGCGAAGCGTCTTCAGCGACTTGGGCCCGAACTCCCGCGCGGGCGTGTGGCCGTACAGTTCGCGCAGTGGCCGGATCGCCATCTTGTAGTTGCCGACCTCGGACGTTGGGGTGCTGTCGGTGTGGCGGTAATGTTGATCGGCGTGTTTGAGAAACGCGACCAGGACCTCGTTCACCGTCGCGTCGGGACCGTCGGGGCGGTCGGTGGCACCGGTCGCGTACTCCGCGAGAAACCGCTTGTACTCGGCGTCGGCTTCAGAACTCCCCCACGCGCCGAGCGTGCGGGTGCGCCGGGTGCCGTTCTCGTACACGTCGAGAACGGCGCGGCCTTTGTGTTGTCGGGGCTGGGGAACTGCGTTTTTCGGTCGCGGCATTCTAATCACCCTCGTATTGCGGGAACTCCCGCAAAACACAGGCTTTCGAGTCCGCGCTCCCGAACACCGGGAGGTAAGCTGAAATGCTTCGGCCGTAAGGCTTTTCGTTCACCTTCGGGCAGTAGCGGGGGTGGGAATTGAACCCACGACACCTCGCTTATGAAGCGAGTGCTCTAACCTCTGAGCTACCCCGCCGGGGGTTCCTTAACTTTACAGGCTCCGCGCTCGTCGGCAAGTCAGCGACACCGCGTCGCGCGGGTGTGTTCGCACGCGGCGAGATAACCGGCCCAATCGCTTCATTCGGCACACGCGGTCGCTGCTTCGCCCGGAATCGCCTTCCTCTTCGCGCCCTTCGCGCAGTAATCTTTACCCACCCTGCCCGAACTGCCCGCCGCTCTCCGCGGAGACTCTCCCCGATGCGCACGCTGCTCCTCGCTTCGTCATTGGTAGCTCTCTTGCTCGCGGTCGGGCTGACGCCCCACGCTCACGACGCGAGCGCGGCCCCGCCGCCCCCGCCCGCGCCGCCGGAGTTCGTCCCCAACCAGACCGCGACCAAGCCCGAACCGTTCCCCATCAAGCACGTCGATCAGGGCGCGTTCGACCCGAAGTTGAAGGGACTGATGCTGCCCGAAGGTTTCAAGGCCGAGATCGTCGTGGACGCGCCGGACACCATTAACCCCGTGGGCATGACCTTCGATCCCGAAGGAAACCTGTACGTCATGGAGTGGCGGCCCGACCCCGTGACCGGCGACAAGTGGTTCGAGGTGAAGGAGACGTTCCGCTACAAGGACGGCACGACCAAGCAGGTCGCGACGATGAAGAAGTTCACCACCGACCTCATCAAGGTGTTCAAGTACGACGCGGGCACCGGCAAGTTCGCGAAGCCGCAGACGATCATCTCCGAGGAGCTCCCGTCGAGCGTCATTTGGCACGACGGCTACCTGTACGTGACCGGGCGCGGCACCGTGCGACGGTGGAAGCAGTCGCGGCCGAACGGCCCGTGGGACGTACGCGAGATCGTTGCGCAGGGCTTCTGCGGGTTCCACCACCACCAAGTCTCCGGCCTCACCATCGGCAACGACGGGATGCTGTACCTGACCAGCGGCGACGACGACAACTTCGTCGAAGGCTCGGACGGCTCGCGCGCCACCGTACTGCGCACGGGCGCGGTGTTCCGCTGCCGGCCGGACGGCTCGAAGATGGAGACGTTCTCCATCGGCTACCGGAACCCGTATCGCGACCTCGCCTACGACGACAAGTTCAACCTGTTCCACACCGACAACGACCAAGAAGACGGGAGCAAGTTCCAAGGGTGCCGCATCATGCACGTCGCCGAAGGGACCGACTTCGGCTGGCGGTTGCAGCTCGGCGCGCGGTGCTGCCGCACCGACTTCGTGCGCGGCGCGGTCGCGGGGGAGATGCCCGGCAAGGTCGCGCCGATGATCAAGACCGGGCGCGGTTCGCCCGCCGGCCTGCTCATCTACAACGACACGCGCCTGCCGGAACCGTACCGCGGCCTCCAGTTCTACCCGGACGTGTTCCGCAAGCTCGTGCGCGCGTACAAGGTCGCCCCGGACGGCAGCACCTTTACGATCAGCCACGAGTTCGAGTTCATGAAGAGCGACGACCCGCTGTTCCGCCCGAACCAGATGGTGACGGGGCCGGACGGGGCCATCTACGTCTGCGACTGGCGCACCAACAGCGGCGGCGCGGGCAAGCTGAGCGGTGACGGCATCAACGGCCGCATCTACCGCATCACGTGGAACGGCACGAAGGACAGCCCGGCGCTGCCGCGCCGCGGCATGGATAGCTGGGCCAAGATCAAGAAGATGACCGACGCGGAACTGGTCAAGTCGCTGGCAGCGCCGGACCTGACGGATCGCGTCGAGGCCCGCAAGGAACTGGTGAAGCGCGGCCCGGCGGCGCGCGACCTCGTTCTTAAGAAGTTCGTGTCCGGCGGGCTGAGCGGCGACGCCCGGCTCGTTGGCCTCGGCGTGCTCGTCGCCAACTGGACGCCGAACGTCGAAGACCTGTTCCGGTTGCTCACCAACGACGAATCGGCCGACGTGCGCCGGCTCGCCATCGAAGGGCTGGCGTACAACGCGAAGCCGAAGGACAATCGCGTGTACGAAACGCTGGTGAAGGCGCTCGCCGACCAAGACCCGGCCGTGCGGCGCGCCGCGGCGCTCGCCATCGGCCGCCTCGGGCACGACGGCTCCGGCGATACACTCGTCAACGCCCTGCGCCACGACGCCGAAGCCGACGCCTACTTGAAGGACGCCTACGTTCGCGGGATCGAGGCGCTGGGCAAGCCCGGGATTCAGGCGGTTCTCGACCTCGCCAACTCCGGTGAGAGCAAGTCGCGCGACCTCGCGGTGAACATCTTCCTCGGCCTCCGCACCAAGCCCGCGGCCGACGCGCTCCCCGAACTGCTGTCGCAACCCGACGTGAGCGCCGACCAGCGCGAACTGCTCGTGCGGTCGTACACGAACTACCAGACCGACCCGCCGATCTCGCTCGACCCGCTGGCGACGTACCTCGCCAAACGGCCGAACGAACCCGTCAACGTGTTGCTCGCCGCGGTCGATGTGTTCACCGCCAGCGGGAGCGACGTCGCGCCGAAGGCGACGCAACTGGTGTTCAACCTGCTGAACCGGCCCGACGAGCCGACGCGCGTCGCGGCCATCATCGCGATCGAAGCCGGGCGGCTCTCGGCCGCGTCCCCGAAGCTCATCGAGTTCATCACGGACACCAACCGCACGCAGGTCGAGCGCGTGGCCGCGATGAAGGCGCTGCGCGTCCTCAACGACAAGACCGCGATCAAGTCGGTTCAGGCGGTCATGGCCGGGCCGCACCCGGCGGCGTTGAAGGCCGAAGGGCTGCGCACGCTCGGCGCGCTCGACATCACCGCGGCCCGCGCCGCGGCGGAGAAGGCGCTCGATCAGGTCGATCCCGCACTGCTGACGGAAGCGGTCGCGGTGCTGGCGGCCACCAAGCCCGGCACGAAACTGCTGGCCGAGCGGTTCATCGCCAAGAAGCTGCCGCGCGACTTCTTCGCGCAGGTGAACGACGCGCTCAACAAGTTCACCGACGACCCGGCGCTCGCCAAGCTCCGCGCCGACGTGCTCCGCGGCGGGCTGCTGCTGTCGCTCGAGCCGAGTCAGGTGGACAAGATTCGCGCCGAGGTGAGCAAGAAGGGCAACCCGCTCAAGGGCAAGGAACTGTACCTGAACACGAAGCTGCTGGCGTGCGCGTCGTGCCACCGCATGGAGGGCGTCGGCGGCGCGACCGGCCCGGACCTGTCGCGCCTGTGGGACACCATGACCGTCGAGAAGATTCTGGAGTCCATCGTCGATCCGAGCAAGGAGATCAAGGAAGGCTTCCAGACGTACCGGCTGACGACGACCGACACGAAGGTCTACATCGGGCTGAAGGTGAAGGACACCGCGACCGAAGTCGTGATTCGCGACGCCAACGGGCGCGACATCCGCGTCGCGAAGGACGACATCGAGGAACTGAAGCCGTCGAAGGTGTCGCTGATGCCGGACAACGTCGTCTCGCAGATCACCTACGACCAGTTCATCGACCTGCTGGCGTTCCTCAAGAACAAGAAGGAGCAGGAGTCGCTGCGCGGACTGGTGGTGGACGCGACGTTCGCCGCGGCGCTCTCGGCCGACGTGCAGGCACCGAAGGCGGAAACACTCTCGCCGGACAAGTGGAAGCCGCTGATCGCGGACCCGAACGGCAAGTTCGACCTGCGGGCCGCGGCCGGCGCGCCGGCGGTCTACGTTCGCGCCTACGTGTTCGCGGCGAAGAAGCAGAAGGCGACCGTCGCGGTGGAGAGCGACAACCCGTGGCGGGCGTGGGTGAACGGCACGACCGCGGCCCCGGCCCCGTCGTTCGAGGTCGAACTAAAGGAAGGGTGGAACGCGGTGCTGGTCAAGGTGGCGCTTGCGGGGAAGGGCACCGCGCTCGGCCTCCGCGTCAGCGGCGACAACCTCCGCAGCGCGGCGCGGGCGGAGTAGGGCTGTGGGCGAGTTTTCCCAGTGCGGGCGGGTGTGGGCATACCTCTCCCCCACGCTCTGGTGGGGGAGAGGTATGCCCACACCCTTCGCGCATGACGGCGAGCGGCCCCTTGTCGCACTATTTCTTAGGGCCGAAGCCGAAGCGCTGGGGGATGAATCCTTTGCTCTTCCCTTCGAGCTGCGCGGTGATTGAATCGGTGCGCGTCTGAACGAACGCGCTCAGTTCGGGCGGCACGCCGAAGAAGCTCGGCCCGGTCACTTCCTTGCGGGCCATCGCCGCCTTCGCGTCGGCGGCGCGGGCGTCGGCCGTGGCCTTCTCGACTGCGGCCAGTTCCTTCAACAAGCGGTCCTTCGCGAACGCCGTACCCGCCAGTTCCTTGAACAGCTTCTGGTACCGCTCCGCGACACCGGGGGCCGCGAGCAACCGCTCGGTCAGCTTGTGCGTGCCGCCGTAGGGGTGGATCAGGCTGAGGTCCATGTTCCGGGCCGCGTTGCCGAAGTTGGCGAACGCACGGTCCAAGTCCCACGGCAGGAACTGGACCTTGTTGGTCTTCGGGTTCAGGTGCAGGTAGTAGTTGTGCCCGATGTCGAAGAAGCTGTCGGTGTTGGCGAGGAACGCGGTCGCCGCCATGAACCGCAGGTAGTTGTCCACGTCCAGATGCGATTCGATGTCCTTGCGGAAGGTCGCGTCGTCGGCCTTATCGACCATCTTGGCGAACGCGATCAGGCGCCTGCCCTCTTCGGGCGTGGCGTCGCGGGCCAGCGCGAGCGCCGCGAAGTCGCTCGTGTTCGCCTGCCCTCTTCGGGCGTGGCGTCGCGCTTCGGCGCGTAGGCCTTCTTGTACCGGTCCCAGTCGTCGCCCAGATCGGTGAAGTCGCGCAGGCCTTCGGGCTTCATCAGCAAGCCCTTCTCGCTGCCGAAGCGGTCCTTCAGGAACGCCTTGTCCACTTCTTCGACGACCGTGTAGAGGCCGAGCAGTTCCTTGTCGAACTTGCCCGGCACGGTCAGGCGCACTTCGGCAAACGTGGTGCGCGATGCGGGCACGCCGGCGGCCCGGTACACGTCGTAGGCCAGAGCCTCGCGGAGCTTGGTCGGGTCGGTCACCCCGCAGTTCAGGTTGATCGTCTTGGAACCGGCGAACCGCGCGCTGCCGCCGGCCCGGTCGAGGTCGATCTTGAACGACTTCTTGACCCCTATTTC
>VGZJ01000202.1 GCA_016872595.1 Planctomycetota bacterium
TGTTCGGCCTTCGGGTAGCGGAAATCGACGGGATTTCGCTCCGGCCTGAATCCGCTGCCAATTTGGCATGATGCGCCGAAAACCGCTGGTTTCAAAGGCAAAGTAACGAATCAACGCAATTCGGTATCACTGGACACAGAGGCTGATCACGCAGACCCTGTTACCGTGGTACTTGGCGATCCGTCCCGCCGACCGCGCCACGAGCCGAGGGTGTTACAACAGTTCGGTGATCGGTTCGCCGTGCGGCAGGATCGGAACCGGGCGGCCGGCCGGGTTGGTGAACGCCTTCGTGTGGTCGATGCCCAGGTGCTTGTAGACTGTTGCGAGAACGTCGTTGGGGTGGAGCGGCCGGTCCTTCGGCTTCTCCCCCTTCTCGGTGGTGCTCCCTACCACCTGGCCCGTCTTCAGGCTCCCGCCGGCGAGCAGGACCGACATGCTGTTCGGCCAGTGGTCGCGGCCGCCCTTGCTGAGGCGCGGCGTGCGGCCGAACTCGCCCCACGCCAGCACGAGCACCTTCCTGTTCAGCCCGCGCTCGTGCAGATCCTCGACCAGCGCCGACAGGGCGGTGTCGAAGACCGCGGAGCGCTGCGGCAGCTTCTTGGTGAGCCCGTCGCCGTGATCGTCCCACCCGCCACACCCGACCGTCACGAAGCTCACCCCCGCCTCGACCAGCCGCCGCGCCAGCAGCATGCTCTGGCCCCAGGAGTGCCCGCGGTCGCCGGCGGTGCCGTACTGCTCCCGGGTCCGGCCCGGTTCGAGGCTCAGGTCGAGAGCCTCCCGAGCGGCCTTCCCGGTGACCATCTCGAACGCCTGCCGCGTGAACGTGTCCATCCCCTCCATCATGCCGCTGGTGTCCACGTCACGCCGCAGCTTGTCCACGGACGACAGCAGCGCCTTGCGGTTCAGCAACCTCTCGGCGGTCAGTTCGCCCGGCACCTGCACCGCCTTCGGGCCGTCCACCGGGTTCACCCCGAACGGCTCGTAGGCGGTCCCCAGGTACGCCCCGCCGCCGACCTCGCCCTTGAACACGGTCACGGTGGGAACGCAGACGTAGTGCGGCAGCTTCCCGCGCACGCCTTCCCGGACCTTGGCGACCGTCGAGCCGGTCGCGGGGTACAGGAACGTGCCCTCGTTGGTGTTGGGCGGGTGCGGGTACCCGGTGTTGAGGTTCTTGACCGCGCTCCCGTGCCCGCTCTCCTTGTGCGCGCACGAGCGGATCACCGTGAGCTTGTCGGCGAGTTCGGCCTGCTTCGGGAGCAGTTCGCAGAACTGGACGCCGGTCACCTTCGTCTTGATGGGCTTGTACGGCCCGCGGTACTCGTCGGGCGCGTCGGGCTTCGGGTCGTACGTCTCGAACTGCGACGGCCCGCCGTCCATCCAGAGCAGGATCACCGCGGTGTCCGCCGCCAGCTTGCCCGCGGTCGCTTCGGCGGCGCGCAGGCGCAATAGGTCCGGCAGCGCCAGCCCGCCCAGCCCTAGGGCGCCCAGTTTGAGGAAGCTCCGCCGGCTCGCACCCTCGCAGTTGCGGGCCGCACGGTTCGTGAAGTCCAGCATATGTGTTCCTCCGACGAGTGGCGGTCGGGAATCGTGGGCCCGGCGGTCGGGGTCAGTGGTTGAACAGGAACTCCCTGCTGTTGAGCAGGGCCCACAGCAAGTCCTCGTACGGCCACTGCTTCGCGCTCGCCGCCGGCTGCTTCGACGCGTCTCCGGGCGGGGGCTTCGCCAGGAACGACGAGCCGGTGTCCAGTTCCTCGTCCGTCGGCGGGCGGCTGTACACCAGCAGGTACAGTTCCCTGACCTTCTCCGCGACCGGGCGGGTGTCGGCCGCCAGCTTCGCGGCCCGCGAGTTCCGGTCCTTCAGCTTGTTGTGCAGCTCGGGCGAGCCGATCAGCAGCAGGCTTTGCGTCAGGGTGACCGCGCCGGACCGCTCGCACTCGCACGCGGACGCGCGGTCGGGCTTGCCGAAGGCCGCCAGCAGCGGCGTCTTCACGGCTTCGTCCGGCAACTCGATCGCCCGGGCAGGGGCGCCGTTGCCGAACTTGCTCGGCATTCCGGTCGCCTGGTCGATGGCGTCGAGCAGCACCTCAGCAGGCAGGCGGCGCGCGTAGAACCGGGCGAAGTTCTGCCGGTCCTTCGCGTTGTACTCGTTCGGGGCGCTCGACAGTTGGTACGTCCGACTCAGGCAGATCGTGCGGACCAGTCGCTTGAGGTCGTACCCGGACGCGACGAAGTCCTTCGCCAGCGCGTCGAGCAGTTCCGGGTTCGACGGCGGGTTCGTGACTCGCATGTCGTCGGGCATCTCGACGATCCCGCGGCCGAAGAAGTGCGCCCAGTACCGGTTCACGAGCGCCCGCGCGAAGAACGGGTTCCTCGGATCGACCATCCAGTCGGCCAGCCGCTGCCGGGGATCGTCGTCCGCGGGCACGTCCAGTTCTTCCCCACCGAGCGGCCGGGGCTTCGTGTAGTTCCTCCCTTGTGGACTGGTGACCTGCCCCTGGCGGAGCACCGTGACGGGGAGGCCGTTCCGATTCGCGGGCGGCGCCTTACCCCCTCCGGGCGCAGCGCCGAGTTGGACCCGGGCGAAGAACGCGGCCATACCCCAGTAGTCGTCCTGCGACCACTGCTCGTACGGGTGGTGGTGACACTGCGCGCACTGGATTCGGGTGCCGAGGAACACCTGCGCCGTGTCGTCCACGAGCGCCTGCGGGGTGCGCAGCACGTTGTACCAGCCGACCGGGGGCTGGGCGCTCTCGCCGGCGAACGCGCCCGTCGCGGTGAGGATCTCGCGGACGAACTTGTCGTACGGCTTGTTCTTCGCCAGCCCGTCGCGGATCCAGTTGTGCAGCGCGGTCGTGCGCGTGGCCCCGCCGCCGACGCCCACCATCCCCTTCTGCCGGTTCCGCAGGACGTCGCCCCACTTGAGCGCGAAGTAACTCGCGTAGGCGGGTCGGTCCAGCAGCTCGTCGATCAGCTTCTCACGCTTCTTCGGCTCCTTGTCGGCGAGGAACTTCTCCGCCTCGGCGACCGTCGGCAGCGTGCCCGTGATGTCGATGCACACCCGGCGGAGGAACTCGCTGTCGGTACACAGTTCCGACGGCGGGAGCCCGAGTTGCTTCAGCTTCGCGAAGACGTGAACGTCGACGTAGTTGGCCGGCTCCGGGAACACCATCTTCGCCGCCGGCACGTCCTGCGGGATGGTGGCGCGGAAGACGGCGACATGGCCTAGGTAGCGGACCATCACCGCCCCTTCGCCCGGGCGGTCGCCCGCCTCGACCAGCCCGGTCTCGCTTACGCGGACGAGTTCGGCGTCGTTGCTGGAGAACTCCGCCCGCGGGGTGACGTCGCGGGACGAGCCGTCGCTGTAGTGGGCGGCCACGGCGATCTGCTGGCGCGCCCGCGGCGCGACTAGCCGGTGCCCGGGGGTCACGGTGATGCCCGTCACCTTCGGATCGGTGTCGCGGCCGAACGGCGCGCCCGCGCGGACCCAGCGCACGAGCAACTCGGAGTCGCGCGACCCGGGGTGGACGCGCTTGCCGCCCCCGTGGGGGACCGCGCCGGTTGCCTTGAGCAACAGCAAGCTCGACTTTGGTGCCGAAAGGAAGATGCGCCGCCCGCGGCCCTCGCGCGTGAGGGCGTCGTGATCGACCCGCGGCTCGAACCCGAGCAGCGAGAGCCGGAACCCGTTCTGCCCGATCGATTTCCCGTGGCAGGCACCGGCGTTGCAACCCACCTTGGTGAAGATCGGGACGATCTCGTTGGTGAAGTTGATCGGCTCCTCCCGCTCGATCCCCTCGACCACCACGGCGACCGTGACCCGCTTCCCGTCGAGTTCGGCGGTGACTTCCGTCGTACCGTTCTTGAGGGGCACCACCAGGCCGCCCGGTTCGACTCGCACGATTGCCGGGTCGGCGCTGCGGAACGTCGCCCGCGCGGTCGCGTCGCTGGCCCCGCCGTTCGCGTGCGCCGCAGTGACCACCAGCTGCTGCACCCGTTCCGCTCCGCGCAGAGTCACGCGCCCGGGGAACGCGGACAGTGAGCGCACCTCACCCTTGCCGACGACCTCCGGCGCCGCGGCGCTGACGGAGCCGCCGGCCAGCCCGAGCGCCAGCGACACCAGCACCGCGATTCGAGTGCAGCGAGCGGTCGGCTGCATGACCCGGTCTCCGTGTGAAGTCGGTTCTGCCCCGGCGATCATCCCAGTCCCGCGAGGGTGCCGGTGCTGCGGCCGAACTCATTGCGCTCGACGCCGGCGAGTTGCGCGAGCGTCAGCCACAGGTTGGAGAGCGGCGCGCCGGCGTTGCGCTTCTTGTCGTTCCCGTAGAACTCGACCACGCGGCCGGGCTTGGGCAACAGTCCGCCACCCTTGCCGGCCAGGAGGCACGCCACGTCCGTCAGCCCGTGGCCGGGCCACCCGCCGACCTTCCCGCCGCCCGCGTTGGTGCTGCCGTACACGACGATGCTGCTGTCGAGGAGCGTGCCGCCCCCGTCGGGGAGCGCCTTCAGCTTCTGGAGGAAGTACGACAACTGCCCGACGTACCAGCGGTCCACCGCCTGGATGATCGGCAGCGTCGGCTTCGGGTCGTGGCTGCACTGGTGGTGGCCCCAGCCTAGGTACTTCGGGTCCACCGGGGCCGACAGCGCGGTCTTGTCGAGCCCGAGATCGACCAGCCGGCGGTTGTACGTCGTCCCCTCAACGCCCTCGCTCTCGTCCCCCAGCGCGCAGGTGATGACGCGGGTGAAGTCCGTCTGGAGCGCGAGCACCGTCAGGTCGAGCATGAGCTTGACGTGGTCGCGGACGCTTTGCGGCGGGCGGTCCGGTAGCGCCATCTTTGGCGCCGCGGGCCGGGCGGTCGCGTCCTTTTCGAACCGCGCGATCTGCCGCTCCAGCGCGCGGACCGATTCGAGGTACTCGTCGAGCCGGCGGCGGTCTCCCGGGCCGAGGGTCTGCTTCAGCTCCTTCGCGTCGTCGGCGACCACGTCGAGGACGCTCTTGCGCCGCGCGTCGTCCTTCGGGTCGCCGAACATCCGGGCGAACACGTCGCGCGGGTTGGTCTCGGCCCCGGTCGGCACGCCGGGCGCGCGCCACGAGACGTTCATCGCGTGCATCAGGTTGCCGACGGTCGTGCAGCTCAGCTCCAGCGACGGCTGGCCGGCGCCGCGGCCGAGCTTCGGGGCGAGCAACTGGTCGAGGGTCGCGTCGGTCTCGGCGCCCCAAGAGTCGAGCTTGCCGGCTGGGGCACTGCTGAGCCACAGGCAGGCCGAGCGGTTGTGCCCGGACGCCGGGTGCGGCCGCCCGTTGAGCCCGTCGAGAACGAGCAACTCCTCCTTGACCGGCTCCAGCGGTTCGAGCGTGGGCGTGAGCTTCATGTCCCTCCCGGCGCCGGTCACGCCCTTCCAGGCGGTCGTCTCCGCGCCGAGCGGGTGGTACAGGAAGACGTTGCGGAGCGGCGGCTTCGCGACAGGAGCCGCGGCCGATGCGCGCGGGGTCATTGCCTCCAGCCACGGGAGCGCGATCGCCGCGCCCAGACCGCGGAGTACCGTTCGCCGCGAGACGTGCCGACCCTTCGTCACGGCTTGTCCTCCTTCGGCCCCGCGCTCTCGGTGCGGCGGTTGCGGAACGGGTAGCACTTCACGATCTCCACGACGACGCGCGACAGCTTGTAGTCGTCCGCGGCGACCGCGCGCGTGATCTGCTTGACCGTCGCCACGTCATAGAACTCTAACCGCCGGCCCAGAGCGTACGCCAGCATCTGCTCCACGAAGTTGCGGGTGAACTCGTCCTTGCGCGCCATCAGCGCCGTCTTGAACTCCGCCACGCCGTCGAACTTCCGACCGTCGCTGAGCGCGCCGCGGGCGTCGATCGGCTGGTCCTCGTCGCGGTCGCGCCAGCGCCCGACCGGGTCGAAGTTCTCGAACGCCAGCCCGAGCGGGTCGATCATCTGGTGGCACGACGAGCATGCCGCGTTGTTGCGGTGCCGGGCCATCAGTTGCGGCACGGTGAGCCGCTTCCCGTCCACCTTCTCGTCCTTCAGCACGTTGTCCACGTCCGGGGGCGGCGGGGGCGGCGGGGTGCCGAGCACGGTCTCCAGCACCCACTTGCCGCGGTGGACCGGGCTGGTGCGCAGCGGGTGGGACGTGCCGGTGAGCACCTTCCCGGAGGTCAGCGCGCCGCCGCGCGTCCTGTCCGCGAACTTGACCCGGTACCACGCCGGCGGGACGTTCGCAGCCTGCTTCTTCCCGGGGAACGGGTCGATCCCGTAGTGCTGCGCCAGCGGGTAGCAGAGGAACCCCCAGTCGGCGTCGATGAACTCTAGGATGCTGCGGTCCTCGACCAGGATCGCGTCGATGAACAGCAGCAACTCGGACCGCATCAACTCGCCGAGGTTGTGCTGGAAGTACGGCGCGTACCGCTCGGCGTCCGGGGTTGCACGGTCGAGCTTGTCGAGTTGCAGCCACTGGCAGAGGAAGCCCGCGAGGAACCCGTCAAGCACCCGCAGGTCGCGCAGCATCCGCCGCGTCTGGAGTTCGAGCCCTTCCGGGTCGCGCAACTTCCCCTGCTGCGCTGCCTGGAGCAACTCGCGATCCGGGATGCTGCTCCACAGGAAGTAGGAGAGCCGGGCGGCCAGCTCGTAGTCGTCCAGCGCGTGCACGGGTCCGGCGTCCTTCCCGCGCCCGCCCGCGGGCGTGTCCGCCCACAGCAACACAAACCGCGGGGACGTGAGTATCGCCTGTAGCGGCAGGCGGATTGCGCTGTCGAAGTCGTCACCGCGCTCCAACGCAGTGTCGTAGAGACGGACGTACTTCTTCACCTCCTCGGCCGTGACCGGGCGGCGGAACGCGCGCGATGCGAAGTCCTTCAGGTACGCGGCGACCGCCTGCCGCTGCGTCTGGTCCTTCGGGAGCGGGCCATCGCGCAGCCGCGCCACACTCGTGAACAGAGGCCATTCTCGCGCGACGCTCGGCTTGGCGTTCAGCACGTCGTCGAGAAGGGTCTTGGAGCAGCGGAGGTACTTCTCGACAAGGAACGGCGGGACGGACAGGTTGTCCCCGATGGTGTCGAACCTGCCGTCGGTGGTGTCCTGCGGCAGGTGCCGCGCGACGAACGCGCACGGGTGCTCGGCCGGCGGGATCACCGCCTGGTAGATGTTGACGCTCCCGTCCGGCTTATTGGTATAGGAGGTGCGGCGCGGGCGGCCGGAGTCCTTGGCGAACGCGAGGTCGCGGAAGGTGTTCATGTGCTCGCGCAAGTTCAGCCGGCGCGGGGGCAGTGGCCCGGGGTCGGGCCGGCCGTCGAGCGTGTGCCCCGCGAACTTACCCTCGATCCAGCTGAGGAGCAGTTCCCGCTCGGCGGCGGTCGGCTGCGGCTGATCCGCTGGAGGCATCTGCCGACCGCGCACCCGCTCCCAGATGTGCTTCCAGTCCTGCGGCTTGGCGGCGGCGAAGGAAGCCAGGTCGAGTTTGGCGGCCTTCTTCTTCTCCCCGTGGCAGGAGAAGCAGTACTTTGCGAGTACCGGGCGGACCTGCTGCGCGAAGGGGTCCTTTGTGGGGTTGTCGGCCGAGGGCTTCGTCTCCACGGCCCCGACGCGTACGGCTGGGACCTCTACCCACGACAGCGAGAGGCCGATTGCGAAGAGGATTAACCACTTGGTCGGTCCGAGCACGCGCATCAGTTGATACCCCGTACTCACGGCACGCCGGCTCGAACACTTTCACCCCTAGTAGAATCCCTGGGACCGGTCGCGCCAGACGCAGGAGGCACGGAATCGTGATCTCCTTCACCAGGAGGCCGTGGCCGACGACGCCAGCGAGCCGCCGATCCTGAAGTTCCCGACCGGCGATGTGCAGTGCCGCGAGCGCCTCGGCGGGCTACTCAAGCACTATTACCGCGCCGCGGCCTGACCGTACTTCTCGCTTCGCTCCTCACAACCCAGTGACAACTCGCTGTCACCGCCTTCGGTGAACCGAACCGGTGCGCGCCGCGCGGACGATGCCCGGTCGCGGCTCGCGCTGCCGGGCGCGCACCACCCGTTGTTGAGACAATCGCGCGAGCGACCGACTTCGATCAACCCCTACAAACCGCTGCAGTTGCCCTGAGTCAGAGTTCTTGCACAGGACGCGTGGTGAACGAGACCTACGACCGCCTGGGCGAACTGCGGCGGGTGATCCGGCGACGGTGCCGCTACCCGGCGAGCGACCCGGGCACCGTCAAGGGAGCAGTCGGATTCCGCTGGGCGGCCCGGATGGAATAATAAACCTTCAATGCAAGACGGTATTAGAGCTACACGTCATCGACTGCGATTCCATCCACAAAGCCAACCTCTATTTCCTTCAACTGCGCATCTTGCGCCAGCCTGATTCCGCGCGGTCGGGCAAGTACCTGCTGAAAGGCCCGCCGCAGTCCATCGACTGGTTCGCGAAGCACTACGGGGTCGAGCGCTATACAACGAACCACGAACCGCTCCCCAAGGACAAGAAGTAGGGCCGTGCGTGACCGCATGGCACCCCCATGCGCGTCACACTCCTCGCGGCCGTTGTCCTGCTCACCCCGTCCACATCGCGCGCCGCCGACGCGCCCACCTATCAGGATCGCTGGCTGTACGTGCAGACCAATTTGCAGGTCGAGAAGAGCGCCGACGATCTGGTTGCGCTCATCGGCCGGGCGGCGAAGGCCGGGTACACCGCGATTGTGCTCGCCGACTACAAGCTCAACATTCTCGAGCGCGTCCCCAAGCACTACTTCACCAACGCCGAAAAGGTGAAGAAGGCCGCGGCAGCGGCGAACATGGAGATCGTCCCGGCGCTGGGCGGGTTCGGGTACAGTTCGGGCATCCTCGCGCACGACCCCAACCTCGCCGAGGGCGTGCCGGTCAAGGACGCGCCGTTCACCGTGAAGAACGGCGTCGCGGTGCCGGAACCGCACGCCGCACTCCGCAACGGCGGGTTCGAGGACGCCACCAACCACAAGTTCGCCGGCTACGGCTACCAAGACTCCGTCGGGGTTGCGACCTTCGCGGACCGCGAGGTGTTCGCCAGCGGCAAACAATCGCTGCGGATGCAGGACACGGACAAGAACTGTCGCGTGTCGCTCAAGACGACGCTGCGGCCGTGGGCGTGCTACCGGCTGTCGGCGAAGGCCAAGACGAAGGCGTTCAAGCCGAACGGCGACTTCCGCTTTCTGGCGATGTCGGCGAACGGCCGCGCGCTGACGTTCCACAACGCCCACGCGAAGGCCGATCAGGACTGGATGCCGTTCGAGGTAGTGTTCAACACGCTCGACAACACTGATGTGACGCTGTTCCTCGGCGTGTGGGGCGGGCTGAAGGGCACGCTCTGGTTGGACGACTTCAAGCTGGAAGAGATGAGCCTCGTGAACGTGCTGCGCCGGAAGGCGTGCCCGTTCGTGGTGGCGAGCGCGGACGGCGCGACCGTCTACGACGAGGGCAAGGACTTCGAGCCGGTCAAAGACGCGAAGCTCGGCGACTTCACGTTCGGCCACGCCGGGGCGCAGATCAAACTCACGGCGAACTCGCGCATCAAGAACGGCGAGAAGCTGCGCGTGAGTTGGTATCACCCCGTCGTCATCTACGGCTCACAGGTTGCGTGCAGCCTGTCCGACCCGAAAGTGTACGAGATTCTGACGGACCAAGTGGCGCGCGTGAACAAGCTGTTCGCGCCGAAGACGTGGTTCCTGTCGCACGACGAGATTCGCGTAACCGGCTGGTGCGCGGAAGCGGAAGCGTCGAAGAAGACGCCGGGCGAGCGGCTCGCTGCGAACATCACGCGCTGCACCGAGATCGTCCGCGCCGCCAGCCCGAAGGCGCGGATCGCGGTCTGGTCGGACATGTTTGACCCACACCACAACGCGGTGGACAAGTTCTACCTCGTGAACGGCTCGTGGAAGGGTTCGTGGGAGGGCGTGCCGAAGGACGTGGTGATCGCGAACTGGAATCAGGGCAAAACCGAGAGCCTCAAGTTCTTCGCCGACCGCGGGCACAAGCAGGTGATCGCCGGGTTCTACGACGCCCCGGGCTTGCAGGGCTTCACCGTGTGGGACACGGCCGCGAAGGGCGTGCCCGGCGTCACCGGGTTCATGTACACGACGTGGCGCGCCGACTTCAAGCAACTCGAAGCCTACGGCAAGGCGATGCAGCGCAAGTAACGAGGGAGGGGGCCACGAACCGAAGGCGCGCACGAAAGTGGCGGCGCGAGCTTGCTTCGCGCCGCGCGCCGGGGTATGTTCAAATGAACGGTCTTCATTCGCTCTCATTTCCGTCGTCCGAGGTGCGTCTCATGCTTCTCTCTCCGCGCTCGCGGCGTGCGTTCACGCTCATCGAGCTGTTAGTTGTGATCGCGATTATCGCGATCCTGATCGGCCTGTTGTTGCCGGCGGTGCAAAAGGTCCGCGAGGCGGCCGGGCGCATGACGTGCAGCAACAACCTGAAGCAACTGGGCATCGCGTTCCACTCGCACAACGACTCCTACGGCCACCTGCCCCACGGGGGCGAGCACTGGGGCCAGCCGCCGACGTCCACAGCCGTCGGCCAGCCCGCCATCGGTCGGGGCCAGTACGCCGGATGGGGTTTTCAGGTGTTGCCGTTCATCGAGCAGGACAACGTTTGGAAGGGCGGCGGGGCGACGTCGGTGGCCCAAGCCCAGATCATCGCGATCAGCTCTGGCATCAAGACGTTCGGGTGCCCGGCGCGGCGCACCACCATGACACTGCCGGCCACGGGCGCGTGGTACGGGCCGGGGGGCACCTACGGGCACGGGGCCACCGACTACGCCGGGTGCTTCGGCACGAACGGGAACAACGGCGCGGTCGTGCAGAACGCTTCGTGGGCGCCGCAGACCATCGAGATGAACGCGGCGATCCCCGACGGGCTGTCGAACACCATCTACGTCGGTGAAAAACAACTCGACTCAGGCCGGATGGGCTCGTATCAGTCCGACGACAACGAGGGGTACTCGTCCGGATGGGACTGGGACGTCGTCCGCGGCACGCAGATCACGCCGGCCCGCGACGTGAACTGGGGGCGGGGGTACTCCGACAACAGGTTCGGGTCGTCGCACCCGACCGGCGCGAACTTCCTATTCGGCGACGGGTCGGTGAAGCACATCAGCTACAGTGTAAATGCGAATACGTTCGCGCTGCTCGGCTCGCGCAACGACGGGCAACCGGTCCCGTCCAGCAACTACTAACGGCGGCCCGTGCCGTCCACGCGCGCCCCGCCCCGCGGGGCGCGCTTTCGTTCCCGGAGGCTCCTCATGCCGCGCGCCGCCCTTGTTTCGTCCCTCGCGCTCGCGCTCCTCGCACACGGGTGCGGCGCGCCCGCCGCCAAGACGTATCCGGTGAGGGGCAAACTGGTGGCGAAGGACGGTGCGGCCTTCAAGCCCGCTCGCCCCGGCAACCAGCCGCTCCCGCCGGGCGACCCCGGCATCCGGGTGAAGTTCGCTCGGACCGGCGAGGTGCCCGCCGGTGAGGACGCATTCTACTACGCGACCGTTAACGGCGAGGACTCGACCTTCAACGTGCCCGGCAAGGCGAACGCGGGCATCCCAGCCGGTCAGTACAAGGTGACGGTACTGGTCGGGGCCGCGGGCGAGGGGGCCGGCGGCAAAGGCCCGCCGCGCGGGGGCCCGCCCGGAGCCGGCGCACCCAGCATGGACGGCAAGGAGGTCGCCATT
>VGZJ01000203.1 GCA_016872595.1 Planctomycetota bacterium
GAACACGAGCCGCGCGCGCCGGAACCGGCCATGAGCGAAGAGACGCTGGCGGCGCTGTTCCGCGAGGGCGAGCCGCCGGAGCTGGCGTTCGGCCCCGGTACCCGCGCGCCGCGCCCCGCGGAACCGGCCGCGCCGCGCCCCGCGCCGCCCGCGAGCGACGGCCCGGTGTACCGCTCGTCGTGGGTTCGCGCCGACCTGCTCGTCGCCGCCGGGATCGCGTTCTTCGGCATCGGTCTCGTGCTGTCCGGGGTGGCGAAGGCCCGGCAGCAGAGCCGCGTGCTCGCGTGCCAGAACAGCCTGCGCACGCTCCACACCGGCCTCGCCAACTACGCCGACACCGACGCGCAGGGCCGGTACCCGCAGGTCGGCACGGCGCAAATGCCGACCGCCGATTCCTTCGCCGCCACGCTCATCGACCGCGGCCACCTGCCCGCCGGGTACAAGCCCGCGTGCCCGGCCGCGGACAACTGCCCCGCGTACACCTACACGCTCGGGTTCCTCGGCCCCAACGACGAGGTGCTCGGCCTGCGCCGCCCCACCGGGGCCGACGGCACGACGGACCAGATGCCCATCGCGGCCGACTTCCCCGCGGCGGCGGTCGCGCCCGGCGCGCCGTATGTGTCCCCGCACGCGCGGTGCATGAACGTGCTGTTCGTGAGCGGGAACGTGCGCCTGACCACGTCGCCCAACGTCGGGCCGCGCGGCGACGACATCTATCGCAACCTGTACGGCCACGTGGCCGCGGGCGCGAACCCCGCCGACGCCGTCTTGGGCGGTACCGGCTCCAAGCCGCGGTGAGAAGTCAGGGGACAGGAGACAGGGGACAGGAGACAGGGGACAGGGGACAGGGGACAGGGGACAGAGTCGCCTGTCGCCTGTCGCCTGTCGCCTGTCCCCTGTCCCCTGACTACACCCCCAGCGCCTTGCGCTTTTCGGCGATGAAGGGCAGGTGGTGGGCGATGTGGTTGGTGGCGGTTTGGATCACCTTTTCCAGCGTCTGAAGCCCCTTCTTGCTGTGGTTGCCGGTCAGTTGGAGCTGCTCCGGGGCGAGCGCGCGGATCACGCGCGCCATCTGCTTGCGCGTCGCCTCGATCAGCGCCAGCTCCTCGGCCGCGTCGCGATCGTGGTACTTGAGCTCCTTCACGAACAGGTTCTCGTCGGCGATGAGCAGCAGCGGCGTGTCCGCGCCGTAAGCGAGGATGCGCTTCATGCGGTCCACGAGCACCGGGTCGAAGTCGGCGATGTGGCACACCACTTCGAGCGTGCTCCACTTGCCGGCCACGGGGCGCGCGAGCATCTGCTCGCGCGTCATGCCGGCGACCGCGGCGCGCAGCTGCGCGACGCCCGCGAGGTACTGGTCGGCGAGTTCGTTAGGTGTCGGCACGGCGGCGGCTCCGGTGGGGTAGGGCGGCGCTAACATAGGCGCGGCGCGTCAGTCGGCCAGAAGCGGCTTGCGCGCGCCGGGCGCGGGGTCGGCGCGGACCGCGGCGCGCTCGGCCCGCGCGCCGCCGGGGTTGCCGGCCCGGTCGTACGCCTGCGCGAGCGCGGCCCGCGGGCGCGGGTCGGCCGGGCGCAGCTCCTTCGCCTCTGTTAGCGCCTTCAGCGCCTTGCACAACATCTCTTCGCAGAAGGTCGCGTCGCGGTCGGCGGTGCCGTCTTGGTCCTTCACCAGTTGCAGCAGGCCCGCGCCGCGGTGGAGCGCTTCGGCGAACGTGTCGCCGCGCGCCTGCGCGATCCCCATGAGCTTGATGTGGGCGGTGACGAGGTGCGCGCGCAGCGCCGGCGGGCCGTCCTCGGCGTCGGCGACGAACCGCTCGTAGTGGACCTTCGCCTCGGCCGGGAGCGCGGCCCGCGCGTACAGGTCCGCGAGTTGGAGCCGGAACAGTGGCTGGTCGGGGTTCGCACGCACGTACGCGCTCAGGTGCGTCGCGGCCCCGCGGTGGTCGGCCCGCGCGAGGCACTCGGCCACGCGCACGAGCACATCGTCTTCGACTTGCTGTTGAGGTTGGGCTGGTTGGCTCGCAGACGCGCGAAGCACCTCGACCGGCTTGGCAGGCTTGGCAGGCGGCTCTGGCTGTTTGGCCGCGACCCGCAGGGGCGCGCTCTGCTGTACGGGAACCTGCGCCGGGCGCATCGACTCGCACCCGCACGCCGCCAGAAGAACCAGAACCGCCACGCGCCGCATCGCGACCCCTCCGATTGCACCGGAGAGATCGACGGCGCGGGTCGTGGCGGTTCACGCGGTCGCGGGAACTTGGCGAAGCGCGGCGCGAAGCTGGGCAAGGTGTGCGCGTCGTACCGGCTGTTCGGGCGAAGCCGCAAGCGGCTCAATCGCCGCTCAGGTCTTCGCTCAGTTTGGCGAGCGCCTCGCTCTCGATCTGGCGGACCCGCTCGCGGGTCAGGCCGAGGGATTCACCGATCTCCTTCAGGGTCTTCGGCTCCTCGTCGTTCAACCCGAACCGCATCCGCAGCACCGTGGCCTCGCGCTTGTCCATCTTTTCCAGCAGCACGAGGACGTGTTTCAGGTCGTCGGTCTCCACCATCTCGGTGTCGGGCGTCTTCGCGCGGTCGTCGGACAGCATCTCCTCGATGCTCCACCCGCCCTCGCCGGCTTGGTCGGTCTGCGGGGCCGCGTTGTACACGCGGATCGCCTTCTTGATGATGTTCAGCTTCTTCTTGGGCAGGCCGAGCAACTTGCCGACCTCCTCGTGGGTCGGGGGGCGGCCCAGTTCGTCGCTCAGCTTGTTGGTCGCGCGCCGCCACTTGGCGAGCAATTCGACCATGTACGCCGGGATGCGGATCGTCTTCGCGGTGTTCACCAGCGCGCGCTTGATGCTCTGCTTGATCCAGTACGAAGCGTAGGTGCTGAACCGCGTGTTCATCGTCGGGTCGAACCCCTCGACCGCGCGGAGCAGGCCGAGGTTGCCCTCTTCGATGAGGTCTTGGAGGGCCAGCCCCTTGCCGGTGTACCCGCGGGCGATGTTCACCACGAGGCGCAGGTTCGCTCGGACCATGCGGTCGCGGGCCTCGGTGCTGCCGACGGCGATGGCGCGCGCGAGCTCCTTCTCTTGGTCCGCGTTGAGCAGGGCGGTTTCGTTGATCTCGCGGAGGTACGTTTCCAGCGGGCTTTGGACAACGTCCGGGCGGTAGCGGCGGAGACGCGACATGAACGGGCATCCTGTCTGCAGGGCCGGGGCCGAACCGACGAGTTCGCGAAACGCAACCGGATCGGGCGGCGCGCCGCGGGCGACCGGGGCGCGGTGCGAGTTTCGGACGGCCGAACCCGCAAGGACGTATCGACCGCTGAAACGATACTCTCGACCCGTGGGCCGCGGGAACGGCCACAGTCGGGCGGAACGCGCACGTCGCCACGCGCAGCACGGGTACAACCGGCGCGGGCGGCACGGCCCGCCGGGGTGCGCAACGGGCACCCCGCGCGGTCCACATTACCGACCGCACGCGCGGGACTTCAATGTAATTCGTTCACGACCGCGCGCGGCCCGCGCCGGCCCCCGCGGACAACCGCTATAAACCCGACAGATTAGACCGCACGACGGGAAAAAGAGTTTCACGAAGTGGACCGACATTCCTTCGCGCCCGACGCGAAGGCTGTGGTGGCAGAAAGAGATTGATCCACAGGTTCCACAGAAGACACAGATTTGAATACAGATGAAGAATGAAGAGCGTTCGAGAACGGGGCCGAGTGACTCAGCGTGCCCTGAACACTTCCTCTTCTACTGCCTTTCAAATCTGTGTCTTCTGCGGAATCTGTGGATCAAACTCTTCGCCCGGATGTTACTCGGGCTTCTTATCGCCCGGGAGCGAGAACAGCGGGCCGGCCGCGCCGGTGCCGCCGCGCAGCCCTTCCTTGTCCTTGTCGTCCTTCTCCTTCTTGGGGGCGTCGTCGGGCTTCTTCTTGCCGCCTTCCTTTTCCTTCTCGCGCGCGGACTTGGCGGCCTCCATCGCCTTCTCCGCCTCCGGCCCCTCGATGGGCATGTCGATGATCTCGTCGGGCACCTTGCCGTCGTCCACGTTCCGCATGCTCAGGCCGACCTTGCGGTCCTTGGCGTCGACCCGCAGCACCTTCACGGCCACGTCGTCACCGACCTTCACCACCTCTTCCGGGCTTTCGATCTTGTCGTCCGACAACTCGGAGATGTGGAGCAACCCCTCGAGGCCCTCTTCCAGTTGGACGAAGACGCCGAAGTTGGTGAGCTTCGTGACCTTGCCCTGCACCTTCTGGCCGGGGGCGTAGCGGGCCGGGATGTCGGTCTCCCACGGGTCCGGGCCCATCTGCTTCAGGCCCAGCGCGACGCGCTTGCGCTCCTGATCGACCGTGAGCACTTGGCACGTCAGCTTCTGGCCCTTCGCCACCACCTCGGACGGGTTCGAGACCTTGCGCGTGTGGCTCATGTCCGACACGTGCAGCAGGCCGTCGATGCCCTCCTCGATCTCGATGAACGCGCCGTAGTTGGTGAGGTTCCGCACCACGCCGCTGATGACCGTGCCCGGCGGGTACTTCTTCGCCACCTCGCCCCACGGGTTGCTCTGGCACTGCTTCATGCCGAGCGAGATTTCCTTCTTGTCGTGGTTGATGTTCAGCACCTGAACCTCGACCTTGTCGCCGATCTGCACCAGCTCCTTCGGGTCGGCGATGCGCTTCACCCAGCTCATCTCGCTGATGTGAACCAGCCCCTCGATGCCCGGCTCGAGCTTCACGAACGCCCCGTACGGCATGATGTTGACGACTTCGCCGTTGAACCGCTGGCCGATGGGGTACTTGGCCTCGATGTTCTGCCACGGGCTGGGGGTCTTGTGCTTCAGCGACAGCGCGATCTTTTCCTTCTCGCGGTCGATGTGCAGGATGTACACCTCGAGCGTCTGGTCGATCTGCACCACGTCGCGCGGGTTGGTGACGCGGTGCCAGCCCATGTCGGTGATGTGCAGCAGGCCGTCGATGCCGCCGAGGTCCACGAACGCGCCGAACTCGGCGATGTTCTTGACCACGCCGTTACGAATTTGGCCGACTTCCAGTTCGCCCAGCAGCTTGTCCTTCTGGATCTTGCGGCGGTCCTCGATCAGCTTGCGGCGCGAGACGACGATGTTGCGGCGCTGCTCGTCGATCTTGAGGATGACGCACTCGATGGTGCGGTCGATGTACTCGTCGATGCTCTGCGGGCGGCGGATGTCCACCTGCGAGGCCGGGAGGAACACGTTGACGCCGATGTTGACCAGCAACCCGCCCTTGATCTTCTTGAGCACCTTGCCGGCGACCACGTCGCCTTCCTTGTGCTTGGCGAGGATCGCGTTCCATTCCTTCTGGCGCTTGGCCTTGCGGTACGAGAGCTGGATCGTGCCGTCTTCGCTCTCGACCGTTTCGAGCAGCACCTCGACGGTGTCGCCGGCCTTGGGCGGCGGGCCCTCGCTGCCCTCGTCCTTCCACTCGTCGAGCTTGATGACGCCTTCGGACTTGTACCCGATGTCGATGACGACGTCGTCGCCGCGGATCTCCAGCACCTTGCCGGAGACGATCTTGTTCGCCTCGTACTCTTGCTCTTCGCTCTGGACCCAATCGGCGATGGCCTGATTGAAGATGTCGTCGGTGCCTTGGATGTCTTCGTCGGGGATGTCGAACTGGCGGAGGAGGTTGCGGTTGACCATAGTGTGATGAGAGGGCCGGCGGCCCACAGGTTCGCGCGGAACTTGCGGGTACAGTAGGTTGGGAGCCTCTCCGTGCCCGGCGCGCCGGCGCGGCGCGCGACCTCGGGACCGGAGTTGGGGAATTGTAGCGGTCGCCCGGTGCCGCTGACAGGGCAAGATGAAAAAGGATGAGGGGTGAGGGATGAGGGAGCGGCGCGGGCGAGCGAGCGGCGCGGCGTCGGCCCGCCGGTCGCTACACAACTGAGAGGCGCGACGCGGATCGGTGGGGTATCGCACCGGCGGGCGGACGCCGCGCCGCTCGCCAAAGACGAAATGGGCCACCATGAACCCACTCCAGTTCCTGAAGTTCGCGCTGCACGGCCTGTGGCGGCAGAAGGTGCGCACCGCGCTCACGCTCGTCGGCGTCACCGTGGGCACCTGCGCGCTGGCGTTCAGCGTCGCGCTGGGGTTGGGGCTGCGCCAGTTCATCGACAACGAGTTCAAGGGGCGCGACGACTTCTGGCGGGTGCTCGTGCGCGTGGACGAACTGCCCCCGGACGAAACCGGGGTGCCGCCCCACGAGCTTGAGGTGAAGGGGGAGATGTCGGCCGAGCGCAAGGCCCGCATCCGCGAACAGCTCCTCGACCGCTACCAGCGCACGCGCCCGCCGCGCCGCCCGAAGTTGCTGACCCCGGAGAACCTCGACGCCATCGCCAAGCTGCCGGGCGTGGCCGAGGTGCGCACGTTCCGCACCGGCGACGGGCGCGCGACCGGCGCGACCACCGTGCCCCCGGTGTCCGTCGTCAGCGGGCCGCTCGCCGACCTCGCCCCGCGGCTCATCGCCGGCCGGCTCCCCGCGTCGCCCGACGCGCGCGAGGTCGTCGTCTCCGAGTTCACCATGTACTTGCTCGGCTTCCAGAGCGACGCGCAGCTCGCGCGCGCGCTCGACGCGCCGCTCGAACTGGTCGTGGGCGGGGTGAAGAACGAGCCGTCGTTCGCGATGCTGCGCGCGCTCTTGGGCCGCAAGCCGCCGGAGGAGCTGACCCCGGAGCAGGTGAAGGCGCTCAAGAAACTCACCGACGCGCTGCCGAAGAAGATCGACGCCTTCGACCTGAGCGCCGCGGAGAAGCTGGCGCTGGCGGGTCTGCTCGCCGGCCAAGCCGACACCGACTACGAGCGCCCCGGCGATTCGGGTAAAACGGTCACGGACACGTTTCGCATCTGTGGCGTCGTGCGCGTGCTGACGCACGCGGAGAAGAAGAAGAACACCCCGCTGGACGCATGGGAACTGGCGAGCGGCGACGTGTTCCTGCCGCCGGCGACCGGCGACGCGCTGTTCAACAAGCTGCCGTGGGTGAAGGACCGCGGCGTGTTCAGCGCCGACGTGCGCGTGACGCCCGGCGCGGACCTGCCGGCCATCGTGAGCGCGGTGGAGGCGATGGGCTACAAGACGCACAGCGGGGCCAAGTGGTTCGCCGCGGCCAAGCGCGAGGTCACGCTGATCGCCGCCGGGCTGAACCTGTTCGCGCTGATCGCGCTGTTCGTGGCCGCGGTCGGCATCACGAACACGCTGGTCACGAGCGTGATCGAGCGCACGAAGGAGATCGGCATCCTGCGCGCGGTGGGCGCGACCCGGCGGCAGATCATGTCGCTCTTCTTGCTGGAAGGCGCGCTGATCGGCGCGCTGGGGGCGCTCATGGGCCTCGCGCTGGCCCGCGGGCTGGCGGTATGGGGCGACGGCTGGGTGCGGTCGCTGATCGCGCAGCAGATGGACGGCGAGAAGATGCTGAGTACGACGGTGTTCGTGTTCCCGTGGTGGCTGTGGCTCGGGTCGGTGGCGTTCGCGGTGGGCGCGACCACGCTGGCGGCGCTGTACCCGGCGCGCCGGGCCGCCCGCATCAACCCCATCGAGGCCCTGCGCTTCGGCTAGGGCCGGTTCGGTCCCCGCGCGCGGGCTACTTCACGCCCAGCACCTTCACCGCCTTGAAGCGGCCCTTCTCCACGGTCGCCACCGTGAGCGGTTGGTGGGTGGTGTCGCCGTTGGCGTCGAAGCCCCACTTGCCCAACAGCCCCTTCCCGAAGTCGGTCGTGGCGAGTACCGCCTTGCGGACGGCTTCGCGGTCCTTCTTCCCGGCGGCGCGCAGCGCCTCCAGCACGACGGCCGCGGCCTCGTACCCGTACACCGCGTAGGCGGTCGGCGCGCCCTTGTGCTTCTCGGTGTAGCGCGTCACGAAGTCCGCGCCCGCGCCCTTCAGTTGCGCCGGGTTGATCCCGCTCACCGTCACGAACACCTTCAGCACCTCGAAGGCGTCGGCGCTCACGGCCTCGATGAACGCCGGCTCGTAGCACCCTTCGGGCAGCAGCAGCGGGCAGCTCACCTTCTCGACGATCATGGCCTTCGCCAGTTCCGGGGCGCGCGTCTGCGTGGTGCCGCCGTAGTACACGAGGTCCGGGGCCGCGTCCCGCACCTTCGCCAGCAGTTTCTTGAAGTCCGGGGCGGTCGTCACCACGCTCTCGTGGGCCGCCACCTTCACCTTGAGTTCCGCGCACCGCTTCTTGAACGCGGTGGCGAGGCCGAGACCGTACAGTTCCTTGTCGTCGAGGACGTACACCGACTTCGCGTTCAGTTCGGTGGCGACGAAGTCGGCGGAGAGCGGGCCTTGGCTCCCGTCGTGCGGGCACACGCGGCAGAACGTGACGCGCTTGCCGGGGCGGTACTTCTCCGGTTCGTCGGGGTCGGCGTTCGCGCCGCGGTGGGTGAGGCCCGGGAGCGTGGCCGCGGGCGACACCTGCACCAGCCCGGCCCGGTTGAGGACCGGCGCGGAGACGCGCGCGGCCCCGGAGTTGTACGGCCCGAGGTACGCCATCACGTCCTTGTCCGCGACCGCGCGCTCGGCGTTCTCCTGCTCCGCGTCCGGGGTCCAGTTCCCGGTGCGCGGGTTCGCGTCGTCCCAGTCGAGCAGTTGCACCGCGAACGGCACGGCCCGCTCGAAGTCGGCGAGCGCGAGGCGGATCGCGTTCACGATCGGGTCGGTGTCGGCCTTGGCGCGCCCGCCGCGCGGCAGGCTCGAAACGAGCTTCACTTTGTCGAGTTGCACGTGACTCCCTCCGTGTTCGCGCCGCGGCCCCGTCTCTACAGTACGACCCGGCCGCGCGGCCCGATACGGGGTACCGGAAGTTCTCACCGGCGCGCGCCCGGCGCGAATCCGCACGCCGCGCGCGGCCCTCTAACGACTGAGGTTCCGGCGCGGTTGGCCGGAACCGTACAATTCCGTTGGCCGGCGGAAGCCGCGCGGTCTTTCGATCGTCAATCGGAAATCTGCAATCGGAAATAGAACCCATGCCCCGTGATCCTTACGACGTGCTCGGCGTCTCCAAGTCCGCGACCGCGGAGGAGATCAACAAGGCGTACCGGAAGCTGTCCAAGAAGTACCACCCGGACCGCAACCCCGGCGACAAAGAGGCCGACGCCAAATACAAGGAAGTGCAGGCCGCGCACGACATCGTCGGCGACCCGACGAAGAAGGCCCAGTTCGACCAGTTCGGGTTCGCCGGCCCGCACACCGGGGGCTTTCCCGGCGGCGGCGGGTTCCCCGGCGGCGCGCAGGGCTTCGACCCGGCCGCGGCCCAGCAGCTCTTCGACCTGTTCGGCGGCGGCATGGGCGGCGGCCCCGGCGGGCCGGACCTGAGCGACCTGTTCGGCGGCGGGCGGCGCAAAGGGCGCGGCGGCCCGCGCGCGCGGCCGCGCGAGGCGGTGGAATCGGAAGTGACGGTGCCGTTCGACGTGGCCGCGAACGGCGGCAGCGTGTCCATTGAGGTGGACGGCCGGCGCATCGACGTGAAGGTTCCGGCCGGGATCGAAGCGGGCAAGAAACTGCGCGTGCCGGCCGACGCCACCGGCGGCAGCGACGTGCTGCTGAAGGTGAAGATCGCCCCGCACCCGTACTTCCGCCGCGAGGGGAACGACGTCTACCTCGACGTGCCCGTGAGCATTTCGGAAGCGGTGTTCGGGGCGAAGCTCGACGTGCCCACGCTCGACGGTACCAAGCTCACGGTCACGCTCCCGCCGGGCACGTCCGGCGGGAAAAAGCTGCGGCTCCGCGGCAAGGGCGTCGCCGGCGGCGACCAGTACCTCGTGTTCAAGGTGGAAGTGCCCGGGGGCCAACTGAGCGAGCGCAGCCGCGAACTGATCGAGGAGTTCGCGAAGCTGAACCCCCAGACCCCGCGCGCGAACGCCCCGTGGGTGTGAGGTGTCTTCGTTCGTCATGACGACCAACGCGCCCCTGACGTTCCCGCAGACCCACCGGATGAAGACCCCGGCGGAGTTCGAGCGGTGCTACGCGCGTAAGCGCAGCGCGTCCGACGCGCTGCTGCTGGTGTTCGCGTGCGAGAACGACCGCCCGCACCCGCGGCTCGGCTGCTCCGTCTCGAAGAAGGTCGGCAACGCCGTGGTGCGGAACCGCTACAAGCGGTTGTTTCGCGAAGCGTTCCGCCTAGCGCAGCACGACCTGCCGCGCGGCGTGGACCTGATCCTGATCCCGCGGCCCGGCCCGTACCCGGAGATCGGCGCGCTGCGCGCGGCGCTGGTGAAACTGGCGGCGCAGGCCGCCCGGAAGCTGGGCGCGCCGGCGAACCCCGGCCGCAAGGTCGGGGGTGAGGACCGCGCATGAGGCACCTGCGCTGGCTGTGGCGTGGCCCCGCGCTGGCGATCGGCGCGGTGATGATCGTGTGCGTGCGCGGCTACCAGAAGGGGCTG
This sequence comes from Planctomycetota bacterium, assembly GCA_016872595.1. Taxonomy (GTDB): domain Bacteria; phylum Planctomycetota; class Planctomycetia; order Gemmatales; family Gemmataceae; genus Gemmata. The sequence continues at coordinate 10,397 of VGZJ01000203.1, forward strand.
CGCCCGCTGCTGCCGCCGATGTGCCGGTTCCAGCCGGGGTGCAGCGAGTACTTCATCCTCGCGGTGAAGAAGCACGGCCCGATCTTCGGGTGCGCGAAGGGCGCGTGGCGCATCTGCCGGTGCAACCCGTGGGGCGGCCACGGCTACGACCCGCCGTAGATGGCCGCTTTCGGAAGCGCCTCGCGCAACCGCGCCACGCCCTTCTTCGTCACCTGCGTGCCGTCGAGGTGGATTGTGTGCAGGTGCTTCAATTCGGAGAGCGCCGGCAGGTGCTCGTCGCGGATCGCTGTATCGGCGGCGTACAGGTATTCGAGCCACTTCGCACCGCTGAGGTGCTTCAGCGTTTCCCCTGTAATCTGTGAACTGCTGACATCGAGGAACTGAAGTCTCGGCAGCGCAGCGAGGCACGCCATTCCGGTGTCGGTTACGCGCGCGCGCTCGACCCGCAGTTCAGTGAGTAGCGGGAAGTTCTCGATCCCCACGCCGGTGATGTTGCACGAGTACAGGCGCAAGTCGCGCACGCGGGAAAGACCGCGGAGCGCGTCGAGGTCGTCGTCTTCGATGCCGGTGAGTTCGAGAACTTCGATTCCGGTATTTTCGGCGACTGCCCGAAACCCCGGCGGATCGACATACGAACAGGATAGTGCGAGTTCGCGCAGGTGCGGGAACTTGCGGAGCGCCCGCGCCCCGGTGTTGGTGATGTCCGAGTATTCCGCTCGCAACGTGCGCAGTTCCGTAAGCGGCGCGAGTTGCTTCACATCAGCGTCGTCGAGTTGCGTTTCGCCGAGTTCGAGGTGGTGCAGGTGGGTGAGCTTCGCGACGAACGGGAACATCTTCGGTGGCAAGGGTAGTTCGCACAGCGACAACCCGCGCAAGTTCGGCACCGCCGCGAGAGTACCGAAATGCCATGGCTCCAACTCGTAGGCCGCATCGAGTATCAAGCCAACGGGCGTTGGCGCACCGCCGAACGGCGGGTCGCGGAAGAACGTAACCAAGTCGCCATACGAGGCCATCCACACGAGTTCCGGCCAGCCCTGTTCGATGGTTGCGGCGAGGCGCTCGTCGAGGTTCCGCGAGTCGATCCAGAAGTGGTCCGAGTCGCTGTAGTGGCCGACGAGCGGCAGCCCGCGGTTGTGCGGGCCGAAGTGCCAAATTTTTTTCAACGATCCGCGAGAGGGCTAAAACCCAGGTGATTCGCGATACCTTCGCTCCAAGTCGGCCATGAGTATTGGCCGCTTCTTCTTGGATCGTGCCTTCTTCATGATCTTGCGTCGTTTCATGGCCTCT
>VGZJ01000204.1 GCA_016872595.1 Planctomycetota bacterium
CTCGTCGGCCGAGAGCCCCGTGAACATGCGGAACAACAACGGCTTCCGACGCAATTTCTCGTAATTCGTCATAACCCTATGAATAGGCCATCGATCGCTATTGCGCAACGAGTCTAATGTGGCCCCGCGCGGCGTCCCGTGTAACATCTTGACAACAGGGCAGGTATTAACACTTGAATTTTGCCCACCCGCCGCACGCACCGCCCCCGCCGGAGCCACCCCATGAGCCGCCGCCGCGGATTCACGCTGATCGAGTTGTTGGTCGTCATCGCGATCATCGCGTTGCTGATCGGGCTGCTGCTGCCCGCCGTGCAGAAGGTGCGCGAGGCCGCCGCCCGCATGAGCTGCTCCAACAACCTGAAGCAGCTCGGTCTTGCCCTGCACAACTACGAAGGCGCGACCGGAAAACTGCCGCCGCTGTACCCGTTCACAGCCCCGAACTCGACCGTTCAAGACTACAAGTACACGTGGAGCGTGCTGGCCCAACTGTCGCCCTATTTAGAGCAGACCAACATCTACAACACGATGGACCTGAGCCAGTTCATGTACGCCCCGCCGACGTTCCAGATTACGGCCGCCAACCAGTTCGCCGTCGTGCAGAAGGTGAAAATCTTCCTGTGCCCGTCCGACCGCGGGGAGCCGGTGAGCAGCGCGTACGGCGTGCAGAACATGGGGCCGACCAACTACGTCGCGTGCCACGGCAACGGGGTCGCGAACAACGGCTCGCCGGTCGGTGCCGACGGCGTGTTCGTGGTCCAGTACGGCCAGCGGATCACCGACATCGGCGACGGCACGTCGAACACGGCGGCCATGTCCGAGAGCATCCTCGGCGCGGGCGGGGAGAACGTGCCCGGCACGTCCGCCGCGCCCGGCGACGAGAAGACCGTGTACAAGTACCTCGGGTTCAGCGGCACCCTGCCGAGTGACGCCAATTGTGCCGGCGCGCCGCGGGCGTGGAACGGGTCGAACCACCGGCAGTTCATGTGGGCGTCGGGCGAGCCGCGGTGCGTCAGCTACAACCACTATTACACGCCGAACGCCCGCGAGTTCGATTGCGTCGCCAACAACCCGGCGCTGCCGGGGTTCTCCGCCGTCGGGTACAAGGCGGCCCGCAGCCGGCACAGCGGCGGGGTGAACCTGCTGCTGGCCGACGGGAGCGTGAAGTTCGCCCGCGACTCGATCGACGTGCAGGTGTGGCGGAACGCGGCCACGCGGGCCGGGGGCGAAGTGCCGGGGAACTTCTAATGGCGCGCGCGGTCGGATCGGAAGCCACACGGGGCGGTGTCTCGCGCGCGGCGGTGGCCGCGGCCGGGGTCGCCGCCGCCGCGATGGTCGCCACACTGCCGGGGCGCACGCACGGCCTCGGCCTCATTACCGAACCGCTGTTGGGCGACCTCGCGCTCGACAAGCTGCCGTTCGCCGCGCTCAACTTCTGGGCCACCCTCATCGGGGCAGCGTTCTGCGTGCCGGTCGGTTGGGCCATCGACCGGGCCGGCGCGCGCGCGGTGCTTGCGCTCACGCTGGCCGCGCTCGGCGCGACCGTCCTCGCCATGACCGGCACCGCGCCCGGCGGGCCCACGATCGACCTGCCAGCGCCGGAAGTGATCCTCGGCCGCGTCGAGTGGTTCGCGGTCCCGCTCGATCTGTTCGTCCTCGTGCTGCTGACGCGCGGGCTGGGGCAGAGCGCACTGTCCGTCATCAGCCTCGCCATCGTGGGCAAGGCCGCGGGCGACAAGCCGGGGCCGGTGATCGGGCTGTACTCGTTCCTCGTCGCGGTCGGGTTCATGGCCGCGTTCGGCGCGATCAAGGCCGCGTTCGAGCAGTTCCACGCCGACTGGCGCACCGTCTGGTCCGGGATCGGCTGGGCGCTGATCGCGTTCGCCGCGGTCGCCGCGCTCGTGCGCGGCCCGCGCGCCGCCACGAGCGCCGCGGTGCGGAGCGCCCCCGCTCACGGGCACACGCTCGCCGGCGCGCTCCGCGCGCCGGCGTTCTGGGTGTTCGGCCTCGCGACCTCGTTCTACGGGCTGGTCGCGGCCGGCATGTCGCTGTTCAACCAGTCGCTGCTGGCCGAGCGCGGGTTCGACCGCGGCGTATTCCTGACCATCACGATGGTGTCGCCGCTCATCGGGCTGGGCGCGAACCTGCTGACCGGGTTCCTCGCCAAGCGCGTGCGCCTCGGCGCGCTGCTGGCCGGCGCGCTGCTCGTTCAGGCCGCGGCGCTGGCGTGCTTCCCCGCGGTGACGACGCTCGCGCAGGTGTACGCCTACGCCGCGGCGATGGGGGTCGCGGGCGGCGCGCTCACCGTGGTGTTCTTCACCGTCTGGCGGCAGGCGTTCGGCCCCGCCCACTTGGGGCAGATTCAGGGGGCGGCGCAGTTGCTCACCGTGCTGGCGTCCGCGGCCGGGCCGCTGGTGCTGGCCGCAGGGCACCGCGCCTACGGCTCGTATTCGCCGGTGGTGCAAGGTCTGGCCGCGGTCGCGCTCGGGTTCGCGCTGGCGGCGCTCGTCGTGCCGCTGCCGATGGCCGATCAACTGGAGGACGAACGATGAACGCGACCGCGGAACCGCCCGCCGCGCGGCGGGCCGACTACGCGCGCGACGGGTTCGTGATCGTTCGCGGGCTGTACGACCCGGCCGACATGCGCGCCGCCAGTGCCGAGGCCGACGGTCTACTCACCGATCGCGCGCACCTGAAGTCGGTGCGTAACATCCGCTGTCGGTGGCAGAACAACGTCTTCACCGGCGAATGCACGTTCGAGACGTTCGACCCGGTCATCGACATCGGTCCCGTGTGCGACCGGCTGGCACACGACACGCGGTTGCTGTCCGTGCTGCACGACCTCTACGGCGAACCGGCGCGCCTGTTCAAAGATAAACTGATCTACAAGCCGCCGGGCGTGAAGGGGTACGGGCTGCATCAGGACTGGATCGCGTGGGACGGGTTCCCGCGCAGCTTCCTTACGGTGCTGGTCCCGTTCGACGCGGCCGACCGCGACAACGGCTGCACCGTCGTGTACCCCGGCTACCACCACGACGGCCCGCTCACCGCGCAGGACGGGAAGTACCACGAGCTGCCGGCCGAGACCGTGGACGAGGCGCGAGCGGTTCACCTGCTGCTGGAGCCGGGCGACGTGGCGATCTTCGGCGGGTTCACCCCGCACCGCTCCGACCCGAACGTGAGCGCCCGCTGGCGGCGGCAACTGTACCTGAGCTACAATGCCGACTCCGACGGCGGCGACCAGCGCGCGAAGCACTACCGCGAGTTCCACGCGTGGCTCCGCACCAAGTACGCGGAGCACGGCAAGACCGACACCTACTTCGAGTGACCGACCATGAGCGACCCCGTCCGGTTCCACATTTCGCTGAACGTATCCGACCTGTCGAGGTCGGTGGCGTTCTTCCGCACGCTGCTCGGCGTCGAGCCGGCCAAGCTGCGGGCCGACTACGCCAAGTTCGAGCCGAACAGCCCGCCGCTGGTGCTGTCGCTGGAACCGGGACGCGAGCCGGGCCGCGGCGGGGCGCTGAACCACGCCGGGCTGCGCCTGCCGGACGCGAAAGCCCTCGTCGCCATACAGGAGCGCCTCGAGCGCGCCGGGATGCGCACCAAGCGCGAGGACGGCGTCGAGTGCTGCTACGCCAAGCAGTCGAAGTTCTGGGCGCACGACCCGGACGGCAACCTGTGGGAGGTCTACACCCTCGACGGCGACATCGAGCACCGCGGCGGCGGGCAGGCGGCGGAGGTGGTGCTGGGCGACGCGCTGAAGTCGCGCGAGCCGGTGGTGTGGGAGCACCGGATGAACGAGCCGGTGCCGGCGCGGGTGCCGCTGGCCGACGGCACGGCCGACGAGGTGCGGCTGCGCGGCACGCTGAACCTGCCGCTGAGCGCCGACGCGCGCCGGGCGGTCGTTGCGGAAGCCGCGCGCGTGCTGCGGCCCGGCGGGCGCGTGTTTGTTCACGTGCTCACGGGCGAGCGCGCCGTCGAGAATCCGGACCTACCCGGCCCCGCGGGGGCGGTGCGGTCGGTACCGTTCGAGGCCGACCCGGGCGCGCTGCTGGAAGCCGCCGGGTTCGTCGGCGTGCGCCTGTTGAAGCTCGACAACAAGCCATGCTTCGTGCGCGACGGGGTTGCGATGCGCGAAACCCAAGTCGAAGGGTTCGCGCCGGCGCGTGCGTCGGCCGCCGCGGTGGACGTGATGTACAAGGGGCCGTTCCGCGAACTGCACGACGACGCGGGGAACGTGTTCGCCCGCGGCCGACGGGTGAGGGTGCCCGCGCCCGTCGCCGACCGCCTACGCGCCGGCGAACTGGCCGCACAGTTCACCGTGTTCGAGCCGACCGACACACGCGCGGCGACGATGACTGCGTGCGGGAGTTGAACGACGGGGCGAGGTAAACCGTGCTCTACTTCAGCATCACGATGTGCTGCCCGTACTGCCCCGACCGGCCGTTCACCTGCCGGCTGGCGGTGGAGGTCGAACCGCCGCCGGACACGATCTTCCTGCCGCGGTGCCCGTACGACGCGATGCCGCTCCGGGTCCGCTTCAGCGAGTTCAAGCCGTGCGAGCCGTTCCCGCCGGACGCGCCCGCGCTCCGCTACCAAGAACTGCCACCGCCGCCGAAGCCGCGCTGGTGGCAGTTCTGGAAGCGGCCGTAAGTCGCTGACCGCGCTCACCCCAGCACCCACGGCTTGCGGTACTCCTTCGTCAGCATCGCGTTCGCTTCCTTGTCGCCGACGATCTGTTCCGACTTCGGGTCCCACGTGATCTTGCGCCCGGTGCGGATCGCGATGTTACCCAAGTGGCACACGGTCGCGCTGCGGTGCGCGATTTCCACGTCGCAGATGGGCAACTTACGCGTCTTGATGCACTCCAGCCAGTTCGCGTGGTGGCCGTTCGAAACGTACAACTTGATGTCGCCGGTGGGCAGGTCGTAGGGCTTATCGACCTTCTCCCCGTTGAGCGTCACGGTCAGCCCGCCGCGCTTCACGGCGATGGTGCCCTTCTCGCCCACGAACGTCACGCCGCCGGGGTTGCCGCCCGCGCCCAGCGTGCAGTGGACCGGGACGCCGTTGGCGTAAGTGAACGTCTGCTTCGCCGTCTCCGGGGTCTCAAACCACTTATTCTTGTTGAACGTCGCGGTGCCCTCGATCGTGGCCGGGCCGCTGTCGTCCATCCCCAGCGCCCACTGCGCGATGTCGAGATCGTGCGCGCCGAAGTTGGTCTGCTGGCCGCCGCTGTAGTCCCAGAAGAACCGGAACAGGTAGTGGACGCGCTTGGCGTTGTACTTGCGGTCCGGGGCCGGCCCGAGCCATCGGTCGTAATCGAGGGCGGCGGGCGCGTCGGAATCCGGCACCGGCATGTTGCCCCAGTTCGGCCCCGGTAGCCCGACCTTCACTTCCTTGAGCTTGCCGAGCGCGCCGTTGCGCACCAGTTCGCAAGCGTGGCGGAACTCCTTAGCGGAGCGCTGCTGGCTCCCGCACTGCACGATCCGCTTGTTGTCGCGCGCGGCCTTCACCATCGCGCGGCCCTCGGTCACGACGAGCGTGAGCGGTTTCTCGCAGTACACGTCCTTTCCGGCCTTGCACGCATCGACCGTCACGAGCGCGTGCCAGTGGTCCGGCGTGCTGCACAGCACCGCGTCGATGTCCTTCGATTCGAGCAACTTGCGGTAGTCGGCCTCGGCCCGCACCTTCGTCGGGCTTGTGTCGAACGTCTTCGCGGCGTCGGCGAGGTGGCCCTTGTCCACGTCGCACACTGCGACAACGTGCTTCTTGATTGCGTTCATGTTGCCGCGGCCCTGCCGCCCGACGCCGACGCTGGCGACGCGCACCGTTTCGCTCGGCTTGTCTTCGGCGAGGAGCGCGGCGCGGTAGGTGGCGGCCGGCAGCGCGAACAGCGTACCAGCGGAAGCGTTGAGGAACGTGCGGCGCGAAACGGGAGCCATGGCAGCCTCGGTAAGTGGGAGAAGGGCGCGGGGAAAGTATAGCCGAATCGGGAGCGCGAATGGAAGTGAGCGGCGCGGCGTAAGCCCGCCGGTGGTCACACAACTACCATGCGCTTAGCGTTTCTGCGCCATGTAGCTACCGGTGGGCTTACGCTGAGCCGCTGGCTTAGACCTTGCGTGCCCCGCGCGGCTCGTTATAGTTCCGCGCCCCAACCTTTAGGGTTCGACCGTTGCTACGATTTCGGCTCACCGCGCGGCGCGCAGCGGCGGCGCTGCTGGCGGCGATGCTCGCCGGGTGCGGCACCACCAAGATGACCGACAGCCCGCGGGCCGCCACCGAGATGCTGCTCGTGTCGCAGGCCGTCGATTACGCGGTCGCCAAGATCGACTTCACCCCGCTCGCCGGCCAAACGGTGTTCCTCGACACCGCGCCGCTCGAAAAGGACGTGGTCGATAAGGGCTACCTCATCAGCCTCGTCAAGCAGCAACTGCTGGCGCACGGCGCGCTGCTGCAAGAGGAGCGCACCCGCGCGGTGTTCGTGGTGGAACTGCGCGCGGGCGCGGTGGGCACCGACCGGCACAGCGTGATGGTCGGCACGCCCGCGGTGTCGATCCCGGCCCTCGTGCCGGGCGTGCCGACGGCGATTCCCGAAATCGCCCTGATGAAGAAGAGCGACCAGCGTGGCGTCGCGAAGATCGGCGTGTTCGCCTACAACCGGATCACCGGGCGGGCCGTGTGGCAGTCCGGCACGGTCGAGTCGAGCAGCCAACTGAAGGATACGTGGGTGTTCGGCGCGGGGCCGTTCACGCGGGGCACGATCCGCAAACGAACGGAACTGGCGGGCGAGCCGATCCCGGACATCGCGAACCCCAAAGAGCTGTTTGGCCCGCGACCCGCACCGACGGCCGGCGGAATCGGGCGCGAGCAGCTGTTTCCGGACCACGAGGTTCCGCCGCCGGTGCAGCCGGTGCCCGCGGCGCTGCAAGGGCTTACGGGCGCGGGCATGTTGACCGACCGGCCGATTCTGCGCTAGCGCCCGGTTGTGCGGGCGCGCCGCGCACGTGGTCCGGGAACGCGCGCCGAATCGGTCAGCGCGCGGGTCGTGGGTGCCGATACCCGACGTTGCGAGGTGAGCGTAATTGGTGCCCGGCGCGAACTGGTCGCTCGCCCGGCCGCAGGTGCCCGTTCGTTCTAGTGTTGGAGAACCCCGGCCCGCCGCCCGCCCACGACGGACCGCTACCGGGAGGCCGCACCGTGCAACCGCTCTCGCCCCTTGTGCTTCAGGACCGGCCCGCGCCGAACGTGGAACTGCTCCGCCGGCACGGGTGGTCCGTCGCGAACGTGACCGGCTCGTACTGCGTCGCGTGGCGCGGACGAGACGAGGTGGTGTTCGAGTGGCGCGACACCGGCTGGCACCGCGTCGGCGGGCGCGGCGCGCCGGACGCGGCCTGAGTTCGCCTTGACCGCGGCCCGCGCGCCGCGGTAACAAGTAGGGCGCTCGTCCCGTCGCCGCGCCCGAACCGGCCCGCACTCTCACGACTCGCCACGGGCCGTTCGCTGGAAGTTGCCCTCTCACGTCGGGGACCGATCATGAAGCCGAACACGCGCGAGCCGCAAGCGCCAGAATCGTACGGTACGTTCTGGGAGCCGGTGACCGTCGCCGCGCCGCCGGCCCCGCCCGCGCCGCCAAAGGCCAGCGACGCCTACCTCGAGTTCACCAACGTCACCGAAGACAGCCCGACCGCGCTCCGCGGCGACCGGGCCTAAGAACCCGTGGCCGACCGCTTCTACACGGCCGACGCGCTCGGCCGGGGGGAACACGTCCTCACCGGGCCGGAGGCGCACCACCTCGCCACCGTGCGCCGCTTCGCGCCCGGCGACTCGGTCACCCTCTTCAACGGCGACGGCTACGACTACCCCGCGGAGATCGTCTCGGTCGGCAAGCGCGCCGTCGCGCTCAACGTGCGCGGCCCGGTCGCAACCGCACGCGAACTCGCCTTCCCCGTGGTCGTCGGCTCCGCGCTCCCGAAGGGCGACCGTGCCGACTTCCTCATCGAGAAGCTGACGGAACTGGGCGCGACGCGATTCGTGCCGTTGCTAACGGCGCGGGCCGTCGTGCGGCCGAAGGTGGGCATCGCGGAGAAGTTGGCGCGCGCCGTGATCGAAGCCAGCAAGCAGTGCGGGCGCAACGTACTCATGGCGGTCGAGGAACCCCAAGATTGGTGCGTGTTTGCGGCCCGCGCCGACCTGCCCGCGTCGCGCGTCGTGCTGCACACCGGACCGAATCTCGCGCCGGCGCGCGCCGCGGCCGGCGTCGCGCTGGCGGTCGGCCCCGAAGGGGGATTCGCCCCGGACGAGTTGGCGCTCGCGACCTCGTTTCGCTGGACCGCGGCAACCCTCGGCCCGCGCGTCTTACGCACGGAAACCGCAGCGCTCGCGGCGGTGGTCGTCCTCACGCACACCGTCCACTGACACCTCCGCGCATTCCGGTTGCGCCACATTTGACGAATACCCGGCCGCGCGCGTATAATGCGGAATCACCGTTCCCCCGGCACGGACGTCGGCACTTGTCTCCCCCGGAGCAAGCCCATGCCCGCGCCCCGCGTCGCCCCCGTTCTCGCGGTTCTTGCACTTTTCTGCAGTGTCGCCCCGTGTCGAGCCGACGACTCGGACGACATCTACCGTCGTGCCGTACCCGGCCTCGTCTGGATTCGCAACCACATCGGCAACACGGTATCCAGCGGAAGCGGATTCGTGGTCGACGCCGACCGCGGGCTGGTCGTTACTAACCACCACGTCGCCCAGCGCGAGAAGACGGTCGATGTGTTCTTCCCGGCTCCTGACGGGAAGGGCAGTTGGATGACTAAGCCGAGCTACTACACCGACAACGTCAAGGCGCTCGGCAACGCCGGATATTACTCGGTCGGCTACCTCGCGGCCTACGACCCGGCCCTCGACCTCGCCGTCGTCCACGTCCGGCAGAAACCCAAAGGCGTCCACGAATACAAGCTCGCGGACAAAGACCCGGTGAAGGCGGACACGCTGCACCTGCTCGGCAACCCGGCCGGTCGCGACCTCTGGCGCTACGCCGCGGCGATTGAACCGAAGATCGTGCGTCTGCGCACCGACGCCTACGACTACCGGGCGCTGGAAATGTCGTCGAGCGCGTTCGGCGGGAACAGCGGCGGCCCGGTACTGAACAGCGCCGGCAAGGTCGTCGGCGTCCTCTCGCGCGGCGGCGGCGACGGCGGCAAACTCGCCATCGCCGTTCACCGGGACGAGGTGCAAGCGCTGGTCAACTCCATCGCCCGGACCGACGTGTTCAGCATCGAGAACCCGACCCGCGGGGTTCTCAAGTACCAGATCAAATGGGGCGATAACGCCGACTGGGTGAACCACACGGTCGACGCGAACATGGTCCGCACCCACTGGCTCCGCACCGACAGCGCGACCCCGTACATCCGGTTCGACAACTCGACCGCCGACGGGTTCCAAGAGAAGTCGTACCGGCTCCCGACGTACTCCTCGTCGCTAGGGAAGAACGTGAACCCGACCGTGGCCGACCACGCCCGCCAGTACGTGTTCGGCTGGGACGCCGCCGGTACCACGCTCGACCTGAAAGCGAAGTAACCGCGCGACCGGGGTGCGTATGTTCCTTGTGGCCGCGCGCTACGGTGCGAACGGCCGATCCTCCTCACCGCCGAGGCACACCATGCTTCGCCCCGCCCTCGCGCTCCTCGCGCTCGCGATGAGTTCCGGCGCGTTCCGCGCCGAGCAGTACAAGATTCTCGTAACCGACGCGCGAATCAGCGCGAAGAAGCAGCTCGCGGCCGGGCCGCAGCCGTGGGACATCGGGGCCGGCGGCGTCGAGAAGCCCGACCCCTACGTCGTCATCGAACTCGACGGCGCGGCGGTGTTCTCTTCCGGCAAGGAGCAGGACACCCTCGCGCCGCGCTGGTTCACCGGCACCGGCTACTGGCAGGTGCCGAAGACGACGAAGGTGAAGATCACCGTTCGCGACGCGGACGCGGGGAAGCTGTTCTCGCGCGTCGGCATCGCCGGGGTCGCGGTCCACCCGGACATCCCGGCCTACGGCAAGCGGTTCATCAACGACGTGCTCAAGGACGTGGACACCGACGACACGATCGCGGTGTGGACCGGCACCTTGGGTCAACTAATCGCGACCACCGGCGGCGCGGGCAACCCCGGCGATATCGTCGCCGCGCCCGGCGCGCGCGACCGCATCAGCGCCAACATCGGCCTCGAAGCGCTCACCGTGCGCGTCATCGAGCGCGCGAACGATTTCGACATCACCAAGCCGACCGCAAAGAGCTACATCGGGCTGACGGGCGCGACCTTCGAGGCCAAGAAGCGGCACTCCAAGGCCGTCTGGGACGTGGGCCTCGGCGCGGTGCAGAACCCCGACCCGCGCTACGTGGTCTACGTCAACGGCGACCCCATCGTCTCCGGTGCGGCCAACAAAGACACCTTCGTCGCACTCTGGGAGGGCGAGCTTACGGCGCTGCAACTCGAACCGGACGACACCATCGCCATCGCGGTTCTGGACGCCGACGCCGGCACGATGGTCGCGGGAGCCGGCAAGCACGGCCTCATCTTCTCAACCGCGCTTTCGAAGAGCGCTAAGGAACAGCTCTACGAGGAACTGAGTAAAGCCTCGACGGACGACCTCGCGTTCCTCTGGGTCGGCAGTTGGGCGACGCTGAAGGCGAAGGGCGCGAGCTTCGACCTGCCCGCGACCGGGTTCGACGCCAACGTGTGGGTGAACGACGGGTTGAAGGTCGCCAGCGTCACAACGACTGCCAAGAATAAGGAGCCGCCGCCGCTCGCCGCGGTCGACGTCGTCGTGCAAAAGGCGGTGATCAAGGCGACAAAGGCCAACGGCGCGGCGTGGGACGCCGGCCTCGGCAACGTGACGCGCCCAGACCCGTTCGTGAAGTGCTTCGTCGCCAACGCGAGCGGCGGCTGGGACCTGCTCGCCACCTCGAAGGTGGTCAAGGACTCGTACACTGCGACGTGGGACCTGCGCCTGCGCGACGCGCGCCTCACGCCCGGTCGCAAGCTCAAACTCGAGGTCTACGATGAAGACCTCGCCTCGCACGACCTGATCGGCACCATCGTACTCACGCTCCCCAACGCCCCCGACGCGCCGAAACTGGCCGGCGACCAGATCGAATCGCTGGAACTCAAGATCGAGCGCCCGTAACGGGGCGGTCGCAGACTTGTGGTCACGGACGTTTTTACGCCGGTTCGTCTTTTTTCGCTTGCGGAACCGTTCGTGGCCCCAACATAGTGGAGCGGTCCCGTTCACCCCTCAACCGAGGTACACCATGTTCCGCGCCGGTTCGCTCGCTCTGTTCACCGCGATGCTCGTCCTCGCCGGTGGGCTCGTCGGCCAAGAGAAGAAAGACCCGCCGGTGAAGGTCAAGGGCACGCTCCCCGCCAATTGGGGCAAGCTCGGCCTTACCGAAACGCAAGTTCAGGACATCTACAAGATTCGCAACAAGGCCGGCGAGGAGATCAGCAAGCTGAAGGCCAAGATCGCAGAGATCGAAGCGGCACGCGACAAGGACTCGAAGGCCGTGCTGACCGCGGAGCAGAAGAAGCGCCTCGAAGACATTCTCACGGGCAAAGACAAGTAGCCGCGCCGCGAGTTCGGCCGGACGAGGGCCGCGGGCGCGGTGCCCTCA
>VGZJ01000205.1 GCA_016872595.1 Planctomycetota bacterium
CCGGTCCCGCCGCGCGACGACCTGACCGGCTCCGCGGTCGCCGCGGCCCTGCTGCTCGCCGGCCCCGCCCCCGACGCGCGGGCCAAGTTCCTCGCGCTGGGCGCGGACGTCGCCGCCGGTAAGAAGGTGTGACGTGCGCCGCGCCCTGTTCGCGGGCCGGCCCGCCCCCTATCTTTAGCAGTCTCGTAATTTACGGCAGCACACGGAGTCGAACGATGGCCGACCGCATGTCCACCCGCGTCCGGTACGACCGGATTCGCGACAACGGCGCGATCTCGCGCACGGTGAACGGGCACCTGAAGCGCAAGGAGCGGGCCAACCGCGACAAGCGCATGAAGAAACTGATCGGCGAGGGGAAGTACCCGTACACCCCGGCCGTGCAGAGCTGGCTGAGCACGCAGCTCGGCGTGCCCTTCACGCAAATCAGTGAAGCACAGGCGAAAGAAGCCGCGAAGTAAACAGAGGACAGAGGTTCGTTAGCCGCGAGCCGCAGGCGAGCGCGAATGGCCGCGCTCCCCTTCGGTTCGCGGCTAATCGTTTTTGTTCCCTTCGTTCGCGCCATCGCCAGTTTTGGGTTTGGTGTGGAAGTCGCAGTAGGCGAACACTTTGGGGAAGACGGGCACGCGGCCGAACAGTCGGTGCCAGCCGCGCGCTTGGCGTACGGCGGGACGGTCGCAGAAGCTGCACCGCATGGCCGTACCGTCGGGCAGCAGGATCGCGCGGGCGCGCCGCGCGGCCCCGTGTTCGGCCATCATCGCGCGTGTAATGCCCCGCCGGTCTAACTCCCCTTCCATCAGGTCGAGCGCCGCGGGTTCCATGCCGTCGCGGTAAACCGTCACGCGGTCGAGCAGTTCTTCGGTTTCCGCCTTGCGGATGTATTCCGCCACGCGCTTCAGGTCGAGCTTCATTCGCACACTCTCGCGGGATGTCTTGTCGGACAGGCTTCCAGCCCGCCCGGAAGTCGGGACAGGCTGGAAGCCTGTCCTACAAAAGCGCGCGCTTTGGGAACTTAACGGTCCTCATCCGCGTCTCACGGGTTGAAGGTTGCACGCCGTGCGCGAAAAAACGTGGACCGACCCGCCCGCGCTGGTCTACACTACTGGAACTTCAGACCCGCTCACAGTCCGACCGCGACCCGACGGACCCTTGAGGGAAACCCGGATGATCCGCCACACGTTCCTCGCCGGCCTCGCCGCCGGTATCTTGTGGGCGTCGGCCCACCCCGCCCGCTCCGCGGACGACCCGAAGACGCCCGCCCCGATGGGCGGCATCTCGCCACAAACTCAAAAGATCAACGAGTTCATCCTGAAGGGCTACGAGGCCGCGGGCATCAAAAACCCGGCCAAGCGCGCCACCGACCACGAGTTCATGCGCCGCGTGTTCATCGACCTGATCGGCCGCATCCCCACGGTCGAAGAGGTCGTCGATTTCGAGAAGGACACCGGGGCGAACAAGCGCGTGCGCCTCGTCCAGCGCCTGCTGAACGAGAAGAAGTACACGCCGAAGGTGAACGGGAAGTTGGTCACTGAGGTCGGCGGTCTGAAGAAGGTGCCCATCGACTACTCCGCCGCGTACGCCAGCAACTTCGCCGAAATCTGGTCTGTGTGGCTGCTCACCCGCAGCGGCGTGGACGAGATTTATCGCGAGCAGTTCATGATGTGGCTCGAGGAGAAGCTCGATTCCAACGTGCCGTACCGCGACTTCGTGACCGAACTGATCACCGCGACCGGGAAGAGCAACGAGAACGGGGCCGTTCACTTCGTGTTCCGGCACATCGGCGACCCGCTCGCCGGCGACCTCAAAGGCTCGCTCGACCGCGACGGCAAGTACGACAACGTGCCGATCACCTCGCGCGTGACCAAGATGTTCCTCGGCATCCAGACCCAGTGCACCCAGTGCCACAACCACCCGCAGGCCAAGGAGTGGCTGCAGGTGGACTTCTGGGGCGTGAACGCCTTCTTCCGCCAAACCGAGAAGCGCGGCCAGCAGACCGCGATGGGCAAGAAGGGCACCGCGGGCGTCGGCAACTCGGTCGAACTGACCGACATGCCCGGCTGGAACAAGGAAACCTCGGTGTTCTACGACCAGCGCGACGGCCAGCGCAAGGCCGTGTACGCCACCATGCTCAAGAACGTGGCCGAGGCCGAGAAGTTGGAGAAGTCCAAGAAGGTGCTGGCGTCCGCGCCCGGCGCGAACGCCAAGAGCCGCCGGCAGGTTCTCGCCGAGTGGGTGCTGCAACACGACAACTTCGAGAAGGCCTACGTGAACCGCATGTGGGGCCACCTGTTCGGCCGCGGGCTGCACAAGGAGCCGACCGTCGACGACTTCAAGAGCGACAACGAAGTTGTTCACCCCGAACTGATGCAGTTCCTCGCCGAGCAGTTCAAGCAGTACAACCACGACAGCAAGAAACTGCTGGAGTGGATCTGCACCAGCGACGTGTACCAACTGAGCCACGTGGCGGTGAAGGACCTGACCGACGTGAAGTACGACCCGTACTTCGCGCGCATGCCGCTCAAGGCCCAGTCGCCGGAAGCGATCTTCGAGTCGCTGAGCATCGCGACCCGCGCCCGCAGCCGCCTCTCCGAGGACGCCTACAAGACCCTAAAGCGCACGTGGAGCAACCGGCTCGTCCGCAACTTCGGCGACGACGAGGGCAACGAGTCCAACTTCAACGGCACCATCGTCCAAGCCCTCCTGATGATGAACGGCAAGGATCTGAATGATCAGATCAAGTCCACGAAGACCGCGGGCCTCGTGGCCGACGTGGTGAACAAGCACCTGAAGGGCGGCGTGACCCCGGCGAACGTGCGCGGCATTTACGAAGAGCTGTTCCTGATGACGCTGAGCCGCCGCCCGACGAACGAGGAGGTCGCCAAGTTGGAGCAGGTGCGCAACTGGCAGGCCCGGATCAACCTCGGCAACCCGCCGACGACGCCGACCGTGCCGCCGAAGGGCAAGGGGCCGGTGGTCCCGCCCCCGAAGATCGCCCCCGGCGGCGGCGTGATCGTCGCCGGCGCGTCGCCCAACGACGTGACCTTCTACGAGGACGTGTTCTGGGCGCTGCTCAACACCAACGAGTTCATGCTGAACCACTAGCAGCAGTTCCATCGACGGAAAAGCCGCAAGCGGCTTCGCGGGGCGCGCCCCGCGAAGCCGCTTGCGGCTTTTCAGGTTCCCCTTTCTCCCCTTGTGTTCCTATAACAAGATGTGATAATTGAGACGAAGGCCACCAACTTTGGAGCGCGCGGTGCGGGCGATCTCGTTGCGACCGCTCCGCGACTTTTGGGCGCGGGCCGACGCGCCGGCCCGGTCGGAGCAGTTCCTTCGCGCGTGGTACGACCACACCGAGAACGCGACGTGGCACAACTTCGGCGAGCTGCGCCATACGTTCGGCTCCGCGGACGTAGTGGGCGATTGTGTCGTCTTCGATGTCGGCAACAACCGCATCCGCCTCGTCGGGCGCGTGCGGTACGCCGACGATAAAGGCCGGGGGCTTGTGTACGTTCTCGCGGTGCTGACGCACGCCGAATACGACGACAACAAGTGGCCCGAAGACTGCGGGTGCCACAAGAGGCCGAAACCGAAGGACGGCCCGCGTCCGACGAAAACCTAGCCCCACAAGAAGAAGTAGGCGCTCGAGCGCGAACGGTGGAGAACCGATGCCGACCAAAACCAGCGTCCGGCCCGCGTCCGCCAGTTATCTGAAACTGGTGAAGGCGTTCCCGTTGCGCAACCTCTCGACCGACGCCGAACTGGACGCCGCGCTCGCCGTCGCGCACGACCTGATGGGGCGCGAACTGGACGCGGGCGGCGAGGAGTACCTCGACCTGCTCGCGGACGTGATCCAGCGGTACGAGAAGGCCCGGTTCCCGATGGCCCCGGCCGCCGAAGCGGACCTGCTCCGCGTGCTGTTCGAGGCCAGCGGGCTGACGCAGACCCAACTCGCGAAGCACGTCGGCATAGCGCAGCCGACGCTGTCCGCGCTGCTGAACGGTACGCGGGCGCTGGCGAAAGAGCACATCGTCGCGCTGGCCCGGCATTTCGGCGTCAGCCCGGCCGTGTTCCTCTCCGCGCCTCATTGACCGGCATTGGGGGCAGGTGAGTGAGGGGTCTTCGTCACTTACCCGGCGACCAGCTACTCTAAGCGCTGCGAGGTTCGACATGAAGACCGCGCTTTGGGTGGCACTTCTGGTTGCGCTCCTGTGCCCGAACGCGGCGCGGGCGACGGGCACGCGCGAGTGGCGCGTGAGCGAGTTGGGTTACTCGGTGCGGCCGTCTTGGGCCGCGGCGATGGGGCTGAGGAACGCGGCGGCGAAGCGGACGCGGGCGGCGGCGGCGGGCCCGCGCCCGGCGCTCAGGTCGGTCACGAGCCGGCGCAGTTCGGCGTGGCAGCGCGCGGCGTCGGCGTCGCCGCGGGCCGCGGCCCAAAGCTGGCGCAGCGCGGCCTCGGTCCAGATCGCCCCGCCCAGCAGCCGCGCCTGCCACCCGCCCCAGTGCCGCCGCGCGTAGGTCAGCAGCGCGTGCCGCGTGATGAGCCGCAGCGGGGCCGGCACCCGGCGCGCGTGCAGCGGCCAGTGGTGCGTCACCTCGGGACCGGGGTCGAACCACACGCCCCAGCCGCGCTCCGCGGCCCGGCGGCAGAAGTCCACGTCCTCGTAATACAGGAAGAACGACTCGTCGAGGCCGCCGAGGTCGTCGAAGCACGCGCGGCGCACCAGCAGGCACCCGCCCGTGGCCCATTCGACCGGGCGGCGCGCGGTCCCGTGGTTGACGCGGCACTTGCGCCGCGCGCGCGGCACCAGTAACCCGGCCAGCGTGCGCGCGAACGACGGGAACGGCCCGGCCGACGGCTGCGGGGTGCCGTCGCGGTTCAGCAGGCGGAACCCGACCACGCCGGTGCCGTCGAGGGCGTCGGCGCGGGCCATCGCCCCGTGTACGTCATCGAGGAACCCGTCGGGAACGGTCACGTCGGGGTTCAACAGCAGCACCCACGGCCCGGCCCCGAGGCGCGCGCCGCGGTTCACGGCCGCGGCGAACCCGAGGTTCTGGTCGAACCGGCGCACCGAGACCCCGCGCAGCCGGGCCACGCGCGCCGCCAGCCGGTGCGCGGGCGAACCGTTATCGATCACCTGAATGTGGGCGTGGCCGGTGCGCACGGCCACCGAACGGCGGAGCTGGCGCACGAGGCGCGCGGTGTTCTTCCACTGGCAGAAGTTGACGATGACGACTGTAAGGGCCGCGCCCGCGGGCGCGGCGACGGCGCGCGGCGCGAGGTCGCGGGGCCGGTCGAGCGCGTGCGGCGGGGTGCCGTCTGGCGGGTGAGCCAGAGCCATACGGGGTCCTTCCCGAAAACCGGCCGCGGGTTCCGCCGCGGGTTTCCGAAGATACCCACATTTCCGAACGCGATGCAACGGCAACATTTGCGGCGCGCCCGCCCCCGCTCGCGGGGCGCTCGGGGCGCGCCGCTCGCGGTGGTCACTTTGCGCGCGCGAGTAACGTGGGGCGGCCCGTAGGCCCCCCACCCCCAGACGAGTTGGCGCTCTGGCGCTCTGGCGCTCTGGCGCTCTGGGGGTCGAAACGCTAGGAAAACAAGCGTTTCGACCCAGATCGCCATGCAACAAAGTGGCGCTCTGGGGGGGGCGGGACTGGCGCTCTGGGTCGGGAATTGACGATCTCTTTTTGGCGCTCTGGGGGGGCGCACACGCGCCGGCGGTCGGCCCGCCTTCCGCGCGGGGCCGGTGTTCGGAACCCCCGCGGCGATTCCGAGCGCTCGCGGTTGACCCGCCTTCCGCGCCGGGCCGGCGTTCGGTATCCTGTGCGCCGGTCGCCACACCCACCACGGACCCGCGCTCCCATGCCCGACGAACCGGCGCTCATCGCCTACGCGCTCCACCAGAACCAGCCCACCGACGTGACCCCCGCGCCCGCGCCGATCCCGCGCGCGTGGATGGACGCGGCCCACCAGCGGCACCCGTACCGCTGCCTCCCGCTGGTCATCGCCAACCAGTGCGGCTGGGTGCTCCGCAACCCGACCGCGTTCCGAGCCTACTGGTACGGCGGCCCGGCGAAGGAAGACGTCGAGCTTCGCTTCGACGAACCCGAGAACCGCGTCGTCTCGCACTTCGGCAGCGGCGTCATCACGTTCACCATCCCGTTCCTGTTCCGCACCCCGCCCGGCATCAACCTGTGGGTGAAGGGGCCGGCGAACTGGATCAAGGACGGCGTTCAGGCGCTCGAAGGCGTCGTCGAAGCGGACTGGCTCGCCTCGACGTTCACGATGAACTGGAAGATGACGCGCGTGTGCGAGTGGGTAACGTTCGAGAAGGACGAGCCGTTCTGCATGCTGGTGCCCGTGCCGCGCGGGTTGATCGAAACGCTGGTGCCGCGCATCGAACCGCTGACGGCGAACCCGGAACTGCGCGAACAGTATCAGAAGTGGGAAGCGAGTCGGAGCGACTTCCTCGTCGGGCTGCACTCGCGCGACCCGGACGCGGTGGCGAAGGGGTGGCAGAAGGACTACTTCCAAGGGAAGACGATAGACGGGCGGGCGGTGGAGTCGCACCAGACGCGGCTGAACGTGAAGGAGTTCAAAACGTAACGGCGCATCGAAATCTGTCCAACTGGGATTTCGTTCAACGGGCGAATGAGCTACAACTCTCCCCTTCGCGGCCCGTGCGGGCCGGGAACGGTCGCCCCTCATCTGTGCGGAGAGAGTGTCATGACGACGGTACGTTGGTTCGGTGCGCTCGCGCTGGTCGCGTTCGTGGCCCCGGCGGTGTCGGCCCAGCCGGATGTCAAGCCCGGCCCCGAACACGAGATGCTCAAGAAGGCCGAGGGCACGTGGACCCTCGTGATGAAGGCCGGCGGGATGGAGCACAAGGGCACCACGGTCTACACGATGGGCCTCGGCGGACTGTGGCTCACCAGCTCGATGGAGTGCGACCTCGGCCCCGCGGGCAAGTTCACCGGCAAGGGCATGGACAGCTACGACGCGGGTAAGAAGAAGTTCGTGTCGTACTGGTTCGACAGCATGAGCACGACGCCGATGGCGTTCGAGGGCACCTACGACAAGGAGAAGAAGGCGCTGACGTTGACCGGCGACGGCCCCGGCCCGGACGGGAAGCCGGCCAAGTGGAAGTCGGTCACGACCTACCCGGACGCCGACACCATGACGTTCAGCATGTACGTCGGCGACGGCAAGGAGCCGATGTTCGTGATCGAGTACAAGCGCAAGAAGTAGCGATTCGCAGTCGAAAGGCAGAAGAGTATGAACCACAGAGTCACAGAGAGCACAGAGGAAGACCAATACAGAGGAAGGGAGAAGAGAGGGTTTGAAACCATCTTCTTTCGATCTGTAGCTTGCCTTCCTCGGTGTTCTCTGTGACTCTGTGGTTCATACTCTTCTGCCTTTCCAGAGTCACCACATGCCGACCCGTCGCCAGTTCCTCGCCTCGGTCTCAACACTTCCCCTTCTCGCCACGGCGCGTGCGGCCGAGCCGAAAGCCAAAGTGCCCGTCGTTGATACGCACCTGCACTGCTTCGCGGGCAAGGACGACCCGAAGTTCCCGTACCACAAGGACGGACCCTACCAACCGGCCGACCCCGCGACGCCGGAACACCTCCTCAAGTGCATGGCCGATGGCGGCGTCGATACCGCCGTCGTCGTCCACCCGGAACCGTATCAGGACGATCACCGCTACCTCGAACACTGCCTGACCGTGGGGAAAGGGAAGCTGAAAGGGACGTGCCTGTTCTTCGCCGGGCGCGCGGGCAACGCTGACAAGCTCAAGGCGCTGGCGAAGGCGACGCCGTTGGTCGCGGGGCGCATTCACGCCTACAACCCCGACCGCCTGCCGCCGTTCGGCAAGCCGGAGCTGCGCGAGCTGTGGAAGCAGTACGCCGACGCCGGCCTCGCGGTGCAACTGCACTTCGAGCCGAAGCACGCGGAGGGCTTCGAGCCGCTCATCAAGGAGTTCAAGGACACGCGCGTGCTGATCGACCACCTCGGCCGTCCGTTCCAGGGCACGGCGAAGGACTACGACCGCGTGGTAAGTTGGTCGAAGTTCGACAACGTGGTGATGAAGCTGTCCGCAGTGCCCGACAAGAAAGCGTACCCGCACAGCGACCCGCAGCCCGTCATCAAGCGGCTAACGGAAGCATTCGGCGCGGACCGACTGATGTACGGCGGCGGCTACAACGAGAAGGCGACCGGCAAGAGCTACAAGGCCGAGCGCGACCGCATCGCGGAGTTGCTCGCGCACCTGACGGACACCGACCGCGTCAAGGTCTTCGGCGGCACCGCCGCGAAGCTGTTCAAGCTGGGGTGAACCGATGACTGAGAAAGAATGGCGGGCGGCGACCGACGCGACTCCAATGCTAGAGTTTGTTCGTGGCAAGGCGAGCGATCGGAAGTTGCGGTTGTTCGCAATTGGGTGTATCCGAGTAGACGAACTTGCGCGGAACGTCCCAGACCTTCGGGGAGTGATGCAAATGGAGGAGGAAGTAGACCTCCTCTGCGAATCAGCAGAAGTTCCCCTGCTCGATGACCAGAACAGAATAGTCGAGAGCGTGCGGTTAGAGACAGCCTTCTTCGCAGCTCGTGATACGCTTCGGCTTTTGGGAAAGAAGCGTGGGCACACTCTCCGCGACATCTTCGGCAACCCGTTCCGCCCGGTCGCCTTCGCCCCGGCGTGGCGCACGTCGGACGTGATGCTCCTCGCGCAGGGCATCTACGACGAGCGGGCGTTCGACCGGATGCCGATCCTAGCCGACGCCCTTCAAGATGCCGGGTGCGACAGCGACGACATCCTCAACCACTGCCGCGACACCGCGCAGGTTCACGTCCGCGGGTGTTGGGTGTGCGATTTGGTGTTGGGAAAATCGTAGGTTGCGGTCGAGCGGCGCTTCGCCGCGAGGCCCGACTGCCAGAGAGTGATGCGTATCTGCCGAAGGCTGTTTTCCGCCCTGAAGGGGCGGGCTTCCTCAGCCCCGGCCAACGGCCGGGGTGGTGCGCCCCGTCTTCGCGTCCTGTAGGGACGCGCTTCTCGAAGCGCGTCCCTACAGGACGCAATACTCGGAACCGGCGTGTACCCCGGCCGTTGGCCGGGGCTGAGGAAGCCCGCCCTTCAGGGCGAAGGCACGCAAGCGAGATACGCTTGGCGCGCGGGCCGTCGGGCCTCGCTCGCAAAGCCTCGCTCGACCGCGACCTACACCACCACACGGAATCGCGCCGCGGCGCGCTCACCCCAACAACTTCTTCTCTTCGAGGTAGCGCAGGATCGCGGTCACGCCGTCGGCGGTGCTGTGGGCGGTGGCGTCGAAGGTGATTTCCGGGTTCAGCGGCGGCTCGTAGGGGTCGTCGATGCCGGTGAAGCCGGCGCTCGCGCCCGCGGCGACCGTGGCGCGGGCCTGCTTGTACAGCCCCTTCGGGTCGCGGCCCTCGCACGTTTCCAGCGGCGTGTTGACGTACACCTCGATGAACGGCAGCGGGCCGGTCGCGTTCCGCTCGTGGGCCGCGCGCGCCGCGTCGCGGTCGCGTCGGTATGGGCTGATGAAGCTGGTGAGGGCGAACAGGCCGGCGTCGGCGAACAGCTTCGCCACCTCGCCGATGCGCCGGACGTTCTCCGCGCGGTCGGCCGCGCCGAACCCCAGCCCGAACCGCGCCGCGTCTTCGGCTGAGTACCCCCGAACCTCGGTCAGCAGCTTGGGCGCGGCGTTCAGCCCGAAGCGGACGTTGTCGCCGTCGAGCGCGTAGGCCGCGTGCCCGCGCGCGATCAGCTCTTTTTCGAGTGCCATCGCGAGCGTGGACTTGCCGGACCCGGACAGCCCGGTGAACCAGACGGTCGCCCCGGTCTGCTTGAGCAGCGCGGCCCGGTCCGTGCGGGTCACGGTGCCGGCGTGGAAGACGATTCGCGCCATCGTGTTCGGTGTGGGTAAGGGGAGCGACGGGTTCAGCTTACGAGGTGCTTCGGCGGGGGGCAGGCGCGCGGGCCGATAGATAAGGGACAGCGGGCGCGGCGATTTGGTTCGCCGCGCGCGGTTCCGGTGCTTTTCACGGACTTATCGCCGGTCGCGTGCGTCGTACTCACGGCGGGGCAAACGCGGCCCCGCGACCCCAACCCGAGTGGAGGAACCGCATGGAGATCGTGCCCCAACCCTGTGCCCGGTGCGGCGAGACCATCCCGGCCGAGCGGCTCGAAGGCCTGCCGGAAACGATGGTGTGCGTGACCTGCAGCAACGAGATGGGCGGCGAGTTCCACGTGATCGTGACGCCGGAGAAGACCAGCAAGGAAGGGAGCCTCAAGAAGAACTACGGCGGGTACAGCACGAAGAAGGTGCGGAAGCCGATCCGCCGGAAGGACGAAGAGTAGGGCCGGTGGCCGAGCCGGGCGCGCCGTACGCCGCGCCCGGTTCAAGCGTACTCACGCGCGCTCGTGGTAGTGCGGGGCGCGGTTCGGGCCGGCTACGTGCAGGTCGCGGTACATGCGGTCGAAGACGTACGCGCCCAACTGCAACCCCTGTTCGACGAAGTACCGGCGCGTGCCGTTCTGCCAGCCGGGTTCGACCACCGCGAAGAACTCCTCGGCGTGGCGCTCGTCGATCTCCGCGTGCAACTTGTAGTGAACCAGCGCGTCGGCCGGCACCCAGCCGCGGTCTACCACGGCGCGACCGATCAGCGCGGAGATGCCGGAAAACGCCTGCTCGATCACGCCCATGCACGCGACGCCGACTTCCAACTCGTCCAGCACGCACGCGGTGGTCAGCACGCTGTTGAACGCCCGAACCTCGGGCCAGATCATCAGGTCGTTCAGGCGCTCGGGCGCGCCGCCGATGGTGCGCAGGAACTGCTGAAACGTGTTGTGGTGGAACCGCTGCTCGTCGAACTCGCCGTGCTCTTCCACGAGGTTGTGGAGCACGTCGAGCCGGTGCTTCGGGTCCGGGATGCGGCCGACCAGCGCCGCCATCGGGCGCGGGAAGAACGTGACCGCGAAGAAGAACTGCTCCTGCGTGCGGCGGAACTCGTCCAGCGACATGGCCCCGGTTTGGAGGTCGCGGAAGTACGGGTTTGCCATGATGCCGCTGTCGGCGAGGATCGCGTTGGCGCGGGCGGTGACGCCGGCCGCGCGGCTCGGTTCGTTCGTACTCATGTCAAATCTCCGCGGTGTTAATCGACCACACGTCGCCCGGTTCAAAGCCCGTGGCGAACACGGTCGCGGGCGCGACCACGACGCCGGGATCGTTCAGTATTGCCAGCACCGCCCCGGCTTCATCCATCGGCACGGCCGCGAACAGCGCTTCGTTCGTTGACGCGCGCGCGACGTGCAACAGCGACGCGAGCGCGGCGTGGTCGGTGTACCCGATACAGGACAGGTGGGCCGATCGCATCTCGCTCCCGTCGTCGGCAATCAGGCGCTTCGCGCGGCACGTGTCTTCGAGCCGTCCGCACGCGGAGCCGTCCGGGGCGACGAGCCATCGCGGGGCCGCTTCCGAGCGCTCGGCCGGGTTGCCGCCGCCGGTGTGGACGCGCCCGCGCGCGAGCCGCGCGAAGCACGCCGCGCCGGTGTCGTCGTCCG
>VGZJ01000206.1 GCA_016872595.1 Planctomycetota bacterium
CGGATCGGCGTGGTGAGCGCTGTGCCTGCCATCGGTCCCGCCTCCTTCCTCCTTGGCTCCAACACCAAGTAGGGGAGGCGTTTCCGTTTCAACTGTCAAGTAACTTCCACACTGGGTGAACTCCAGGCCGGGGCGAATCGGCGTTTTCCGCCCGAACCGCGCAACCCGCGCCGTCACCACCGCTTCCGCCCGGCACGTCCGCCTTCCGCCCGTGCCCCGCAATCGCTACACTCCCCCGTCCCGGAATCTTTCAGCGGAGCGCGGCATGGACGCGGCGACTGAGCGCGTGGTATTGGTTCACGACTGGCTCACCGGAATGCGCGGCGGCGAGAAGTGCCTCGAACCGCTGTGCCGCCGCTGGCCCGACGCGCGGCTGCTTACCCTTTTGCACAATCGCGGCAGCGTGTCGCCCAGAATCGAAGGGGTGCGCGTCCGGCCGAGCTTCCTCAACGCGCTCCCGAAGGTCGAGCGCTATTACCGCTACCTGCTCCCGCTGATGCCGTTCGCCGCGGGCTGGCGCGTTACGGACGCCGACCTCGTGGTCAGCCTGAGCCACGCGGTCGCGAAGTCCGCGCGCCCCCCGAAAGGTGTGCCGCACGTCTGCTACTGCTTTACCCCGATGCGCTACGCATGGCACATGAAGGACGCCTACTTCCAGAAAACCGGCCTCGTGGGGAAGTTGAAGGCTCGGGCCGTCGACGCACTCTTGGGCCGCATCCGCGAATGGGACCGGCGCACCGCGGCGCGCGTCACGCACTTCGTCGCCATCAGCAACACCGTGCGCGACCGCATCCGCGACTGCTACGACCGTGATGCCGCCGTGATCTACCCGCCTGTGGACACCGACTTCTACACGCCTGCTGGGACTCGCGACCTGTCGCCCGCAGAGCCGGGCTTCACGGCCGCTCCAAGAGCGCGCGAGGACTTTTACCTCGTGGTGTCCGCGCTGGCCCCGTACAAGCGGTTCGATCTCGCCATCGACGCCTGCACGAAACTCGGCAAGAAACTCGTGGTGATCGGCAGCGGGCAGCACGCGGCGAAGTTGAAGGCGACCGCGGGGCCGAACGTGTCGTTCCTCGGCTGGCAACCGGACGAAGTGATTCGCGACCACCTGCGCCGCGCGAAGGCGCTGCTGTTCCCCGGTGAAGAGGATTTCGGCATCGTCCCTCTAGAAGCACAAGCGTGCGGGTGCCCGGTGATCGGCTACGCGCGCGGCGGGTTGACCGAAACCGTCAAGCCCCTTGGGGAGAGTAGCGAGCCGACCGGTGTGTTCTTCGACGCGCAGACACCGGACGCGGTGTGCGAAGCGATTGTGAGCTTCGAGCGCAGTGCGGATCGCTTCGACCCGCGGGCGGCGCGGCGGCAAGCGGTGCTGTTCCGCAAGGAGCGTTTCGAGTCCGAACTGTTCGGCTACCTCGACGCCGTGCGGCGCGGCGCGCCCGCGGTCGAACGGAAGGCTGCGTAGTGCGAGTTCCGGGTTCCAAGTCCAACAGATCCACGTTGAAGAGATGCGACTCGGTTCGTGGTCTTCAACTTGGAACTGTTGGAACTTGGAACTTGGAACTTCGCCCGGAACGGGCGATGATGGACGGACCCGTGAGAGGCCCGCACATGACCCCCACGACCGCTACGCCCGACACGATCCCTGTGGCGTCCACAGAGCGGCGCGTCGCGCCGCGCCGCCAGCCCGCGATGGGCACCGTCTGCCGGATCGAAGTGCCGGGCGAAGGCCCGATGGCGCTGGCCCTCGTGTGGAACATCTCCGCGACCGGGATCAGCGTGCTGGTGTCCGAGCCGCGCCCCGCGGGCACCGTGGTTACGGGGTACTTAGAACTGACCGAAGGCGACCACATGCAGCGGATCACGGCGCGCGTGATCCACGTCAAGAAACTGGAGACCGGCGACTACTTCCTTGGCGCGCACTTCGAGCCGCGCCTGACCGCGGAAGAACTCAAGCCGTTCGTCGCGGAGTGACAGAGCCTCACCTCTACCGTGGTCTACGGGGAGAGGTCGTGACATCGCGTGCTGCCTCTCCCATTCGCACCGTTCGCGTGTAAGATGGTGTGAACGGGCGCGCCGCCCGGCGCGCCTCCGGCGAGGACCGACCCCTTGGTCTTACCGTTCATCCTCGCCCTGTGTCTGTGCGGGGCGTTCTGCCTCGCGCCTCTGGCGATGTACCTCATGTGGCTCTCGCGGGTCACGCGCCGCGAGACCCCCACCGCGGTCTCCGGCCCGTGGGACTTCGTCGGCGTCATGATCGCACTGTCCGGGTTCGTCGTAGTCGGCGGCGGCGTGCTGCTGAACCTGTTCCAATCCAACTTCCGCTACTGGATGCGCGGCAACGCCGAGGCGTTCCGGGCCGCGTGGGTCGAAGAGCGCGTCACGTGGACGCTGTTCGTGGTGTTCTACCTGCTCGTCGTGCTCGGCTGCGCCGGGTTCACGCTGCTGTCGCGGCGGCGCACGCTGGTCGTGTACAACGTCGAGCCGGCGGCGTTCGAGGCCGTGCTGCGCGAGGCGTTCGAGCAACTCGGCCTGCCCATCGAGCGCCGCGGCAAACTGTGGGTCGGGCGCGGGCCGGTGTGTGAAGTGGACACGTTCGCGGCCGGTCGCACGGTTACGCTCCGGTGGCTCGCGGACGACGCGCACCTCTTCGAGGACGTGAACCGGCTGGTGCGGGCCGGGCTGCCGGCCGTAGCCACCGAGGAGAACTCGGTGACGACGTGGCTGAACGCCGTCGCGGTCGGCGCGGGCGTCGCCGCGATCAGTTCCCTCGGGCTGCTCGTCTACGGCTTGGCCCTGATGGGCCGTTGAGCAATTCCCAAGAATCTCTCCCGTCGGCCCCGCGCGCGGGCCGATACAAGTGCTACCAGCTTTTCCACGGACGGGGTACGCACATGAAGCGGATGCTCTTGGCGGTGATCGCGTGCGGGCTTGCGGCGAGCGCCGCGCGGGCCGACTGGGGCGGGCCGGGCGCGCCCCCCACGAAGGGCGGTGGCGGCGGGCAGTCGATGCCGTCACTCCCGCAACTGGCCGGGCCGAACACACTATTCGGCGCGGGCAACGCCTACACCGGCAACGCCGACCCCTACGGTCTGAACCCCCGGCTCAAGCGCCTGTTCCGCCTCAGCACACACAAGGAACCGGCCACGGTTCCGCCGTCGTACTACTACCCGCAAATGGGCTACAACCAAGGCGGTCCGGCATACAACCCGAACGGCTACCCCGGTGGCTACGGCCAAGCGCAGGGCACGCTCGTGTTCCCGCACCACACCTACCTGCGCAGCCCGCGCGACTTCTTCATGCTCGATCTGAACAAGTAGTGAGTTGTAGGGTGGTGCCGAGTCTCCGAGGCCCACTTCTTCTCTGTGACAAAGAGAAGAAGTGGGCCTCGGAGATTCGGCACCACCCCACAGCTACAACGCTCTTTCCAGCGCCTCAATCGCCGCGCCAACGACGTCGGGGATCGGGCACTTCGCTTCCGCGCGGTAGTCGTAGCTGACCACGACCGCCAGCCCTTCGCACGCGACCGCGTCCCACGCCCTGCTCACGACCTTGTGTTCGAACGTCACGCGATCCGGCTGCAAGTCCGTCGCGCGCACCCCGATCCACAGGTGATCGGGGAACTTCACCGGCTTGCGGTAGGTCGCGTTGGTGCTCTTCAGGATCGGCCCGAGCCCGGTCTCGCGCTTCGTTTGCAGCCAGCCGGTTCGCTCCAAGTACACGAGGCGCGCGTCTTGGAAGTAGCGCAAGTACACGAGGTTGCTGACGTGATCGAACGAGTCCATGTCGCTCCAGCCGACATCGAGTTCGATCACGACGGGGGACGCAGCGAGTAGTGGGTGGGACATGGTTCCTACTATTACTTCCACTTGTTCTGCCGGTCCAGTTCCTTCAGAAAGTCGAGCGCCTCATCCACGGTACTCACCCGCGCGCCGGGCACGCGGCCCTTCGTGTCCAGTTCGCGCAGCAGCATGAGGTCTTCGAAGTCGTCGGAGGCTTCGAGGTGCTTGCGCGCCCGGTGGCCGAGCGTGCCGGCCTTGTACTCCAGCGCCAGCATGTGGTTTTCGATGAAGAACGCCGTGCGCGGCGTGATGAGGCCGTCGAGCGCCTGAAGCCCGGCCCCGACATGGTCGTACGGGTCGATGCCCTTGCCCACGTCGTGCAGCAGCGCCGCTTGTAGGAACTCCTCGTCGTAGGGGCGCGCGTCGCGCGCCAGCTCGAACACTTGCAGCAGGTGGAACAGTACGTCGCCTTCGGGGTGGTGCTTCGGGTTCTGCTTCACGTTCTCTAGCGGCAGCAACAGTAACCGGAACAGTTGGTACGGGTCTGCGGCCTCTTGTTGCTCCGCGATGGCCTCTTCGACGTTCACCTCCGGGTGCTGCTCGGCGATCAACTCTTCCAGTTCGCGCGTGCTGGCACGCTCGATGGGCTTCCCGGTGATGGACGACTTGAAGACGTAATGGGCCTTGTCCTCCGCGTACACGGTCAGTTCGAAGTTGAACACGTCGAAGACGTGAACGTGGGTGAACACGCGGCTCTCGCCGTGCTTCACGACTTGCTTGCGCTCCACATCGTACTGCACGCCCTCTTCGTCGAGCGCTTGGCTGATGGGTTCGATGTGGTCGCTGAACAGGTGCAGGTCGATGTCGGAGCCTTTGCGGACGTGGCCCGTCATGACGCTGCCGATGAGCCGCGGGCGGAACCGGCACAGCACGCGCATGAGGCGCAGGGCGTGGAGCCGCATGTCGCGCAGGTTCGCGGTGCGGGACTCGCCCTCGTGGAGCCGCGCGAACGCCTGCATCTGGTCGCGAATCTCGGCGTTGGTGGGGAGGTCGCTCGGTTTGACGGTGCCGCGACAGAGGCGCTTGGCGGCTTTGCGCTTGGCGGTGAAGTACTCGGATTCGACCCGCTCATACATGAGCCGGGCGGCCTCGAACGCGATGGCGTGACGCAACTTGGCGTCGGACATGCTTCTCGTGCAGCGGTTGAGTTTTACGAGCCTGTCCAATGCCGCTGCGAGGCTCGTGAGAGTGAGTATAGCTGAGGGGGGAGAGGTTCGCACGCTGTGTCAAGAGTTTCACTGCGCCCCAGTCCGCACGCGTGACGAATTGGGGGTTGTCGCCCCGTCGCTATGAAGTCGGTTCCGGGAGTGCCAGTGTTACGCCCGGGTTTGCCCGCTCGTGTCTCAACCCGATAGGTGCATCCACAGCGGGTCGTCACTGCTAGCCGGTGCGGGCCGATTTGCCGATCGAGACGCCAGCCGCTTGCGCCGCGGGCGCGCCGTCGGCCGCGAGTTCGTCATAAAGCTTTTCCCCGCGGCGCGGGTTCAGCAGCTTGGCTACCAGTGCCGTCCAACCGGTCTGGTGGCTCGCGCCGAGGCCGGTCCCGTTGTCGCCGTGGAAGAACTCGTGGAACAGCAGGTAGTCGTTGAAGTGCGGGTCGGTCTGCATCTTCTCGTACCGACCGTAGCACGGGCGGCGGCCGGTTGCGTCTTTCAGGAACACCTTCGTTAGCCGCTTGGTGATCTCGACGGCCGCGTCCAGCACCGTGATCTTCTTCCCGCTCCCGAGGGGAAACTCGATCTGGAAGTCGGTGCCGTAGTAGTGATGGAACTTCTGCAGGCTCTCGATGATGAGGAAGTTCACCGGGAACCACACCGGGCCGCGCCAGTTAGAGTTGCCGCCGAACATGCCCGTATCCGAGTCGCCCGGCACGTAGCCGACCGTGACGTTGTGCCCGCCCATGTTGAAGGTGTAGGGCTTGTCGCGGTGGAAGCGCGAGAGGCCGCGGACCCCGTACGGGCTGAGGAACTCGTTCTCGTCGAGCAGGCGCGCGAGGCACTTCTTCATGCGGTGCCCACGCATCAGCGACAGCAGCCGGCGCTCGCCGCGACCCGGCTCGAACCAGCGTGATACCAACCCCGCGAGGTCGGCCCGGTTGTCGAGCACCCAGCGCAGGCGGTTCGCGAAGTTCGGCATCTTCGCCAGCAGTTCGGGTTCCAAAACCTCCACCGCAAACAACGGAATCAGCCCCACCATCGACCGCACCTTCAGCGGGATCACGCGGTTGTCGGGCATCGTCAGTTCGTCGTAGTAGAACCCGTCTTCTTCGTCCCACAGGCCGACGCCCTTGCCGCCCATGTCGGTCATGGCCTTCGCGATGCCGAGGAAGTGCTCGAAGAACTTGATCGCGATGTCTTCGTAGATCGGGTTCCGGGTCGCCAGTTCGAGGGCGATGCGCATGAGGTTCAGCGCGTACATCGCCATCCACGCCGTACCGTCCGCTTGGTTGATGAACCCGCCCGTGGGCAGCGGGTGGCTGCGGTCGAACACGCCGATGTTGTCGAGGCCGAGGAACCCGCCCTGAAACACGTTCCGCCCTTGCGCGTCCTTGCGGTTCACCCACCACGTGAAGTTAATCATCAGCTTGTGGAACACCCGCTCGAGGAACCCCCAGTCGGCGTCTTCCTCGTCCTTGTGGTGGTTGCCGTGCTGGACGTGGCCCCCGGTGCGGCAACTGTGCCGGTGCTTGCGGTCGATTTGGAAGACGCGCCACGCGGCCCACGCGTGAACCGGCGGGTTGGCGTCCGAGAAGTTCCACTCGTAGGCCGGGAGTTGGCCGTTCGGGTGCGAGTACCACTCGCGGCACAGCAACAGCAGTTGGCCCTTCGCGAACTCCGGGTCGAACGGCGCGAACGCGACCGCGTGGAACGCGGTGTCCCACGCGCAGAAGTACGGGTACTCCCACTTGTCCGGCATGCTCAGCACGTCGGCGGCCTTGAAGTGCTGCCAGTCGCTGTTGCGCGCGTACCACCGCTGTTCGGGCGGGGTGATCGTGGCCGAGTCGCCCTTGAGCCAGCGGTACGTGTCGTACTGGTAGAACTGCTTTGTCCACATCAGCCCGGCGACGGCTTGGCGCTGCACGCGCCGCGCGTCCGCGTCGGGGATCTCGTGCTGGATGTTGTGGTAGTAGGTGTCGGCCTCTTGGATGCGCTGGGCGAAGGTCGCGTCGAAGTCGGTAAACACGTCGGCCACGCCCTCGGCGGCGTGCCGCATCCGGCAGCGGATCGTGACCGACTGGCCCGCGGGGATGGTGAGCTTGTACAGGGCCGCGGCCTTCGTGCCGGTCCCGGCCGGGTTCACCGCGGCCCGGTTCCCGTGGACGACGAACTCGTTGATTCCATCCTTGAAGTAGCCGCGGTCCTTCGTGGCGTAGAGCGCCGGCGCGTTCGTCTCGTTCTCGCAGAACAGGTAGGCGTGCCGCATCAGCGACGAAACGGCGTGCTCCGCGGCGTGCGCGTCGCCCGAGTGCGTCGCGCCGCCGGCCCAGAAGCGGTAGGCGTCCCACTCCGGGTGGAACAACTTCAACCCGCCCTGCGACGAGTGCTCGATGGCGGGCCGCGGCTGGTCCGGCTTCCACGCCCACGTGTTGCGGAACCACACGGTCGGCAGCAGGTGCAGTTCGGCCGCGTCCGGCCCGCGGTTGTGCGCGGTTACGCGCATGAGGATGTCGCGCGCGTCGCCCTTCGCGTACTCCACGAACACGTCGAAGTACCGGTTGTCTTCGAACAGTCCCGTATCGAGCAGTTCGTACTCGGCGTCGTGCCGCCCGCGGCGCTTGCTCTCCTCGCGCAGTTTCTCGTAGGGGAACCGGCGCTGCGGGTACTTGTAGAGCATCTTCAAGTACGAGTGAGTCGGGGTCGCGTCGAGGTAGTAGTACAGTTCCTTCACGTCCTCGCCGTGGTTGCCCTCTTCGTTCTGGAGGCCGAACAGCCGCTCCTTCAGAATGGGGTCTTGGCCGTTCCACAGCGCGAGGCCGAGGCACAGGTACTGCATGTCGTCGCTGATGCCGGCCAACCCGTCTTCGCCCCAGCGGTACGCGCGTCGGTGCGCGTGCCAGAACGGGAAGTACGCCCACGGGTCGCCCTTCTCGGAGTAGTCCTCGCGGACGGTGCTCCACTGGCGGTCCGCGAGGTACGGTCCCCAGCGCCGCCACGCGGCGCGCTCGTTAGGGTCGTTGAGGCGATCCAGTTCGGGGTTCGGCATGGTGGGAGTGGTGTTCGGGTTCGGCCCGCGCGGGGCGCGAAAGGCACACCCCCTGCCATACGAGCGCGAGCGCCCGCCGTCACCCCGCGGGGAAACGCGCGGTCGGGCGCGGGTCGTCAATCTCGGCGGGTCGTCACCCTTCTAGCCGCCAGCGGGCGATGCCTTGGAATAGCGTGGTCGGGTTCAACACGCGCGGGCTCACGGGGGCGTCGCTGTCCTCCGTGTACACCTTCACCGCACTGTGGATCAGCGTGTGCCGATCCAGTTGCCACAGCGGGACGAACGGCACGCTGGCGTTGAACTGCTTGTGGACCTCCGCTGAGCGCTTCGCCAGTTGGTCGAACTCGCGGAACGCGCGCAACTCGGTCAGCAGTTGGCCGAGGCTCGCGTCGCGGTCGTCGGCCCCGGTGCCGTTGGCGAGGAACCCGGTCCAGTTGCGCCCGCCACGGTCCGCGGCCAGCGGGTCGAGCATCGCGCCCAGCGCGTACGGGAACCAGTCGTCCGGGTAATCGAACGGCACGTACGCGAGGTCGTAGCGGTGCTCGTCTTCGACGCGTTCCATCAGCTCGTGCGTCGTTAGCACGGGTTCCAGTTGGATCGTAAACTTCGCCCCACCCGCGTCCTTGAGCAGCGCCTCGATCTGCGTCTTGATCTTCATACACGCGGCCTCGGCCTGCGGGTCGTCCTTGGCGTACAGCAGTGGGATTTCGGCCTTCGCGCCCATGCCGCCGAGGTACTCCTTCAGCTTCGTGAACGCGAGGTCGCGGTTGACGAGCGGCACGGGCACGCCGCCCGTCGCCTTCGGCGTGGCCCACGACCGCGGCGGGAATGGGCCGCCCATACCGGCGTGGAACTTCTTGCCCGCGCGGAACACGTCGTTCAGAATCGACTCGCGGTCGATGGCGAGCGACAGCCCCTGCCGCAGCGCCTTGCTTTGCAAGTGCGGGCGGCGGTGGTTCACGGCCAGCATGTGGACGCGGCGGTTCGTGGCCGCGGTGTACTCCTGCACCTTGTCACCGAGTGCGGCGCGGAACTTGTCGAGGTCCGCAGTCGGCACCTCAGGAAGGATGTGCAGGCTCCCCTGTTGGAACGATTCGATCAGGTTGTGAACCTTGGCGACCTCGACCAAGCGGATCTCTTTGATGAACGGGAGTTTGGCACGGTCGCGCCAGCGGCCGTAGAGCGGGTTGTCGACGAACACCATCTCGCGCGCGACGCCGGGGTCCACCTTCGGGTTCGAGTGCAAGCGGTACGGCCCGGTGCCGGTGGGCTTCTCCGCGAACCCGGCGTCGTCGATCAGCTTGTTGTTTGCGATCATCCACTGCGCCGGCAGCAGCTTGAATGTGCAGAGCGCGCGCGGGTCGGGGTGGCCGAGCTTGAACGCGACGCGCACGGTGGCGTTGTCCTTCGGCTGCGGCAACTCGTCGAACCACGGGAGCGTGTACGCGGCCCACGTGTCGGTGCGCGACTGGAGCAGCTTGATCGTACCGACCACGTCCTGTGAATCGAGGCCGCCCGGCCCGGCGATGCCGCGCTCTTGCGTTCGCAGCTGGAACTCGCGCCCGCCGGGCACGACCGCGGGCATGGCGACCGCCGCGCCGGGGCGGTACCGCGCGCCGTTCCCGTCGTCCGGCACCTCGGCGAGCAGGCCGTCGAAGATCAGTTCGACGACCTGCTTCTCGCTGTCGAAGCGCGCCGTCACGGGCGACATGTTCACGGGGTACTGGCGCACGCCGACGTACAGCGTTTGATACCCGGCCTTCAGCTCGCGCTGCATCTCGCGCAGCCCTTGCAGGGTCGGGTCGAGTGCGGCGGCTTGGGCGAGCGCGTCGCGGGCCGCGGTCAGGTCGTTCACGCCCTTCTTGTCCTTCGCGCGCTGGAACGCGGTACTGGCGATGCGGCTGATGTCGGCCCGGAGCGCGCGCACCGGGTCGCCCCCGCCGCCGGGGTAGCGGGCCTCGAACTCGTCGAGCAGTTCCTTCGCGCGGACGTGGTCGAAGTGCTTCGCCGACGCGAGCAGGCGCTTCGCTTCCAGCACCCGCGCCGAGGCCACATCCGCTGCAACGGCCGCGTCCTTCGGGTACGCCTGCATGAGCCGGCTGCCGGCCTCGCGGACGCGCGACCAGTCGGCGCTGATCTCGGCCTCCTTTACGGCCAGTTTCAGTTGTTCGAGGCGCACCCCGCGGAGCTGGTCCGCGAGCGGCTTCCGAATCTCGTCCCAGCCGCGGCCCTTCCGGATGTTGCGCTCGCGGGCGTAGTCGTGGTATCGGAGACCCGCGCCCATCAGCGTCTCGGCCGCGCCCAGTTGCTCGAACGGTGCCCACACCTCCGGCGCGTTCCCGGTGCCGAGCGGCTTCATGTTCAGCAGCGCGCTGGCGTCGAGCAGCACGAGTTCCTCGAAATGGTCGATCCGGCGCACGTCGGCGAGGTTCACCCCTTGCACCTCGCCGACCTGCCCGTCGGCGCCAAGCTCCTGAATACCGAAAGCAGCGGGGAGCCGATCGCCGCCGCGCGCGGCAAGCGGAATCGGCTTGATGCGTGCGACCCCACCCTTTGTGGTGAGCCGGTCGTGCGGGTACAGGTTCTTCTGGTACAGCGCTTTGAGCGCCGCGTGCGCCGTGCCCTCGGCGGCGCGAGCCAACTCATCGAGTCGCACGTCGGGCGGCGATCCGGGGCCGGCGTCGGGGCCTTTGGGCTTCACGATCACCGGGTCGTCATCGACGACGACCTTCTTCTTCACACCGCCCTTCGGGTCTTCTTCTTCCGGCGGCGGTTGGCCGACCGCTCCGAGCGCGCACGCGGTGAACACGCCGGCCGCGAGTGCGAACAGGCGGGGCCAGCGGGCGCGTGCGGGTGCGAGCATGGGAACCTCGAGCGGGATCGTGCGAAGCGCGTGGGGTTGATACTACCATACCGGCGCAGACGAGGGAACGCGCGGCGAAAACCTCGCGCCGCGCTTGACCGGGCCGCGCCGCGGGCGTTGAATAGTCATGTCCTGAACCGAGGAGAGGAACCGATGCGCAAGTTGCTGTTGTCGCTCATCTGCATGTGCGCCGCGACCGGGCTGGTGATCGCTGCCGAGGTCACGCTGGTGAAATTCAACAAGGACAAGAAGGAAGTGACCGTCAAAGACGGCGCCGCCGAGAAGACGTACAAGATCACGGACAAGACGAAATTCTTGGGGGTGGACAAAGACGGCACCGCGAAGGAGATCAGCTACGACGATGCTGCGAAGGGTCTGAGTAACCCGAAGGCCGAGGGGCGGCTCAAGTTCGACGTGACCGTGAAAGACGGCGAGATCACCGAGGCGAAGGTAAAGGCGCGGAAGAAGTAACCTCTGTTCCGATCTTTCCCAGATGAACGCCTCTGGAAACGCAAATCGGCCGTGCGGCCACAAAGTACCCCCGCGAAGGGTGGTCCGCAACGATTTTCGCACCCGGATGAGGTCCCGACCACGGTCGAACGGTTC
>VGZJ01000207.1 GCA_016872595.1 Planctomycetota bacterium
CGGCGCGGGGTCCGGGGCCGGCACGCGCAGCCCGGCCATGCACCCGCCGCAGCGGATCACCTGCCCGGCCGCGCCGTCGCCCATCCGGAGCACCGCGCCGCACGACGGGCACACGAACTCGATCGCCATTTCCGGTCCTGTGAGAAAGGGGCCGCGCCGGGCCGACCGTTATGTTACCGGGTGGGCCGCGCCGGGGGCAGGGCGGGCGCGCGCCCGGTTTCCCGTTCCCGCGCGCCAACGGCGCGGGTATGCTAACCGTTAACTCGTATCGGGGAAGAGTTAACCGAGGTACGCCAATGACTTCCCGCTCTCCGGTCGGCCGCCGGATCGCGCCCCGCGGCGCGTTCGCGGCCCTGCTCGCGCTTCTCGTGGCCGCGGTGGTGGACGCGCAGTCGTGCGAGTCGACGGTCCCGGTGCGCGCCCAACCGCCGAAGGACAAGAAGGATTCGGACAAGAAGGATTCGGACAAGAAGGACCCGACCAAGCCGCCGGAAATCAAGTGGCCCACCGACATCAACGGCAAGGACATCGCTGCCGTAATGAAGGACATGGAGGACACCGACCCGGTGATCCGCGAGTTCGCGGCCCGCACGCTCCCCGCGTTCGGCCCGCCGGCCCAAAAGGGCGCGGTCAGCAAACTGCTCATCAAGCGCATGACCGCCGAGAAGGACCCCGGCGTGCGCATCGCGGTGTACAACACCGTGGGTCAAATCTCCTTCGACAATAACGCCGACAACGTCGAGGCCCTGCGCCTGCTGTCCGAGGCCGTCGATAAGGGGTTGCCGGGCGGCATCAGCCGCGTCAGCGCGGTGCAGGCCATCGCCATGTTCGGGCCGAAGGGCCAAGGGGCGATCACCGCGCTCACGGGTATCGCGATGAGCGACCCGGCCTACGAGACGCGCCGCAGCATCGCCAACACCCTCGGCCGTGTCGGGATGCACGAAGAGGCGGGACCGAACATGAAGGCTCTCACCGCGCTGGCCGACGTGCTCGCCAAAGACGTGAGCGCCTCGGTGCGGATGGAGGCCCTCCAGTCGCTCATGCTCCTCGGCCCGCCGTGGGCCGAGGTGAAGAAGCCCAACGGCCCGCAACCGCCGATCAACGTCAAGGCCGCGGACACCATCGTCGCCTTCATGAAGTTCCGCGTCGGCGACCCGAAGACCAAGCGCCCGGCCCTCGAGAAGGACAAGCAGGTCGAAATCTGGGCGCGGCTCGTACTCATGCGATTCGACCCCAAAGAGGTGAACGAAGACAACCTCGACGCCTTCGCCCGGTTCCTCACCTCCACCGAAGTGGGGGTGAAGGTGCAGGCGCTTCAGGCCATCGCCATTCTGGGCGAGTTGGCCGGGAAGAAGTTGAACGACGTGGTCCGCGTGTTCGAGGACGGGACCGCGCCCCAGCAACTCACCATCGCCTCGATCACGACGCTGATGGCGATGGGCGCGGGCGCGAAGCCGGCCCTGCCGAACCTGAAGAAGATGCTGGCCGACAAGAAAAAGCCGTTCGACGAGAAGATGGCCGAGATCAAGAAGTTGGAAGCGGCGCAGAAGCAAATCGAGCCGCAACTGGCCGGCGAGGTGATCGCGCTCGACAACCTGATTAAGACGCTGGAGGCCGCGATCAAACACATCGAGAACGCCAAGCCGATGAGTCCCGCGGTGGACCCGCCGAAGAAGCCGTAGCCCCTTCGGACCGCTGGAGCCGGCCCCGGTGCGGCCGGCTCCCATCCCACTTCGGCCCCGCGCGACATCAATAATACGTCTGGTCGTGGTGCCGGAAGCGGGCCTTCATGCGCGCGTTCAGGTCGTCGGTCGCGGTGGACAGGCCCAGCCCTTCGAGGCCCGCGAGGTGCGGGCTGTCGAGCACGGCGCGCGCCCCGGCGTCGGTCATCCCGTCGTTGAACTTCAGGTGCAGCACGCGCAGCGCGCGGGCCGCGGGCCAGTTCGCCAGCAGTTCCGCGCCGCGGTCGTCGATGCGGTTGTGCGTCATCCAGATGATCGGCGGGCAGAACGCGCCGAACCCGCGCACCAGTTCGCGCACCGCGGGCGTGCCGAACCCGTTGCTGTCGAGGTCGAGGTACCACAAGTTGCGGAACCGCGGCGAGCGCGCGAGGGCCCGCACGTCCGGGGTGCGGAGCTGGCACCCGTGCGCGTGCAGCATGCGGAGCGCGCCGGGCGCGAGGCCGGCAAGCTTCTTCGCGTCGAGGCCGCGCGCGGGGTTCGCGCCGATACCGAGGTACGCGAGGTTCGCCAACGCCGGCGCGCACAGCAGCGCCGTGACCCCGCGCCCGGTCAGCACGTTGGAATCGAGGTCGAGGCTGCGGAGCCGCGCGAGGTCCGGGCACGCGGCCAGCACCTCGGTCGCGTCGTCGTCGAGGCCGCACCGCGAGAGCCGCAGCGCGAGCAGCTCCGTGAACCCGCCGGCCGCGAGCGCGCGGGCCGCGGTCGCGGTCCACGACGTGCCGACGAGGTGCAACCGGCGCAGCGTGCGCAGGTGCGCGGCCCCGAACAGGGTGACCGCCGCGCCCTCGCTCGCCACCGCCCCGGTGACGACGAGCGACCGCAGCCCAGACCAGTGCGGCGACTCGGCGACCGCGCCCAGCACCGCGTCGGCGTCGTCGTACCACACGCGCAGTTCGCGCACGCCCGCGGCCTCCGGGCGGTGCCCGAACGCGCGCAGCGCCGCGGCGCTCTCGTACCGCAGGTCGAGGCCCGACAGCCAGCCGAGCAACCCGGCGTCGGCCATGCGCTCGACGTCTTCGACGGCCAACCGCCCGGCTACCAGCGTGACCGCCGGGGTCGCGGCCCGGAGCCGCTTCGCGCGCGCGTTCAGCTTTGTGAAGGTGCCCAACTCGACGCGGTGCGCGAACCCGCGCCGGAACCCGGACCAGTTCGCCTTGTACGCCTTGGGCAACTTGGGGAGCCAGTCCTCGTGGTGCGCGCGCGCGAGGTCGTTGGCGCGCAGTTCGAGCGCGATCCGCCGGTGGATGCCGGCGTCGATCTTGCTCCAGTCGGCCGCGGGCTTGGTGACGTAGTCGCGCTCGGTGAGGAACTCGTACAGCGTGCGGCTGTCGCTGTCGTCCTCTTCGAGCCGCGCCAGTTCGCACTGGAGGCGCACGAACTCGGCGCGGTCGGGGTCGCCGTTCTCGTCGAGCCAGTCCGCGAACATGAGGCGCGGGGTGTCCTCGTCCGGGTTGGCGCGGATGGCGGCGAGCAGGGCGTCGCGGTCGGTACTCATGCGGCTATTCTTGCAGACCGCCGAAGAGGGCAGAAGGGGATTCACCGCGGAGAACCCTCTTCGCCGCGGCGGTGCTACAATGCCGGGCATGTTCGCGAGCGCCCTGATCCTGACCGGGCCGACCGCGTGCGGGAAGACCGCGCTGGCCCTCGACCTCGCCGCGCGCGTCGGCGGCGAGATCGTCGCGCTCGACTCCATGACCGTGTACCGCGGCATGGACGTCGGCACCGCGAAGCCGCGCGCCGACGAACGCGCGCGCGTGCCGCACCACCTGCTCGACGTACTCGACCCGTGGGAATCGCTCACGGTCGCGTGGTGGCTGGAGCGCGCGGGGGCCGCGTGTGCCGACATCTCGGCGCGCGGCAAGCGGCCCATCTTTGTCGGTGGCACGCCCTTCTATCTGAAGGCGCTGCTGCACGGCCTGTTCGACGGCCCGCCCGCGGACGCGGGGCTGCGCGCGACCCTCGAAGCGGAGGCCGCGCGCGACGGCAACGCGGCGCTGCACGCGCGACTCGCGGCCGTCGATGCGAGGACCGCGGCGCGGCTGCACCCCAACGACGTGCGCCGCGTGGTGCGCGCGCTGGAAGTTCACGCGCTGACCGGAAAGCCGATTTCCGACTGGCAGCAGACGTGGGACACGCCATCGTTCACGCCAGTTGTGATGCCGCAAGCGGCGAACATTCCCGGTGTGGTGTTGGAGTTGCCGCGCGAGGCGCTATACGAGCGCATCAACCGGCGCGTCGACGGGATGCTGGCCGCGGGCTGGCTCGACGAGGTGCGCCGGTTGCGCGCGTTACCGCGCCCGCTGAGCCGCGAGGCGCGCCAAGCGCTCGGCTACCGCGAACTGCTCGAATGGCTGGACGCGGGCGGCGATTGGGGGGCGACCGTCGAGCTGATCCGCACGCACACGCGCCAGTTCGCGAAGCGCCAGTTGACGTGGTTCCGCCACCTGCCCGCGCTGGTGCCGGTGCCGGCCGACGCGCCCGACGCCCAAGAGCGCGTGCTAACGGCGTGGGGCTTCTAGCGCCGCTTGCGGCTTCGCGAACGGCTTATTCTGGGGGCTTCTCGCCCTCGCCCGCCTGCCCGCGCGGGTGGAACTGGCGGTGCATCGCCTTGAGGCGGTCGCGGTCCACGTGGGTATAAATCTGCGTGGTCTGAATGGAGGCGTGGCCGAGCATTTCCTGAACGGCGCGCAGGTCCGCGCCGCCGCTGAGCAGGTGCGTGGCGAAGCTGTGCCGCAGCGTGTGCGGGCTGACCGTGCCGGGAAGGCCGGCGCGCTTGCAGTACTTCTTCACCAGTGCCCACAGGTGTATGCGCGTCAGCCGGCGGCCGGTCTTGCTCACGAACACCACTTCCGAATCGCCGGTGCTGGGGCGCGCGCCGTCCGCGGTCGCGCCGTGCAGGTACGCGCGCAGGGCCGCTACCGCGTGCGAGCCGAGCGGCACCACGCGCTGCTTGCTCCCCTTACCGAAGCACTTCAGGAACGCCGAATCCAAGTACACGTCGGCGATCTTCAGCCCCACGACTTCGGAGGCGCGGCACCCGGTCGCGTACAGTGTTTCCAACATTGCCCGGTCGCGCACGTAGAAGCGGTCGCCCGGTTGCGGCGCGTTGACCAGCGCTTCCACCGCGGTCGGCGGCAGCACCTCGGGCACGCGCTCCCACAGCTTCGGCGAGCCGAGCAGGTCCACGGCCGTGGCGTCGGCGCGCTCCTCGATCTTGAGGTAGCGGTAGAACATTTTGAGCGCGACGAGGTGCCGGGCGATGCTCGGCGGCGCGAGCTTCTCGTCGTGGAGGAACCCGACGTAACTCGCCAGTTCCTTCAGCGTCGGCTTGCGGTAACTCGCGAGGCGCACCAGCACGACCCACTTCGCGAAGCGGTCGAGGTCGCGCCCGTAGCTCTGCACGGTGTTATCGCTCAGCCCGCGCTCGGCCCGGATGTAGTTGCGGAAGTCGGTGATGTCGGACCGCAGTTCGGAGAAGCTCACGGGTCACGCCCTCACGACTTCGCGCTCGACCACCGGGCGCAGTTGCTCGAACGCCCGCGCGCGGTGGCTCATCTGGCGCTTCACATCGGGCGGCAGTTCGCCGAACGTCTGGCCGTATTGCGGGACGAGGAACAGCGGGTCGTAGCCGAACCCGCCGGTGCCGCGGCGCGCCTCGACGATGACGCCGTGACAGCGCCCCTCGACCGACGCCACCACCGTGCCCGCGGGATCGGCCAGAACCGCGGTGCTGACGTAGTACGCGGCCCGCGCGTCGCCCGTGAGCGCGGCCATTTCGCGCAGCAGCTTGTCGTTGTTGGCCTGATCGTCGCCGTGCGCGCCGGCGTACCGCGCCGAGTACACGCCGGGCGCGCCGCCGAGCGCCGGCACGCACAGCCCGCTGTCCTCGCCGATCACCCACGCCCCCAGCGCGGGCGCGAGTTGCGTCGCCTTCAGGGTGGCGTTGCCGACGAACGTGTCCGCGGTCTCCTCGACCTCCGGCGCGCCCGGGTACGGCGTCAGGTCCGTCAGGTCCAGTGCCAGATCGCCCAACAGCGCGAGCATTTCCTTCAGCTTCTTCTTGTTGCGCGAACCGAGTACGAGGCGGATCATGGGAGACCAAAGGACAGAGGACAGAACGCAGAAGGCAGAAGGCAGAAGAATAGTAACCACAGAGTCACAGAGCACACAGAGGAAGGCAGAAAGCCGAGCAGAAGAGAACAATGTCTTGAACCCCCTGCATTCTCGCGGGTTCCTCTGTATTGGTCTTGCTCAGTGCTCTCTGTGACTCTGTGGTTAATATTCTTCTGCCTTCTGTCCTCTGTTCTCTACTTCTTCCGGCTGGCGAAGAAGTCGGTGATGAGGCGCTTCGACTCGTCGGACCCGGCGAGCCGCAGGAACGCTTCGGTCTCGATCTTGATGGCGTCGGCGAGCGGGAGCGCCGCGCCGAGTTCCATCACGCGCAGGGCCTCGCGCGCCGCGGCGCTGCCGGTGCCGGCGGCGATGGTGCTCTCGCGCTCCGCGGCCGACAGCGGGCCGCGCCGCTTGGTCGGGCGCGGCCCGCGGGCCAGCGCGCTCGCCTCGTCGACGAGCCGCTCCGAGGCGACGACGCGCGCCACGAGGCCGCTGTTGACGCACGTTTCGGCCTCGTCCGCGTGCCCGCTCACCACCATCTCCGACGCCTCCGAGAGCCCGATGGCGCGCGGCAGGCGCTGCGTCCCACCCCAACCGGGTATCAGCCCCAGCTTCACTTCTGGCAGGCCGAGCTGAACCTTGGGGTTGGTGCCGCAGATTCGTGCGTCGCACGCCAGCGCGACCTCCAACCCGCCCCCGAGGGCCGCGCCGTCGATGGCGGCGCACGTCGCGAACGGCAGCGCCTCCAGTTGTTCCAGCACGCGCAGGCCGAGGTCGATGAAGGCGCGCACGGCGGGGTCGTTCGGGCCGGGCGCGCTCTGGAGCAACTTCAGGTCCGCGCCCGCGATGAACACGCCCGGCTTCGCGCTCGCCAGCACCAAGCCCTTCAGGTCCGTGCGCGCAGCGAGGCCGGCGAGCGCGTCGCCGAACTCGGTCCACAGTTCGCGCGTCAGGACGTTGGCCCGGCTGCCGGGTTGGTCGAAGGTGAGCACCGCGACGCCGTCGGGCCGCGTGGCAATTGTGATGGCTTCGGACACGGGCGCGCCTCCTTAAAGGAGAAGGCATTGTAGCAGCACGCGCGCGAGCTAGCGCCGCACTCCACACCTCTCCCCCACGCTTTGGTGGGGGCGAGGTGTGGGCGGTACTCAGCGCCACTGGCGCGGGACCACTTCGCCCAGCGCGCGGCGCACCACGGGCTGCTTGTCGAGGCCCAGCACCGGCAGGAGCCAGTCGTGCGTCTCCGTACTCAGGAACGCGCCGCTCTCCGCGTACTTGATCGCGAGCTTCGCGGTGCCGGGTTCGCCCACCTTCAGCACCGGCTGGCGGAGCCACTGCAGGTTCGGGTCGGTGTACGTGACCGCGTGGACGCAGTGCGACACGGAGCGGTTGCGGCCGAGCGAATCGAGGGTGCGGAACCGGACCGCCCCGCTGTCGAGCGCGCGGACCTGCGCGACGGCGAGGTCGTACCGGGTCGCGTCGATCTCGAACGGCCCCCACATGGAGACGCGCGCCCGGTCCTTCGCGGCGATGGCGAAGGTCTCTTCGAGCGAGAAGTTCTTGCCCGGCGACGAGCGCAGGCGCAGCGGTTCGACCGGCCCTTCCGCCGGGAGCCAACTGATCGTGACCTGTTCGACGGCACTCTTGCCGTCCGCGGTCGGGGTCGCCTTCACGTAGGTGGCGTAGGTGTGCGAGGTCCGCGGCACGAACGGGACGGACTGCTGTGCGAACAGCAGGAAGTAGTACCGCGGTGCGGGCGGTGCCGGTTCTGCCGACGGCGCGGACAGCGCGGACGCGAGCGCGAGAGTGGCGAGCATGAGTGTGGCCCCTTGTACCGAACGTGCAAGGGTATCGGCCGGGGCCGGGGAGACTTGTCGCGCGCGCGTCGAGAATGAAGCGGTAAGCGAGAACGGGAGCGCGGCGCAGACGTTACAGGCGGCGCGGTGGCCGCTTGCGGCTTCGCGAGTGTGCACGAAGCCGCAAGCGGCGGGACCATCAGCGCCCGCCGGGGAGCGCCTTTTCGGGGCGCAGCCGGTTGCCGTCTTTGTCCACCCACGTGAACGGCTTCACCACGTCGACGGGCTTCGTGGAAATCTTCTCGCCCAAGATGTTCTCGAACACCGTGCCGTAGACGCGCTCGATGGGGGCCATCGAGTGCGCGGCCATGATCTGGTGAACGAGGCTCTGGTTCGTGACCACCACGCGCTTGCCGCCGACCTTGCACTCGGCGTAGCGGTTGCCCGGCGCGGCGGCGGCGGCCTTTTGCAGCTCGTCGAACTTCTTGTCGCTGATGGTCACGTCCGGGCCGTTGATCGGCGGGGGCGGCAGCTTCGGGGCCAGCGGCCGGCCGGTCGGGTCGCGGTAGGTCAGCGCGTCCTTCGGGTCCATCGCCTCCGGCGGGTCGTAGGTCACGGCCTCGACGACGATCCCGAACTCTTGGCGCAACTTCTCGGCGTGGCCCTTGCGGAACAGTTCCTTGAACTTGGCCCCGTCCATCGTGCCGTCCTTGCCGGTGCTGGCCTTCATCGCGGCCTTCGTGGTCTCGACGACCCACTTGGCCTCGCGCAGGAAGGTCTGCGCGTCCACCGGGCCGGCGACGCAGTGCAGCACGCGGCCGTCCGGGGCGCAGAAGTACGCGGCCACGTTCCCGCCCTGCTTCTGCCCGTTCACGATCTTGAAGGTCGCGACCTTCTGGTACGACGACACAAAGTACTCGTTGCAGAACTTGCCGACCTGTTCGTTGTTCAGTGCGCCCACACGGAGCGCTTCGGCGTTGTTTCAGGTCAGGCCCGGGTCTTCGAAGTGCCCGGACACGTGGAGGACGAGGACGAGTTTCTGTTCCTTCTTGGCGAGCGCCGCGGCCTCCTTCGGGCTGTCCACGAAGTCGAGCTTCGTGCCGTGCCC
Source organism: Planctomycetota bacterium (assembly GCA_016872595.1). Classification (GTDB taxonomy): domain Bacteria; phylum Planctomycetota; class Planctomycetia; order Gemmatales; family Gemmataceae; genus Gemmata. The sequence continues at coordinate 8,757 of VGZJ01000207.1, forward strand.
GCAGGTCGTCGGGTCCGCGCTGGCGGGGGCCGCGAACAGCGCGACCGCGGCGAGCGGAATCAGGGAACGCATGACGCACCTCTTGGGAATTGATGATTGCATATTTGTGATTGACGATTGAGGACAAGGACCAGACGCCCTTTTTCAATCGTCAATCACAAATCTGCAATCGGAAATCACACATCGCAATCGGAAGTCACACAGGCCCCATGTACCGGCCCATGAACAGGGTCGCGCCGGTGGCGTTGTCGCGGATGACGTACACGAACGGCCGGTCGGCGCGGAACTCCTTCGGCTGCGGCGGGGCGCTCTTGCCCTTCACCACGACTACGGTCGCGGCGGCGGCCTCGGTGCCCTCTTCGTTCACGTCCACGAATGCCTTGTGGAGCACGTGCGAGATGTACAGCTCTTTGCCCTTGGGCGACATGCCGGTGAAGTCGGCGTTGCCGAACGCGGCCTTCATGCCCATGTCCTCAAGGACCGGCTTCAGGCTGATCGCGCTCTCGCTCTTGAACCGCGGCAGCCACACCTTCACCTCGGTCTCGGTCAGCTTCACGCCGTCGAGCGTCTTGCCGCTGAGCCACTGGGCCAACCGCTGGACGCCGGCGCGCGCTTCCGGCAGCAGCACGAGCATCGACAGGTCTTTGCCGGCGTAGGGCAGTTCGAGCACCTGTGTGACTTCGCCGACACGGGTGACGAGCGTGCGCATCTCGCCGTAGTTCAGTTTGCCCGACAGGTGCATGAGCGGCACCTCGGCCTTCTTGCCGTCGGCCAGCGCGAACGGCGCGTCCTTGGTGTTCTTCTTGTCGAACTGGTACAGCCAGTTGCTCTTGAAGTAGATGGCGTTGGCGAGCACCATGCGGGTGAGCGCGGTGATGACGCCCGGCCCGATGATGTTCTTGATCTTCTCGCGCGTTTCCTTCTCGACCCACTTGTTGATCTGCTCGCGCGCGGCTTCGGATTCCGCGAAGTTCGTTTCGACGGTTCCGGCCCCGTAGTGTTTGCGCGTGAGGTCGATGAACTCCTTCTCCCACGGGTAGCCCTTCTGCGCCCAGATCGCGTTGGCGACGGACAACTGGAAGGGCCGCTTGATGTCGCCCGCGGGTTGGTTCAGCTTGCCGATCAGGTCGCCGAGCGCCGCGTGCGGCTCTTTGGGCAGGTGGAGCACCTTCGCCATTTCGTCATACGTGGTGCCGCGTGCCCCGGCGCTGGTCATGGCGAGCGCGGCCTCGATGCTGAACGGCGAGAAGAACAGGTTACCCTTCTCTTCGCTCTTCGGCCCGGCGAGGTGGCGGAACAGGTCTGCGGCGAAGGCGTTCGTGGCGGCAGCGGCGTCTTTCGCGCCGTCCGCGGCGCGGGCGACCGAGGGCGCGAGTGTGGTGAGCGCGGCGGCCCCGGACGCGGCCAGAAACCCGCGGCGGGAGAGGGGGAGGTTGTTCACGGGTGGTTCCTTTACCAATGATGGTAACACCCACAAGACGGAGCCACACACCCAACGGATTGCGCCGTTACACGCGAGTTACGGCGCGCCGCTTGCGGCCCCGCGACGTTACGCGCGGCGCTTGTCCGCGACCTCGGGGTTCACCCACGTGGGGAGCGGGTCGCCCTTCACGCCGGCGAGCACGTTGTTCGCGCACAGCCGGGCCATCGCGTTCCGCGTGCCCACGGTCGCGCTGGCGATGTGCGGCACGATCACGCAGTTCGGTAGGGCGTACAGTTCGTGGTCGGTCGGCAGCGGTTCCGGGTCGGTCACGTCGAGGCCGGCGGCGAAGATGGTGCCGCCGCGCAGGGCCGCGGCCAGCGCCGTCTGATCGACGAGCGGCCCGCGCGCGGTGTTCACGAACACCGCCGTCCGCTTCATCTTGGCGAACTGGGCCGCGCCGAACATGCCCTTCGTTGTCGGGTTCAGATCGACGTGCGCCGAGACGAAATCGCTCTGCGCGAGCAGGTCGTCGAACGCGACGCGCTGCGCGCCGAGTTCCTTCTCCGCGGCGGCGTTGGCGAACTGGTCGGCGTACAGCACCTTCATGCCCCAGCCGTGGTGCAGGCGCTTGGCCGCGGCGAACCCGATCCGGCCCATGCCGACGATGCCGAGGGTGCGCCCGGCGAGGTCTTGGCCGAGCCAGCCGAGCGGCTCCCACGTGAGCCACTTCCCGTTCTTCGCGTCCGCGGTGCCCGCGCCGATGCACCGCGCCGCGGCCAACAGCAGCGTGACCGCGATGTCGGCGGTGGCGTCCGTCAGAACGCCGGGCGTGTTGCCGACGCACACGCCGCGCGCGGTACACGCGGCCACGTCCACGTTGTTGAACCCGACCGCGTAGTTGCTCACCACCTTGAGCTTGGGCGCGGCGTCGAGCAGCGCGCCGTCGATGCGGTCGGTGAGGAGCGAAACGAGGCCGTCGCAGTCGGCGACGCGGCGCTTCAGTTCGTCGGCCGGCGGGGGGAGTTGGTCCGGCCACAGGTCCACGTCGCACGCGGCGCGGATCGCGTTCAGCCCCTCGTCCGGGATGCGGCGTGACACGAACACTTTGGGACGCGACATAAGGCACCTGTGAGGAGAGGACAGGGGACAGTCGGCAGAGGACAACACTATGGTGAAGGAGGCATTTCGTTCAACGATCCGCGAGAGGGCTAAAACCCAGGTGATTCGCGATACCTTCGCTCCAAGTCGGCCATGAGTATTGGCCGCTTCTTCTTGGATCGTGCCTTCTTCATGATCTTGCGTCGTTTCATGGCCTCT